>NZ_JBSHIM010000011.1:46143-159523 GCF_053618975.1 Microbacterium sp. NPDC055599 | reverse complement strand
GTCAGGACCCCCATGACCGACATCACCGCCGACCCCGCGCTGGACGAGTGGCGCACCTACGACGAGTTCGCCGCCGGCATCGACACGTACCGGCTGCCGAACACCGGACTCGCCGGCACCGCGTTCACGCTCACCCTCGACGACGGCGGCAGCCTCGCGCTCCGCTTCGACGAGGAGTCGGCGCACTGGGACGGCCTCGGCGCCTCGGGCCGCGACCCGTACGACGCGGTCCGCGTGCGCGACGACGTCGTGTTCGTCAACCTGCCGCTCACCAGCCGCGAGCGCGAAGCCCTCACGATCGTGTTCTGCACCTCGACCCGTCGCGCGACCGTCGTCCGCTCCCGCATCGCCGCGGAGGCCGTGGAGGGCACGCCCCAGGTCGGGCAGGATTTCTGGGCCGCGACGATCGACGGGGGCGAGGCGACGGGTGAGGTGCCGGGCCCCAGCCGCGACCTGATCGGCAAGCGCAACGTCTACCGCTACAGCCCGCACCACCTGTACGAGCACGTGTACGTGTCGAGCCAGCGCTACGCCTGGCAGTGCCTGGAGGGTGTGCAGCGCGGCCACGGCGACATGGACCTGTCGACCGTGTGGAAGTTCGCCGACGGCCTGTACCTGTTCTGCTTCCGCGAGTTCCGCATCGCGGTCGCGAGCGTGTGGCTGCACGACCTCGGCTATCAGCTGATGACCACGGGCATCTTCCTGGGCCTCAACGGCGACGGCGAGTCGGAGCACTCCCGCGCCGGCGGCCACATCTACCCGCTGGGCGCCGTCGCCTACCCCGACGTGCAGCCCGTCTGACCCGAGGAGACCCCGATGAGCGATGCAGACCTGGTGCGCGAGCACTACGCCGCCAACGACCGCGGCGACCTCGACGGCATGCTGGCCCCGTTCGCCGCCGACATCGAGTGGACGGAGGCCGCCGGCTTCCCCTACGCCGGCACCTACATCGGCCCGGAGGCGGTGGCCGAGAACGTGTTCGGCCGCATCCAGGAGGAGTGGGACGACTACACCGTCGCGATCGACGAGGTGGTCGACGGCGGCGACGTCGTGGTGGGGATCGGCACCTACTCCGGCACCTACAAGCGCACCGGGCGCTTCTTCGCCGCCCGCGTCGCCCACGTCTGGCGGGTGGCGGGCGGCGAGATCGTCGCCTTCGAGCAGTTCACCGACACCGAGCTCGTGAACCGCGCGCTGCGCGACTGACCACCCACGAACGCGACACAGCACCACCGAACACGAGAGGCAGGAAGCACATGAACAGACGAGCAACCGGCACCGCGGCAGTCCTCGCCGTGGCCGCCCTCGCTCTCGCCGGCTGCGCCGGCGGGGACGGCGCAGGCGGGGGCGACGGCGCCCCCATCGTCGTCGGATCCGTGAACACGATCAGCGGCCCGGCGACGTTCCCCGAGGCCTCGCAGGCGGCCGCGGCCGTCTTCGACGCGTTCAACGACGACGGCGGGCTCGACGGCCGGAAGATCGACTACAAGATGCTCGACGACAAGGGCGACCCGGCCACGGCCACCGCCTCGGCGCGCGAGATCGTCGGCAGCGACGGAGCCGTCGCGCTGGTCGGCTCCGCGAGCCTGATCGAGTGCGAGATCAACGCCAAGTACTACGAGCAGGAGGGCATCCTGTCGCTGCCGGGCATCGGCGTCGACACCGGCTGCTTCGACAGCGACAACATCTCGCCCGCCAACGTCGGGCCGTTCAACGACATGACCCTCACGCTGCAGTACGGCTCCGAGGTGCTCGGCCTGGACGACATCTGCATCCTGCTGGAGATCGCCGGATCCACCCGCCCCACGTATCAGGCGGCCATCGACAAGTGGACCGAGATCACCGGCAAGGAGCCGAAGTACATCGACGACACCGTGCCGTACGGCGCGTCCGACTACACGCCCTACATCGTCAAGGCGCGCGACCAGGGCTGCAAGGCCCTCGCGATCAACCCGGTCGAGCCCGACGCGATCGGGCAGGTCAAGGCCGCGAACGCGCAGGGCTGGGACGACGTGACCTGGCTGTACCTCACCAGCGTGTACAGCGAGAACTTCGCCGACGCGATCGACGACGCCGGTGCGGGCATCTACGTCCCCGCGGAGTTCTACCCGTTCACCGACGATAACGAGATCAACGCCGACTGGCGGAAGCTGATGGAGGCCAACGACATCCCGCTCACCTCGTTCAGCCAGGGCGGCTACCTCGCGGCGACGTACTTCATCGAGGTGCTCAAGAGCATCGACGGCGACATCACCCGCGAGAGCGTCTCGGAGGCTCTGAAGAGCATGGAGCCGATCGAGAACCCGATGGTGGGCACGCCCTACGCCTTCGGCACGCAGAACACCGCGGGCTGGCCGATCATCCTGAAGTCCGGCACCAACGCCTGGGAGAAGGTCGCGGACGACTGGCTGCGCATCGGCGAGTAGTCCCCGCGTCGACGGGCTCGGCGACCCGCCCGGTCGCCGAGCCCGTCGGACACCCCTCCCCCTCACCAGAAAGGACGCCTGATGCTGCAAGGCGCCATCGCCGGTCTCGCCGCCGGCGGCCTCTACGCCGTGCTCGGCGTGTGTCTCACCCTCATGTCGCGGCTCGTGCGCGTCGTGAACTTCGCGCAGGCCGCGACCGGCATGTTCGGGGCGTTCACGGCCGTCTGGTTCGTGCGCGAGCTCGGGCTGCCCATCTGGCTCGGCTCCGTGCTGGGCGTGCTGGTGGCGGGGCTGCTGTCCGCCGCGATCGGCTTCATCGCGGCCACCTGGCTCTCCGAGGCCTCCACCACCACTCGCTCCGCCATGACCGTGGGCCCGCTGCTGCTGCTCATCTCGCTGTCGTTCATCCTGTTCGGCAACAAGCCGCAGCCGTTCACGCCCATCATCGCCGGTCCCGCCTTCTCCCTCGGGGGTGTCGTGATCAGCCAGGTCACGGTCGCGACCGTGCTCATGGCGATCGTCACGGCCGTGGTCGTGCGGGTCGTCCTGCGCCGCACCAGGGTGGGCACGCAGCTGCGCGCCCTGTCGGAGCGGCCCACCACCGCCGAGCTGCTCGGCATCCGCTCGCGTCCGCTGTCGATCGCGGTGTGGTTCGTGACCGGGGTGATCAGCGCGATCGCGATCATCATCGTCGCGCCCTCGCAGTCCAACGACGCCACCAGCCTGTCGATGCTGATCGTCCCCGCGGCCGCCGCCGCGCTGCTCGGCGGGTTCCGCCGTCTCGATCTCGCCGTCGTCGGCGGCCTGGTGCTGGGCGTGCTCGGCGGGCTCGTCGCCCAGATCGACGAGGTCGCGCTCGTGCGCAACTTCCTCCCGTTCCTGTTCATCGTCGTCCTGCTGCTCTGGACGCAGCGCAAGGAGGTGTGGGATGCCGCTCGCTGACCGCCCCTGGTTCCGTACCACCTGGCCGTTCGCCGTGGCCGCCCTCGGCATCGGCGCCGGCGCGATCCTCAGCGCCGCCCTGCCGGGGTACTTCGTCTTCCTCGCGATCAGCGCGGTGACCGCCGCGATCGCGATCCTCGGACTCGGCATCGTGACCGGCTCGGCCGGCATGATCGCCCTGTGCCAGCTCACGTTCGCCGCGGTCGGCGCGTGGATCGTGTCGCTGCTGAACGTGATGCAGGCGCCGGGCGGCTTCCTCGTCTGGCTCGTGTGCGGCGGGGTCGCGGCTGGCCTCGTCGGGATCCTCGTCGGGCTGCCGGCGCTGCGCCTGCGGGGGGTGAACCTCGCGGTGGTCACGCTGGGCTTCGCGGCCGCCGCCGACGTGACGCTCGTGCAGATCCAGTTCCCCGGATCGGCCGACGGCATCGCGGTCGAACGCCCCGGGCTGTTCTCCAACGACCGGCAGTTCTTCTTCCTCTCCATCATCGTGCTCGCGGTGTGCGCGCTCGGGGTGTTCTTCCTCCAGCGCGGCCGCTGGGGGGCGAGCTGGAAGGCCGTGGCGTTCTCCGAGCGCGGCACCGCCGCGGCCGGTCAGAGCGTGCGCTCCGCCAAGCTCACCGCGTTCGCGGTCTCGGCGGCCCTCGGCGGCATCTCCGGCGGGCTGCTCGCCGGGCAGGTGCAGCTGCCGTTCGCGTCGAGCTTCACGCCGCTGCAGTCGCTCGCGCTGTACGTGCTGGCGATCATGTCGGGGGCGCACCTGATCGACATGGCCATCTTCGGCGGGCTCCTGTGGGTGCTGGTGCCCGAGCTGCTCAAGCGCTGGGGCGTGCCGCAGGACTGGGGCTTCGTGGTGTTCGGCGTGCTGGGCGTGCAGGCCCTCACCAGCGGCACGAACCTGGGCCAGGGCATCCGCAACCTGATCTACCGCCGCGCCGACCGCCGCACGGCGAACGCCGACCTCACCGCGCTGCCCGACGACGCCGCCGCCGACGCGGCCGCCATCACCACCACGACCACCGCGACCGTCGACGAGGCGGCCCTCGACGGCGCGCCCGTGCTCACGGTCGACGGTCTCACGGTGCAGTTCGGGGCACTCAAGGCCCTCGACGACGTGTCGTTCACGGTGCCCGCCGCGTCGATCATGGGTCTCATCGGGCCGAACGGCGCGGGCAAGTCCACGTTCGTCGACGCCATCAGCGGGTTCCTGCCGCAGCACGACGGCCGGGTGCTGCTCGGCGACCGCGACCTCGCCGGGCTCTCCCCCACGCGGCGCGCCCGGCTCGGACTGCGCCGCACGTTCCAGCAGGACCGCGTGCCGCCCGCGCTCACGGTGGGCGCATACGTGCGCTTCGTCGCGCGACGCCGGCTGGCCGCGGCCGACATCGACGAGGTGCTGGCGTTCTTCGGCTGCCCGCCCGCGCGCTCCCGCCTGTCGAGCGTGGACGTGGGGACGCGGCGGCTGGTGGAGGTCGCGGCGAACGTGGCCGCCCGTCCGCGGCTGCTCATCCTCGACGAGCCCGCCGCCGGGCTGTCGCACGAGGAGCATCTCGCGCTCGCCGCGCGGTTGCGGGAGCTGCCCGCCCGCTACGGCGTGGCGCTCATCATCATCGAACACGACCTCGACCTCGTGCGCTCCGTGTGCCCGACGCTCACGGTGCTCGACTTCGGGCGCGTGCTGGCGAGCGGTCCGCAGGCCGAGGTCCTCGCGAACCCCGACGTCGTGAAGGCGTACATGGGAGAGACGGAGCTGCTGACATGAGCGAACTCGTGCTCGACGGCGTCACGGTGAGCCGCGGCGCCGGACCGGTGATCTCCGACGTGTCGCTGCGGGTGTCCGGCGGCGAGGTGCTCGCCCTGGTCGGCCCCAACGGCGCGGGCAAGACCAGCCTGATCGAGTCGGTGTCGGGTGTGACGCCGCACTCGGCCGGGACGATCACGCTCGACGGCGACCCCATCGACCGCCTGTCCCGGGTGGCCAGGGCCCGCCGCGGCATCGTGCACATCGAGCAGGGGCGGGCCGTGTTCCCGTCACTGACCGTGCGCGAGAACCTCTCGCTCACCGCGCGCACCCCGTCCGAGGTGGACGCCGTGCTCGCCCAGTTCCCCGAGCTCGAGAAGCGCATCGACGCCCCCACCGCGCTGCTCTCCGGCGGCGAGCAGCAGATGGTCGTCCTGGCGAGGGCGTTCGCCGCGAAACCGCGGATCCTGCTGATCGACGAGATGTCGCTCGGCCTCGCCCCCGTCGTGTTCCTGCGGCTCATGCCGATCGTGCAGTCCATCGCGCAGTCCGGGGTGGGCGTGCTGCTCGTGGAGCAGTTCACGCAGCTGGCCCTCGGGCTCGCGCAGGAGGCGGTGGTCGTGGCCGGCGGACGGGTGTCGTTCCAGGGCAGCCCGCAGGCGCTGCAGGACGACCCCGCCCTGCTGCACCGCGCCTACCTCGGCGGCTGAGACGAGCTGCCGGGGGTTAGCCTGAGCGGATGACCGAGATCCTCCGCGCCCGCGCCGCCCTGCTCGACATGGACGGCACCCTCGTCGACTCGACCGCCGTAGTGGAGCGCCTGTGGCTGGCGTGGGCGGAGCCGCACGGGCTCGACCCCGAAACGGTGCTGCGGGTGGTGCACGGACGCCAGGGCCATCAGAGCATGGCGATCCTGCTGCCCGAGCGCGACCACGCGATCAACCTGCACGAGAACGAGATCATGCTCGCCACCGAGGCCGGCGACGTGGACGGCGTGGTCGGCATCGCCGGGGCCGACCGGCTGCTGGCGGCGCTGGAGACGGTGCCGCACGCGATCGTGACCTCGGCGAACGTGGCGCTCATGACCGCCCGGATGCAGGCCGCGGGGCTGACGGTGCCCGAGCTGGCGGTGACCGCGGAGAACGTGTCTGCGTCGAAGCCCGACCCCGAGGGGTTCCTGCTGGCGGCCCGCATGCTCGGCGTCGCTCCGGCCGAGTGCGTCGTGTTCGAGGACTCCGGCGCGGGCATCCAGGCCGGGCTCGCCGCGGGGATGCGCGTGGTCGGGGTGGGCCGGCACGCGGGGGCGCACGCGCCGACCGTGCACGTCGACGACCTCACCGCCGTGACCCTGACGCACCTCGACGACGGCTTCGAGCTGCGCATCGGCTGACGACGCGGCGACGGCACCCGCCGCCGCGCCCCTGGTCACATGCCGGCGTGGTCGAACGCGATCGTGGGGACGTCGACCACGTGCGAGCCGCCGTCCGCGACGATCACGGCACCCGTGATGTACGACGACTCCCCCGAGCCGAGGAACCGCACGACGGAGGCGATCTCCGCGGGGCGGGCCGGACGCCGCAGCGGCACGTCGGCCGTGACCGTCGCATAGGCCTCCTCGCGGGAGCCGAGACCCGCGTGCGACGCGAACTCGTCCATCTCCTCGTCGGCCATCGGCGTCTGCACCCACCCGGGGCAGATGGCGTTGACGCGCACCCCGTGCCGCCCGTAGTCGCGGGCGAGCGTGCGGGTGAGCCCGATCAGCGCGTGCTTGCCGACCGTGTACCCGGCCACGGACGGCCCCGCGAACAGCCCGGCGAGCGACGACACGACCACCACCTGGCCCTTCGCCTCGATGAGCGCCGGCAGGGCCTCGCGGGCCATCGTGAACGCGGTCGTGAGGTTCGCGCGGATCGCGGCCTCCCAGCTCGCGTCGTCGGTCTCGGCCACGGGCGAGAAGCCGTGGCCGCCGGCGTTCGCGACCAGCACGTCGATGCGGCCGAAGCGCGCGAGCACCTCGGCGACCGCGGCCTTCGCGGAGGCGGTGTCGGCCGCATCCGCCACGATCGGCAGGGCGCCGACCGCCCGCTCGACCTCCTGCAGCGGTTCGGGACGACGGCCGACCACGACCACGTGCGCGCCCTCGGCCGCGAAGCGCTCCGCGACGGCGGCACCGATGCCCGTGCCGCCTCCGGTGATGACGACGACGCGTCCGGAGACGCTCGATCCGACCACGGTTGCCATGTGTGCTCCTGTTGTGTGTTCTGGCGCGCGGGGCGCCGCGGGGCCGGACGCGGGTGCGTCAGGCGGGGAAACCCGAACGGGCGGTGAAGCCGAAGTCGCTCAGCAGGGTGGTGCCGTTGATCGCCCTGCTGCGCGGCGACACCAGGTAGGTCACGTGCGCCGCCACCTCCTCGGCGGTCTGCACGGGGAAGGCGGGGTCGTCGAAGGCGTCGGCGCCCAGGTCGCCGCGGCTCATCGGGGTGTCGACCACGGAGGGGGCGACCGCGTTGACCCGCACCCCGGTGCCGGCCAGGTCGACCGACAGCGCCCGGCCGAACTGCACCAGCGCGGCCTTCGAGGCGCAATACGGCGCCATGCCGGGCGAGGCGACGACGGCCGAGTCGCTCGCGAGCAGCACGACCGAGGCCGAGCGGGCGGCCCTCAGCGTCGGCAGGGCGTGCTTGAGCACGAGGAACGCGCCGGTCACGTTGACGGCGAGCACGCGGTTCCAGTCGGCGAGCGCGGTGTCCTCGACCGCGGTGCCGACGGGGCCGGAGACCCCGGCGCAGCACACGACCGCGTCGAGCCCGCCGAGCGCCGCGACTCCGGCCGCGACCGCCGCGGACACCTGCTCCTCGTCGGTCACGTCGGCGGCCAGCAGCACGGGGTCGGCGCTCCCGCGCTCGACGCAGCCGCGGGCGGTGTCGCGCAGGGCGGACACGTCGCGGTCGAGCAGGGCCGTGCGCACCCCCTCCGCGGCGAGCGCGAGCGCCACGGCCCGGCCGATGCCGCTGCCCGCGCCCGTGATGAGGGCCGTCGTCCCGTCCAGCCGCAGCTCCATGTGGTCCTCCCTGCCGCCCGGTGCCCGGCGGTGCGCGGGGAACGGCGGCGGTGTCGTCCCGGTCATCCTGCTCCCCGCGCCACGGCGTCAGCACGGGCGTGTGCGGGGTGTGCACGGTGGCACCATCGTCCTTCGCTCACGGTCAAGTGCGGCGCCGGGCCGACGAGCAGACTCGCTCTATCGACGATTCCCCTCGTCGTCGATGCCGTGTCCGCACGGCCGTCACCGAGCAAAGGAGCCGACGTGGCAGAGCAGCTGTCCGCGTCCACGACGCCGCACCACACCTCCCTCCGACCGGGCGCCCTCGGCGTCGCCGGCATCGTCTTCCTCGTCCTGGCCGCGGTCGCCCCGCTGACCGGGATCGTGGTCGTCGCGTCGCTGGCGATCGCCCTCGGCAACGGCGGAGGGACCCCGATGTCCTTCTTCCTCGTCGCGGCGATCCTGCTGCTGTTCGCGGTGGGCTACGCGCAGATGTCGAAGCAGCTGGTCAACGCCGGCGGGTTCTACGCGTTCGTCGTGAAGGGCCTCGGCCGCACCGGCGGTCTGGTCGCCGGACTCATCGCCACGCTGGGCTACAACTTCTTCGTGGTCGGCACGATCGGCACGAGCGGCTTCTTCATGCAGACGATCATCCGCGACCTCACCGGCCTCGACGTGAACTGGCTCGTGTGGGGTCTGCTGTCGATCGTGGTGTGCTTCGTGCTGGCGCGCATCGGCGTGGACTTCAGCTCGAAGATCCTCGGGGTGTGCCTCGTGCTCGAGGTGCTGATGCTCGTGATCTTCGACGTCTCGGTGCTCGTGCAGACCGGCTACGACGTGTCGGCGTTCAGCCCGGAGGCCGTGTTCTCCGGATCGCTGCCCATCGGCCTGCTGCTGGCGGCGACCGGCTTCCTCGGTTTCGAGGCGACCGCGCTGTTCAGCGAGGAGGCCAAGCAGCCGCTGCGCACGATCCCCCGCGCCACCTACACCTCGATCATCGCGATCGGCGTGATCCTCGGCGTCACCACGTGGGCCGTGGTGAGCGCGACCGGTGTGGCGCAGGCGCAGGCCACGGCACTGGAGCACCTGCCCACCGGCGACCTGATCTTCTCGCTGTCGCAGCAGTACCTGGGCGGCCCGCTGACCACCGTCATGATGGTGCTGCTGCTGGTGAGCCTGTTCGCCGCGATGCTCGCGTTCCACAACTCCGCCACCCGCTACCTGTACTCGCTGGGCCGGGCGAAGATCCTGCCGCAGGCGCTCGCCCGCACCCGAGCGAACGGCGCCCCGCAGCTCGCGGGCATCGTGCAGGCCGGGTTCGCCGGCATCGTCGCGATCCTGTTCGCGATCGCCGGCGCCGACCCCATCCTCACGCTCGTGCCCGCGATGCTGGGCTTCGGCACCCTGAGCGTGCTGATCCTGCAGGGGCTCGCCGCGATCTCGATCGTCGTGTACTTCCGCCGCCAGGGGGACCCGCGCTGGTGGAGCACGTTCATCGCGCCGGGCATCGGCTTCCTCGGCATCGCCGCGATCTCGATCCTCGCGATCGTGAACTTCAACATCGTCGCCGGCTCCGAGGAGCTCGCGATCCGGCTGATGCCGCTGCTGCTCGTGCTCGCGCTGATCGGCGGCATCGTCTACGCCGCCTACCTCAAGCGCTCCCGGCCCGCCGTGTACGACGGGCTCGCCACCGACCTGGAGAGGGTCAGCGCCCGCTGATCCGCTCCGCTCCCCCGCCCTCCGAAGGAAGGAACCCCATGACGACGACGCTGAACCCCGCAGACACCTCCACGTGGCTGCCGCTGGAGGGACTCGCCCCCGGCTTCGACGCCAACAAGGCCCCGCACAGCACGGCGCTGAGCGGCCGCGAGATCACCGTGGTCGACGGCCGCGGCACCCGCATCGTGCACCGCTTCGACGACTCCACCGTCACGTGGGACTACCGCCCCGGCGCCGACGACAGCACCGAGGCCGCGAGCGACACCGACGACTACGAGGCGTTCGAGGTCGACGACGAGCTGTACTTCGTGCAGTTCCACCACCGCTACCTGCCGAACGAGGCCGTGTCGCTGATCCTCGACCTGCGGCACGGGCGCTCGCTGGCCGTGATCTCCGACATCCTCCCCGCCCCCGAGCAGGGCCGCACGCGCGTGCAGCACCACTTCGCGCCGGGCACCATCGAGGGCACGGAGGTGACCGGCGCCGAGGCCGCCCCGACCACGACGCTCATCGGACGTCGCGTGGAGTGGGTGTACAGCGAGGAGCACGCCTACGAGCACGTGTACCTGTCGCCGCGGTGGTACTCGTGGCAGTGCCTCGCCGGCCCGGAGCGCGGCCTGGCCGACACCGACGAGAACAGCGTGTGGGAGGTGCGACCGGGCATCTACGTGTTCGCGTGGCGCGAGAAGGTCATCCCGTGCGCCTCGGTCACCATCGCCGACCACCGTGACGTGAACGCGATCCGCTCGCACGGCGTGCTGTTCGGCCTGGACGAGTCGGGCGAGGTGCCGACGCACTTCACGTTCGGCGCCTACGGACGACTGCTGTCGACCACGCACCACACGCCCGAGCTCGAGCCCGCGACCTTCGGAGACGCCTGACATGACCGACGTCGCCGACCTCATCGTCACCGGTTCCACGATCCGCACGGCCGATCGGACGCGGCCCCGCGCCGAGGCCTTCGCCGTGCGCGACGGGCGGATCCTCGCCATCGGCGACCGCGCCGACGTGGAGGGCCTCCGCGGGCGCCGCACACGGACGCTCGAGGTCGGCGACGCCGCCGTGTATCCGGGCTTCGTCGATGTGCACAACCATCACGCGCTCGCCGGACGCACCGAGCTGTTCGAGCTGTCGCTGGCGCCGTCGCTGAGCCTCGACGAGATCCTGGACCGGGTGCGCGAGAAGGCGGCGACGCTGCCGGAGGACGCGTGGATCGTCGGCGGAGCCGTGGCCACCACCCTGCTGCCGACCCTCGCGAACACCGCGACCCGGCGGCGGCTCGACGAGGCGGCGGGCGGGCGCCCGGTCGCGCTCATGGAGGACTCCCGGCACAACCGCTGGGCGAACAGCCGGGCGCTGGAGCTGGCGGGCATCACCGCCGGCAGCATCCCGGCGGGCGGCGTCACGCTGCTCGACCCCGACGACGGCACCCCGACCGGCGTGCTGCTGGAGGCGGCGGGCATCCCGGTGCAGGAGGCGTACGACCGCAGCGGCGGACTCACCCCGGAGCAGCACGCGGCCGCCTCCCGCCGCGGCGTCGAGCTGCTGAACTCGTTCGGGATCACGGCCTTCCAGGACGCGGGGGTCTCGGTCGACATCCTGGCCGCGCTCGCCGGGCTCGACCGCGCGGACGAGCTGCACGCGTGGGTGGTGTCGTCGCTGCTCATCAACGACGAGATCTTCGGCTTCGACCCGATCGGCAGTCCCCTGCTCGACCGCGGCGAGGAGTATCGCACCGCCCACCACCGGCCGGACTTCGTGAAGATCTTCCTCGACGGCGTGCCGCCCGCGCGGACCGCCTCGTTCCTCGACCCGTACCCCGCCGACCCGGTGCACGGTGCGCACTTCCACGGCGAGACGACCATGACCCTCGACGAGCTCACCGGCTGGCTGCGCACGGTCGCCGCGCGCGGCCTGGGCGCCAAGGTGCACTGCACGGGCGATGGCTCGGCGCGGCTCGTGCTCGACGCCGCGGAGCAGCTCAGGGCGGAGGGGTTCACCACGCCCGTGCAGATCGCGCACGGGCAGTTCCTCGCCGAGAGCGACATCCCGCGGCTGGCGGCGCTCGACGTCTCGGCCGACATCTCGCCCTTCATCTGGTACCCGGGCGTGATCCCGCAGGCGCTGGCCGACGTGCTGGGTGCGCGGGCCGAGCACTCGCAGCCCAACCGGTCGCTGCTCGACGCGGGCGCTCTCGTCGCCGGCGGTTCGGACTGGCCGGTGAGCGAGTCGCCGAACACCCTGGAGGGACTGCAGGGTCTGGTGACCCGCGCCGATCCGCTCCGGCGCGCGCCGGGCACGCTGTGGCCGGAGCAGGCGCTCACGGCCGAGGAGGCGCTGGAGGTGTTCACGATCAACGCCGCGACCGCGATGGGTCTCGGCGCCGAGACGGGCTCCCTCACGGCGGGCAAGTCCGCGGACTTCGTGGTGCTGGAGCGCGACGCGATCGCCGGGCCCGCCGAGGAGATCGTGCACACGGAGGTCGTGTCGACCTGGTTCGCCGGGCGTCCCGTGCACGAGCGCTGAGCGGCGGATGCGCCGCTACGATGAGGCCATGCGCCGCTTCCCCGCCTCCGTCTACCGCGTGGGTGAGGAGCCCGATCCGCGGTTCTCGCTCGCGAACGAGCGCACGTTCCTGGCCTGGACCCGCACCGGCCTCGCGCTGATCGCGGGCGGTGTGGCCCTGGAGGTGCTGGGGCTCGACCTGCACCCGGGATTCCGGCTCGCGGCGTCGCTGCTGCTGATGGTCGCGGGCACCGCGGTCGCTCCCCTCGCGTGGTTCGAGTGGATGCGGGCCGACCGGGCGCTGCGCCAGTCGCGGCCGCTGCCCGGGGCGCTCTCCGCCGTGCTGCTCGCGGTGGTCGTGGTGACGGTCGGTCTGCTTGTCCTCGCGGGCGTGCTGTGGCGCTGACGGGGCGGCGGCCCTGATGCGGCGGGGGGCGGCGGAACCGGATCGCCTGTACGACCCGGGGCTGCAGCCCGAGCGCACGGAGCTCGCCTGGCGGCGCACGGCCCTGGCGATCGCGATCGGCTCGCTGCTGTCGCTGCGGGTGTTCCCTCTCGTGCTGCCCCCGGCCGCGGGGGCCTGGGGCGTCGTGCCGGGGATCCTCGGGGTGGCCACGGCCTGCCTGCTGTGGGTCGCGGCGCGGCGGCGTCAGGCGCGCACGACCGCGGTGCTGACGGAACGCGCGACCGGACCCCTGCCCGGCGGAGGGCTGCCGCTGCTGCTGACCGTGTTCGCGAGCGGCTTCGGCGTGGTGGCGCTCGTGCTCGTCGCGGTCGCGCAGCTCACGGCCTGAGCCGCGGGCACCGGTGGGGCCGGCCCGGATCGTGCCCCTCCCGCCTGCGGTCGGTCCGGTGCGGGCGCCCCGGACGAACCCGATGCGATCGGCGCCGGCGACCCCTCAGACGCCGGCGCCGACCGCGGTCCCGGTCAGTCGGCGACCGCCAGCACGGCCCGTCCGACAGCTCGCAGCTCGGTCGCGTCATGCGTCGACCGCTCCCCGGGCACGTAGCGCACCCGCCGCAGCTCACCGCCGCGGAACGGGAAGGAACGGTGCCGCTCGTGCAGCTCCCAGTCGACCGGGCCGCCGTAGTCGTAGCCGACGCTGATGCCCGTGAACGGCGCCATCCCGAGCAGCATCGGCACGTCGTCGATGCGGGCGACCTCGGCGCCGTCCGCGTCGAGCGCGACCCGCCACCGCAGTCCCGGCCGCTCGTCCACGCGCAGCACCAGCTCGTGCGACCCCGGAGCGAGCCGGGGGCCGTCCGCCCGGCGCATCGCCCCGTACGCGTTGTACGCCAGCAGCGGCGCCCCGTCGTCGAGCGCGAGCAGGTAACCGCCGCCCTGGTCGCCGTGCGCCACGATCACGCCCGCCGCATCGTCGCGCACGAGCACGTCGACCTCGACCAGGAACGACCGCAGCACGGTGAGCTTGGACGACCGGAACCGCTCCAGCGGGGGGCGGAACGGGATGAGGTCGACCGGAGCCGACAGGGGCTCCTCGGTGTCGGGCCGCAGCCGGAACAGGGCGCCCTCGTCGTCGAGCGGGAACACGGTGTTGCGCCAGGCCTCCGCGTGCCACCGCGCCGCGAGGGCCCGGACGCGTTCCGGGTGCAGGGCCGCCACGTCGCGGGTCTCGGTGGGGTCGGCGGCGAGGTCGTACAGCTCCCACACCCCGCCCTCCGGCCCCTCGTCGCGCGTCGGGGGCACGGTCGACAGCGCCTTCCAGCCGCCCTCGACGATCGCCCGCCGTCCGACGCACTCGAAGTACTGCGCCTCCCGGCCGTCGGCCGCGGGGTCGGCGAGCACGGACGCGATGCTGCCGCCGTCCATCTCGAGTGCCGGCCGTCCGTGCCGCTCGTCGAGCGGGGGCACGCCGCACAGCTCCAGGATCGTCGGGGCGAGGTCCGACACGAACACGAATTGATCGCGCAGGCCGCCCGTCATGGGGGCGTCGGGCCACGACACGATCAGCGGCGCGTGCACCCCGCCCTCGTAGGTCGTGGCCTTGAACGAGCGGAACGGCGTGTTCGACACGCGTGCCCAGCCGGTCGGGTACTGCCCGAACAGCCGCGGGCCGCCGATGTCGTCCACGTCGCGCGGCACGTCGCGCACCCAGCCGTCGGGCATCGCCCCGGAGGCGCCGAACTGGGCGAAGTAGCTGCGGGTTCCGGTCGGGCCGCCCTCCGCGGTGCCGCCGTTGTCGCTTGCGAGCACCACGAGGGTGTTGTCCCACTCGCCGCTGCGCTCCAGGCGCGCGCGCAGCCGCCCCACGCTCTGGTCGATCTCGTCGACCGCGGCCGCGTACACCTCCATGTGCCGGGCGAACAGCCGCTGCTCCTCGGGGTCGAGCGCGTCCCACGCGGGGATGCTCGCGCCGTCGGCGAGCGGGTCGGGCGGCAGCTCGGCGTGCGGGGGCACGATGCCGCGCTCGCGCTGCCGGGCGAACCGCTGCTCGCGCATCCGGTTCCAGCCGTCCTCGTAGCGGCCGCGGTACTTCTCGATGTCGGCCTCCTTGGCCTGGATCGGCCCGTGCACCGAGGTGTGCGCGTAGTAGAGGAAGAAGGGGCGGTCGGGCTCGTTCACGCGCAGGTCGTCGATCATGCCGATCGCGCGGTCGGTCAGCTCGTCGGTGAGGAAGAACCCGTCGGGGAACTCGCGCACGTCCACCACGGAGTTGTCCTGCACGAGCCGGTGCGGGTGGTGCAGCGAGGTGAAGCCGTCCATGCTCCCGAAGTACCGGTCGAACCCGCGCTGCAGCGGCCAGGTGCGGCGGTCGGCGCCGTCGTGCAGCCGCGACTCCAGCGTCAGGTGCCACTTGCCGACCATGAAGGTCGCGTAGCCGCCGGCGCGCAGCGATTCCGCGAGGGTGGGGGCCGCCGCGGGCAGCTCGCACGAGAAGCCGGGGTAGCCGGGGTCGACGTGCGCCACGAACCCGAAGCCCGCGCGGTGCGGGTTGAGGCCGGTGAGCAGCGCCGCCCGCGCCGGGGAGCACATCGGCGCGGTGCGGTAGTTCGTGAACACCCAGCCGTCGCCGGCGAGGGCGTCGATGTGGGGCGTGTCGATCTCGCTGCCGAACGGGCCGAGGTCGCTGAAACCCAGGTCGTCGATCAGCATCACGATCACGTTCGGCGCCCCCGGCCGCGCCCGCCGCGGCTCGGGCCACCACGGCTCCGACTCCGACGTGAACTCCGCCGCCGTGCCCTCGAAGCCCTCGTAGCCGCGGGCGTCTGCGGCCGCCATTCAGCCGGCCCTCCGGATCAGCTCGAAGATGCGCGTGCGCAGCTCCGCGAACGCCGGGAGCGCCCGCGTGGTCAGCTGGTCGCGCGGGCCGAGGTCGATGTCGATGATCTCGGTGACCTTGGCCGGCCGCTCGCCCAGCACCACGACCCGGTCGGACAGGTACACGGCCTCGTCGATGTCGTGGGTGACGATCACGATGGTCATGCCGAACTGCTCGCGGATCCGCAGGCACAGGTCCTCCAGCTCGAAGCGCGTCTGCGCGTCGACCGAGGCGAAGGGCTCGTCCATCACCAGCACCTCGGGCCGGTAGGCGATCGCCCGGGCGATGGCGACGCGCTGCTGCATGCCGCCCGACAGCTGCCACGGGAACTTCGCCTCGGCACCGGAGAGGCCGACCGCGGCGAGCGCGGCGCCGATCCGCTCCTCGCGCTCCGCGGCGGGCAGACGCAGGTGCTTCAGGGGCAGCCGCACGTTCTTCTCCACGGTGAGCCACGGCATGAGCGAGCGCGTGTACTCCTGGAACACGAGGGCCATCTCCTGCGGCGGGCCGTCGATGGGCACGCCGTCGATCGCGGCACTGCCTGCGGTGATGCCCTGGAGCCCGGTGAGGCACTTGAGCAGCGTGGTCTTGCCGATGCCGGACGGGCCGACGATGCAGCACACCTCGCCGGCGCGCACGTCGAACGTGAGGTCGGCGATCACCGGCACGAGGCCGTTGCGGGTCTGGTACGACTTGGCGAGTCCGTCGACGCGCAGGCGCACGGGGGCGCTCTCGATGGTGGTCATGCGTTCTTCTCCTGTTGCTGGGAGGCGATGTACCAGCGCAGCACGCGGCGCCGGAAGAGGGTGAACAGGGCGGTGGCGGCGTAGCCGATGATGCCGAGCACGAGGATGCCCGCCCACATGTCGGGGATCGCGAACGACTGCTGCGCGAGCAGGGTCGCCGCTCCCAGTCCGGTGGAGGAGCCGAGCATCTCGCTCGCGATCATCACGACGAACGCGGTGATGAGGCTGACCTGCATGCCGGAGAGGATGCGCGGCCCCGCGGCGGGCAGCATCACGGAGAACAGCCGCTCGGGGCCGGTCAGCCGGTAGACGCGGCTGACCATGTCGAGCGTCGGCTCCCCCGCCCGCACCCCGTCGATGGTCGAGATGAGGATCGGGAACACCGCGGCGAGGGTGATCGAGAGGATGCGGGTCTCGGTGCCGAAGCCGATCAGCGACACGAAGATCGGCACGAGCGCGACGGGCGGGATCGCGCGGAAGAAGTGCACGGTCGGCTCCACCAGCCAGCTGAGCGGACGGATGAGCCCGAGCACCAGGCCGAGCAGCACGCCGATCACGGTCGCCAGCACGAACGACAGCGCGAGGTTGCCGACCGAGGAGGCGACGTCGACCAGGAACGCCGGCGTCTGCGCGAGCTGCCACAGGCGCTGGAGGATCACCTGCAGCGGCGGGAAGAACGCGTTGGTCGAGGCTGCGGAGGCGACCCACCACAGCACGAGCAGCAGCACCGGCACGGCGATCTCCGCACCGATCAGCACGCCCCGCGGGAGGCCGCCCTGGCCGCGCCTCCTGAACAGGCGCGAGGGGGTCTGGATCGAGGTGGTCAGGGTCATCACACGACCTGCTTCCGGTACTGGGGGTGCCAGTGCAGCAGCCGCCGCTCGCCCCACTGGCTCAGTCCCTGCACGAGCAGGCCGAGCACACCGAGGAGGAGCACGTAGGCGAACAGCTGCGCCTGGTTGCCGCTGATCTGCGACAGCAGCAGGCTCTGGCCGAGACCGGGCCCGCCGCCGAGCAGCCCGGCCACGACCGCGACGACGAGCGAGGTGGGCGCCGCGACGCGGATCGCGGTGCCGATGTAGGGCAGGGCGCTGGGCAGCACGATGCGGCCGAGGATCTCGCCGCGCCCCATGCCGTACGAACGCCCGGTCGCCCTGGCCACCGGATCGGTGTCGAAGACGCCGGCGGAGGCCTGCACGGCGATCGCGATGAAGCAGCCGAAGAACACCAGGAAGATCCCCATGCCCAGGGTGGGCCCGAGCACGAGCACCACCACGGGCAGGATCACGATCGGCGGGATCGGCTTGAGGAACTCGAGGGGTACACGCGTGGCGTGCATCGCGAGCGGCGAGGTGCCGATCGCGACGCCCAGCACCACGCCGATCACGATGGCGAGCACGAGCCCGACGAGCGCCATGGTGAGCGTGTCGCCGAGCGCGGTCCAGGTGGCGGGGGTGCCGAGCAGGCGCACGGCCTCGCCGATCGCAGCGGTCGCGGGCGGCAGCGGGGAGTCGGCGAGGGGCCCGGCGGTCGCGGACCACTCCCAGAGAGCCAGCGCCGCGAGGACGCCGACCGCTCCGACGAGGGGTGGGACGAAGGGGGAACGGGTCATGGTGCTCACTCCGCGGCGACGACGACGCCCTCGAGGTCGACCGGGGACGGCAGGAAGCCGAGCTTCCCGAGCTTCTCGTTCACGCGCTCGAGGTCGATCGGGGCGACCTCGGCGGGCCAGAACGGGAGCTTGACCTCGTCGACCGTGAGCGTCGAGCCGGTGGCGTCGATGCCGGCTTGGATCGCGTCCTCCGGATGCTCGTTCGCGTAGGCGTTGCTCTTGGCGATGGCCCGCTGGAACGCGGCGATCGCATCGGCCTTGCCCGAGAGGGTGCTCTCCCCCGTGGTCCACAGTCCGACGGCACCCTCCTCGAAGAAGCCGACCGACGGGGCGGAGACGAACGTCGCCCCGGCCGCAGCGGCCTCGCCGGTGAACGGGCTCACGAGGCCCGCCGCGTCGACGGTGCCGCTCTTGAGCGCCGCGACCGCGGAGGTGAAGTCGAGCACGACCCACTCGACCGAGGAGGGATCGACGCCGGCGCGGTCGAGGGCATCGGTGATCACGACCTCCAGCTGCGCCTTGCGGGCGGGGATGGCGATGGTCGCGCCCTCCAGGTCGGCGACGTCGGTGATGCCGCTCGCCGCGGAGGCGTAGAGGCCGGTGTCGTCGACCTCGGCCGGGTCCTCGGCGTCGGCCGCGCCGTCGACGTAGCCGTCGGCGGGAGCCACGACCTTGAGCGGCACCCCGCTCGCGAGCGCGTTGAGCAGCGGGATGCTGGGGGCGTAGGCGATGTCGACCTGGCCGCTCTGCGCGGCGGCGAGGCCCGCGGGCGGGTTGGCGACCACCGACGTCTCGATCGCCAGGCCCTCGTCCTCGAAGAAGCCCTGCTCCTGTCCGAGCAGCAGCGCCCCGTCGGAGACGAGTCCGATGGTGGCGACCTTGAGGGTGGTCAGCTCGCCGCCCGCGCCCGAGCCGGAGCCGGAGTCGGCCGGGGACGACGTGCACGCGGCCAGCGCGAGCACTCCCGCCGCGGCGACCACTCCGGCCGCCCGTCGTGCGAGTCGATTCATGTTCATGGAGAACTCCTCTTCGAGTTAGTCACCGGCTGGTGATTTTAAAGATCGTACTCGTGCCTTGCAGGGCTGCGGTTACGATCGGGTTACATTAGTCACCGAATGGTGACGAAAAAGGTCATGCAGATGAGGGTTGATGCAGAGGGGGATATCGATGCCGAAGATCGTCGACCACGACGAGCGCCGCGACCACATCGCCGACGCCGCCACGCAGGTCATCATCCGGGTGGGATTCGACAAGCTCACCATGCGGGAGATCGCGACGGAGGCGGGGTACGCGCACGGCGCGATCGCCCGGTACTTCCCCGACAAGCGCAGCGTGCTCACCGCCGCGTTCCTCCGGCTCTACACGCTCGCGAACGACCGCATCCACGCGCGCATCGAGGGCGTGCGGGGGCTGGAGGCCCTGGAGCGCATGTGCCGCGAGATCCTGCCCTACAGCCCGAACGGCCCGCTGTACGCGAAGGTCGTGATCGCTTTCTGGGACCACGCCTCGCAGGACGAGGAGGTCACGCGCATCCACCGCGTGAACAACCTGCACTGGCGCGACCTGTTCCGCCAGTGCCTGATCGAGGCGCGCGACGACGGCGAGCTGGCCGACCACGTCGACATCGAGACGGCGGTCAACGAGATCGCGTCCCGCAACGCCGGCTGGCAGATGATCTCGGTGCTGATGCCGGACTCCGCGGGGGACGGACGGCTGAACGACGCGCTCGACGCACTGCTGTCGATGCTGCGCCGCCCGGCCGCCCCGCCCTCCCGCTGATCGCACCGGACCCTCCCCCGTCAGCCCGCCAGGACGAAGCGCGCGCCGCGCTCCCCGATCATGGCGGCCGGTGCGTTCGTGTTGCCGGTGGGGACCGTGGGCATGACCGAGGCGTCGACGACGCGGAGGCCGTCGATGCCGCGCACCCGCAGCTGCGGATCCACCACGGCCTCGGCGTCGGAGCCCATGCGGCACGTGCCGACCTGGTGGTGGTAGGTGATGGCGGTGCGGCGCACCCAGTCCTCGACCGCGTCGTCGGGCACGTCCGGCCCCGGGTAGACCTCGGTCGCGCCCCACTCCTCGGCGAGCGCCGGCCGGGTGCCGATGCGGCGGCACTGGCGCACGGAGGCGGCGAGGGCGTCGGCGTCGCGCTGGTCTTCGAGGGCCGCGAGGTCGATCGCGGGCGGGTCGGCGAGCCGCGGCCCGGTGAGCCGGAGCGACCCCCGGCTGTACGGCGTGACGAGACCGGCCATGAGGGTGAAGCCGTCGCTGCCGCGCGGCTCCAGCTCGCCCCACATCGGCACGGAGAAGTGGATGGGCTGGGTGTCGGGTTCTGGCAGGCCCTCGCGGCTCCGCCAGAACAGGTGGCTCTGGGTCACGGAGACACCGGGCTGCGGCGGGCCGACGGGCTTCTTCCCGGTGGCGAAGATCACGGGCGACAGCAGGTGGTCGTGCAGGTTCCTGCCCACGCCGGGCGCGTCGAGCACCACGGGGATGCCGAGTGCGTCGAGCTCGTCGGCCGGGCCGATGCCGGAGCGCAGCAGGATCACCGGCGTGCCGATCGCGCCTGCCGCGAGGATCACCTCGTCGGCGCGCACCTCCTCCGTCTCCTCCCCCTCGCCCAGCCGCACGCCGACCGCGCGGCCGTCGTGCACGATCACGGAGTGCACCTCGCGGCCGGTGAGGATGGTGAGCTGCTCGGCGATCGGCTGCGCGTACGCGGTCCACGTGTTCACGCGGCGCCCGTCGCGCATCGTCACCTGCTCCTGCGAGACCCCGTCGAGCACACCGCCGTTGTAGTTCGGGTTGTGCGGCAGGCCCTCCTGCACGGCCGCCTCGATGATCGACGCCTGGATCGGCGAGAGCGGATAGTCGTCGGTGACCGGGAGCAGGTCGTTCTCGATCGCGGCGAACACCGGCTCCACGTCGGCCCAGCTCCAGCCCGTGGCGCCCTCGCGGTCCCAGCGGTCGTAGTCGGACGCGGCGCCGCGCACCCAGATCATCGCGTTGAGCGCGTGCGACCCGCCCGTGACCTTGCCGCGGGGAAGGTGCAGTCGACGCCCTCCCGCATGAGGCTGCGGCACCGTGAAGAAGTCCCAGTCCTCGGCCGAGTGCCACAGCTCCCCCGCACGGGACGGGTCGTGGATGGCCGGGTTGGTGTCGTAGCCGCCCGCCTCGATCAGCGTGACCGCCACGCCCGCATCGCTGAGGCGCCGCGCGACGATCGCGCCCGACGTGCCGGCGCCCACGACGATCGCGGACCGGATCGCGGGCTGCTCCGACTCCGGGTTCACGGCCGCGCCCGGGTTCACGGTCACGCCCGGGTCCTCGGTCACGCCCGGGTCCTCGGTCACGCCCGGGTTCACTGCCGCGCCCGGGTCCTCGGTCACGCCCGGGTTCACTGCCGCGCCCGGGCCCTCGGTCACGCCCGGGTTCTCGGCTGCCACGGTCAGGCCTTGCGCCCGGGGCCGGACACGACCTGGGTGACCGCGACCGACTTGAGGCCCTCGACGCCGAACTCCAGACCGTAGCCGGAGCTCTTGACGCCGCCGAACGGCACCATCGGGTGCAGGCCGCCGTGCGAGTTGATCCACACGGTGCCGGACTGCATGCGCGACGCGGCCTCGCGGGCGGCCTCGGGGTCGCTCGACCACACGGACGCGCCGAGGCCGACGTCGAGCGCGTTGGCGAGCTCGAACGCCTCGTCCACGTCGCTGTAGCGGATGACGGGCAGCGCCGGGCCGAACTGCTCTTCCTGCACGAGCGCGGCGTCGTTGTCGATGTCAGCCACGATCGTCGGGCGGTAGAACAGCTCGCCGAGGTCGGATGCGGGCTCTCCGCCGGTGACGATCCGGGCGCCGCGGCTCTTCGCGTCTTCCACGAGCCGGCTGACGATGTCGAACTGCGGGCGGTTCTGCAGCGGCCCGAGCACGTTGCCCTCGTCGAGACCGTTGCCCATGGGCACCTGCTCGGCGATCGCGGCGAGTGCGTTCACCACGTCGTCGTAGATCGAGTCGTGCACGTAGAGGCGCTTCATGGCGGCGCAGGTCTGGCCGGTGTTGATGAAGGCGCCCCAGAACAGGTCTTCGGCGATCGCGGCGGCGTCGGTGCCGGGGAGCACGATGCCGGCGTCGTTGCCGCCCAGCTCGAGGGTGAGGCGGGCGAGGTTGCCGGCGGAGCTCTCGATGATGCGGCGGCCGGTCGCGGTGGAGCCGGTGAACATGATCTTGTCGATGTCGGGGTGGGAGGCCAGTCGCGCACCGACCTCGCGGTCGCCGGAGATGCCGATGAGCACATCCGCGGGCAGCACCTCGTTCATGACGGCCAGCATCGCGAGGACGCTCAGCGGGGTGTACTCGCTGGGCTTCGCGACGACCGTGTTGCCCATGCGCAGCGACGGCCCGATCTGCCAGATGGTGATCATGAGGGGCCAGTTCCACGGGCCGATCGCGCCGACGACGCCCGCCGCCTTGTACACGAGCTCGGCGTGCAGGGTCTCGTCGTCGACCAGCACCTGCGGTTCGAGCACGGTGGTGGCGTTGGTGCGCAGCCACGCGGAGCAGGCCCCCAGCTCGAAGCGCGCGTTCGGGCCGTTGAGCGGCTTGCCCTGCTCGCGCGACAGCAGATAGGCGAGGCCCTCCGCGTTGGCGTCGATCGCGTCGGCCGCGGCCAGGAGGAGTTCGCTGCGCTTCTCGTGTCCGAGGGCTTCCCATGCGGGCTGCGCTGCCTTGGCGCGGGCGATCGCATCGTCGAGGTCGGCGACCGTCGCGACGGGGGCGCGGCCGATGACCTCCCGGGTCGCGGCGTCCGGGATCTCCCGGCCGGCACCCTCCGGCGCCTGGATGCGGTCGAGCAGAGCGGCGGCTGCGGACGCGGCGGAATCGGTGGATCCCGAGTCGACGGCTACGGGAACGGCGGAATCGGACATCGGTGTCTCTCCTTCGGCGGGTCACGGCGCGGACGCCGGTCTTCTTCTCATTGTCGGTCGGCCCCTCCGACGACACTTGTCGCGGAGCGCGCCGCAGATGTCTCCGCGCGAAGGATGCGCGCGCGGCGGGCGTGCGGCGGCTCCGCACCGGGGCGCGGCCCCCTCGGCGGTGGGGTGCGCCATCGTCGCGCGGGATCCCACCAGGCCGGCCCCCGCACGAGCGGCACTCCGTCTCGCATGCGGATCTGCCAGCCGGAGGTGTCGAGCGTGCGGTGATGGTGCCAGCACAGCGCGACGCCGTTGTCGGTGTGGGTCGCGCCCCCGCGGGCATGCTCCGTGACGTGGTGGATCTCGCACCAGGCGGCGGGGACGTGGCACCCGGGGATGAGGCACTCGCGGTCCCGCGCACAGATCGCCCGGCGCTGCGCGGTCGTGAAGATCCGCTCGCTCGACCCGAGCCCGATGATCCTTCCGCCCGCTCCGAAGACGACACGCTGCACCGTGCCGCCGCAGTCCGTGTGCACGGCGACCCGGGTCGAGACCGGTGTGCCGACGCCCTCGACCTGCGCCCAGCCTCGTCCTCGGGCGAAGTCCTCGGCGGCGACCGTGACCACCAGGGTCGGGGCGCCGCCACCCAACCGCGGCATGTCGTCGTGGCGGGCCGCGATCCCCAGCGCTGCCGCGAGCGCATCGTGCTGCTTCTGTGCGCGGGTCCGCCCATCGACCATCCCTCCGGCATCTCCGGACGGGAGCGCGTCGTCCTCCGGAGAGACCGGCAGGTCGCCGGCGGAGGCGTCATCGAGATCTGCGGACGGCACGAAGTGGACGCCGGGAACCGGCGGTCCCTCGACCTTCGGGTTCAGGTACGCGTCCCAGATCCGCTGCAGCTGCCCCGCGACCTCGGGCAGCAGCGCACCCTGCTCGATCGGCCCGGTCGCGGCCAGCAGCCCCGTCACGCCGATCGCCCCCTCGACGAGGGCGTCGCGCAGCGCCGGCCACCGCGCCGGGAGCCACTCCCCGGAGGAGAGGTCGACCTCGCGGCGCACCAGCCGCGCGGCCTTCAGTGTCCGTGCGGCGGTCGCCGCGTCCACCCGGAGGACGCGTTGCAGGAGCTCGTTCATCGACCGGCAGCCGAACCGCCCGCAGAACGCCGGCTCCCCCGACCCCGCAGGACGCTGATCGACGTTCGCGACCGCTTCCACGACCACGGCCTCCACCCGTCGCTGGATCTCGCCCGCCACCCGCAGCAGCTCCATCATGTCCCCCGCGGCGAGAGCACTCAGGGTGCCGGATCGCAGCACCGCATCGAGGGCGACGACCGTGTCGCCCAGAACCGCTGCCGATGTGCTCTCCATGGGACGATTCCATCGGGGGCCACCGACATTCGGAGCCGGATAACCCCAGGCCAGAGAGATATTCCGGAACACCCGAGCGACACATCCCGTACCAGCGCGGGCTCGCGGACAGCCCTCGACGGCAGCGCACGACGGGCGCACGATCAACCGCCCGCCCCGTCTCCACGTCGTTCACCCGGGCACCACGTCGCCGTGGCTCGAGCCTCAGGTGCGGTCGTCGTCCTCGAAGATCAGGATCGTGCGGGTCGACCGGATCGAGGGGATCGCCTGGATGTCCTCGAGCACGATGCGGCGGAGGTCGCGGGCGTCGTTGGCCCGCACGAGCAGGAGCACGTCGAAGTCTCCGCCGACCAGGGCGATGTGCTCGATCTCGGGGATCGCCCGCAGCCGGGCCCGCACGTCCTGCCACGTGGCCTGCTCGATCGCGAGGGTCACGTAGGCACTCGCGTGGTGACCCAGCAGTACGGGGTCGGTGCGCACGGTGTAGCCGGTGATGACCCCCGCGTCCGTCAGCCTCTTGATGCGCGCGTGCGCCCCGGCACGGGAGATGTGCACGGCCTCGGCGATCGCGGTCATCGACGCCCGCGCGTCCCTTCGGAGCTCGGCGAGGATCGCGCGATCCGTGTCATCCAGGGCCGTCATGGCACCCCTCTCATCCCGGTCTGAATCCTGACATTGTGAACGCCAGATCCGCAACCATCGTGCAATCGTCCACGATCTGACCGGGGATATTGGATGACTGTCGCGACCGGGGCATGCTGTCCTCATCGAGTTCGGCGAGGAAGGCGGACGATGCTGCACACGGACCTGCTGCCGCGGGACACCGCGGTGAATCTGATCACGGCGGACGGCACGACCGTCCACGACGAGGCCTACGCGCTGCCTGACGCGGACACGCTGCTCACCGCCTACCGGGGTCTGGTCGAGGGCCGCCGCATCAACGAGCAGGCCAACGCGCTCGTGCGACAGGGGCGCCTCGCCGTGTACCCGTCCTCGCACGGGCAGGAGGCGTGCCAGGTCGCGGCGGCCATGGTGCTCGGCGACCGGGACTGGCTGTTCCCGACCTACCGCGACTCGGTCGCCGTGATCGCCCGCGGTGTCGCTCCGGCCGAGGCTCTGGTGCTCCTCAAGGGCGACTGGCACTCGGGGTACGACGTCCGCGCGCACCGGGTCGCACCGCAGGCCACTCCCCTGGCCACGCAGCTGCTGCACGCGGTGGGGTTCGCGCAGGCGGCGAAACACCGCGGGGAGGACACGGTCGTGCTGGCCCTGTGCGGCGACGGCGCGACGAGCGAGGGCGACTTCCACGAGGCGATGAACTTCGCCGCCGTGTTCCACGTGCCGGTCGTGTTCTTCGTGCAGAACAACGAGTTCGCCATCTCGGTGCCCCTGTCGCGCCAGACGGCCGCTCCCTCGCTCGCCCACAAGGCGATCGGCTACGGCATGCCGGGCCAGCGCGTCGACGGCAACGACGTCGCGGCCGTGCTGGCCGTGCTGACCGAGGCCGTGGATCGCGCGCGGGCGGGCGGCGGGCCGTCGCTCGTCGAGGCGCACACGTATCGCATGCAGGCGCACACGAACGCCGATGACGACACCCGCTACCGCGAGCGCGACGAGGTGCAGGCGTGGATCGCCCGTGACCCGCTGCTGCGACTGCGCGCACACCTGACCGCCGCTGGCGCGCTCGACGAGGACACCGAGAAGCGCTTCGCCGCCGGGGCGGAGGAGATCGCCGCCGCGATGCGCGAGGCGCTCAACACCGACGCCGACCTCGACCCGGAAGACCTGTTCCGCTTCGTGACCACGAGCCGGTCGCCTCAGCTCGAGGAACAGTGGCAGCTGCTGCACGGCGAACTCGAACGAGACGGGCTCGCCCACGCCGCAGCCGCGACGAACGGAGGACAGCGATGAGCATCGCCGAGCACGACACCCGCCCCGCGGCCCCCGCCGACACGGCCCCCGCCGACATCGCGAACACCGACACCGCGAACACCGACACCGCGAACACCGGCACCGGCGGCACCGACGCACCGGACGCCGCCCCCGCACCGGCCACGATGACGATGGCGGCCGCCCTCAACCTCGCGCTCGCCGACGCGCTGGCCTCCGACGCCGACGTGGTCGTGTTCGGCGAGGACGTCGGTGCGCTGGGCGGCGTGTTCCGCATCACCGACGGCCTCACGGCCCGCTTCGGCGAGGACCGCTGCTTCGACACCCCGCTCGCGGAGTCCGGCATCATCGGCACAGCGGTCGGCATGGCCATGAACGGCCTGCGCCCCGTGGTCGAGATGCAGTTCGACGCGTTCGCCCTGCCGGCGTTCGAGCAGATCGTCAGCCACGTCGCGAAGCTCGGCAACCGCACGCGCGGCGGCATCCGGATGCCCCTCGTGATCCGCATCCCGTTCGGCGGGGGCATCGGCGGGGTCGAGCACCACTGCGACTCGTCCGAGGCCTACTACGCGCACACCCCGGGGCTCACGGTCGTCAGCCCGTCCACCCCGCAAGACGCGTACTCGCTGCTGCGCGCGGCGATCGCCTCGCCCGACCCCGTCGTGTTCCTGGAGCCGAAGAAGCTCTACTGGTCGAAGGGCGAGGTCGACACCACCGTCACGGCCGAGATCGGCTCCGCGCGCATCGCCAGGGACGGCACCGATGTCACCCTGCTGGCCTACGGCGCCTCCGTGCCGCTCGCCCTGGAGGCGGCCGAGGTCGCGGCGGCGGAGGGGCGCAGCGTGCAGGTGGTGGACGTGCGGTCGCTGTCGCCCTTCGACGACGACACCGTGACCGCCGCCGTGCGCTCCACCGGGCGGGCCGTCGTGATCGCCGAGGCCCCGGGCTACGTGAGCGTCGCCTCGGAGATCCAGGCGCGCGTGTTCGAGCGGTGCTTCGAGTACCTCGCCGCGCCCGTGCGACGCGTGACCGGCTTCGACACCCCGTACGCGCCGCCGAAGTTCGAGCACTGGTATCTGCCCGACGTCGACCGCGTGCTCGACGCGATCGACATGCTGCACTGGGACGAGGACGCATGAGCACTCCCGTGAAGACCGCCGTCCGCGTGTTCCGCCTGCCCGATCTCGGCGAGGGGCTCACCGAGGCCGGGCTCGTGCAGTGGCTGGTCGCGGTGGGCGACACGATCGTCACCGATCAGGCGATCGCCGAGGTCGAGACCGCGAAGAGCGTCGTGGAGCTGCCGTCGCCGTTCGCTGGTGTGATCACGGCGCTGCACGGCACCCCGGGCGACACGATCGACGTCGGTGCCCCGGTCCTGGAGGTCGCCGACCCCGGACACGTGCCGCACGACGCCGCGGGCACGCCAGACGCCGACCCCGCCGCGACGACCGAGCAGGAGGCGTACCGGCAGGAGGAGCGCGCCGGCTCCGGCAACGTGCTCATCGGCTACGGCACCTCGGCGTCGACCACGAAGGGCCGGCGCCGCCGCCCCGCTGCCCGACCCGCGCACGTCGGCGCGGCCGCTCCCCGCGGCGCCTCCGCCGGGTCCACCGGCCCCGCAGCCGCGCCTGCCGAACCGCAGCCCGGTGCTCCCGGCGCTCCCGGTGCTCCCACACCCGCCACCGGCGCGGCCGCGGGCGGCTCGGGCTCCGTCGATGCTCCCCCCTCCGCGCCGCGCCGCCCCGTGGCCGTCCGTTCGCCCCTCGTGCGACGCCTCGCGCGAGACCTGGGGCTCGACGTGCACACCATCACCCCGAGCGGAGCCGACGGCGCCATCACCCGGGCCGACGTCCTGCGCGCCGCCGTGGACCATGCGGTCGACGGCGTCACCGCGCCGCATCACACGGCCTCCGACTCCGCGGCCCTCGGCACGACGGCAGGCGCCACCTCAGCCTCCGACACCGCAGCCCCGACCTCCACGACCGGCACCGGCGAGCTCGACGGCCTCCCCGTGCGGTCCCGCGAGCGCCTGTCGCCGCTGCGGCGCGCCGTGAGCGCGAAGCTCGCGCGCAGCCGCTCCGAGATCCCCGAGGCCACGGTCTGGGTCGACGTGGATGCGACGGAACTGTGGGACCTCCGCGGGCAGATGGCCCCGGAGGGCGAGCGGCCGCCGTCGATCACGGCACTGCTGGCGCGGTTCGTGCTGCTGGCGCTGGAGGACTATCCGGTCCTCGCGTCGCGGCTGAGCGAGGACGGCGGCGAGCTGATCTCGTTCGACGGCGTGAACCTGGGCGTCGCGGCCGACACCGAGCGCGGCCTCCTGGTGCCGGTGGTCCCGCGGGCGCACGCGCTCACGGTGGCCCAGCTCGACACGGCGCTGCGCGAACTGGCCGCGACCGCCCGCTCCGGGTCCATGCCGCCCGAGCGCCTGCGCGGCTCGACCTTCACGCTCAACAACTACGGCGGCCTGGGGGTCGACGGCTCCGCGGCGATCATCAACCATCCGGATGTCGCGATCCTCGGCATCGGTCGCATCATCGAACGCCCGTGGGTCGTGGAGGGAGCGATCGTGCCGCGGCGGATCGCCCAGCTGTCGCTCGTGTTCGATCACCGGGTCTGCGACGGCGGTTATGCGGCCGGGTTCCTGCGCCGGGTGACGGAGCTGATCGAGCATCCGCTGCGTGCGTTCGGGAGGGTCTGAGGCCGCAACCTGCTGCGCGCTCTCGTGGCGCGGCGGACGATGCGCTACGCTCGGCGATTACTGACCGATCATTCGGTAAGTAATCGACGGCGCCCCCCGCGCCGCCCGACCCGACGCAGAACAACGGAGTTCGCATGACCTCAGCCACCGCTGCCGCCTCGTCCACCGGAAGGATGCCCGCCGAAGAGCGCCGGGTGCTCGCGGGCACCCTCGTGGGCACCTCGATCGAGTGGTACGACTTCTTCATCTACGCACAGGCCGCCGGCCTCGTGCTCGCGCCGCTCTTCCTCGCCCCGATCGCGGAGTCCAGCCCGGGGCTCGCCCAGGTGCTGTCGTTCGCCACGATCGGCATCTCGTTCCTGTTCCGCCCGCTCGGCGCGATCGTCGCCGGACACCTGGGCGACAAGCTCGGCCGCAAGAAGATGCTCGTCTTCACGCTCGTCATGATGGGCCTGTCCACCTCGCTGATCGGCCTGCTGCCGACGTACGCGGCGATCGGTGTCGCCGCGCCAATCCTCCTCATCCTCCTCCGCATCCTGCAGGGCTTCTCCGCGGGCGGCGAGTGGGGTGGCGCCGCCCTGATGGCCGTCGAGCACGCGCCGACGGGCCGGCGCGGCCTGTTCGGCGCCTTCCCGCAGATCGGCGTGCCGGTCGGCATGATCCTGGCGACGTTCACGCTGTGGGCGCTGACCAGCTCGATGTCGCCCGAGGCGTTCCTGGAGTGGGGCTGGCGCATCCCGTTCCTGCTGTCGATCGTGCTGATCGCGGTCGGTTACGTGATCCGCCGCGCGGTCGACGAGAGCCCCGTGTTCGAAGACCTGCGCCGCCGCCGCAAGGAGGCCTCGGCCCCGCTCGGGCAGCTGTTCCGCTCGAACACCAAGCAGGTCGTGCTGACGGCCGTCATCTTCATCGCGAACAACGCCGCCGGCTACCTGCTCATCGCGTTCTTCGCCACCTACGCGGTCACCGCGCTGGGGATGGAGCGTCCGCCCGTGCTCCTGGCGACCACGCTCGCCTCGTTCGGCTGGCTGATCTTCACGCTGTGGGGCGGGCACCTCTCCGACCGCCTCGGGCGCATCCGCACCTTCCAGATCGGGTACGTCGCCCTGGCGGTGTGGGCGATCCCGATGTGGTTCCTGATCGACACCGCGAACATCGTCTGGTACTTCGTGGCGCTGTTCGTGATGACGTTCGCCCTCGGGCTGTCGTACGGCCCGCAGGCAGCGCTGTACGCCGAGATGTTCCCGGCGAACGTGCGCTACTCGGGCGTCTCGATCGGCTACGCGCTGGGCGCGATCCTCGGCGGGGCGTTCGCGCCGATGATCGCGGAGTCGCTGCTGAACCAGTTCCACGCGGCGTGGACGATCGGCCTCTACATCGCCATCGCCTCGGTCATCTCGCTCATCGGGGTGTCGCTGGTGAAGGAGACGAAGGGCGTGGACCTCTCCGTCTGACGCGCGGGATCCGGGATCGCGGCCGGCCGTGCGCCTGTGCCATAATTACCTTACGATCGGTCAGTAATTCACGGCCGGCCGCTCCCCGGACCACCCGCAGGACGACGATGTCAGGAGATCCGCATGCCAGAGGCCTATCTCGTCGGAGGCGTGCGCACGCCGGTCGGGCGCTACGGCGGCACCCTCGCCACGGTCCGCCCCGACGATCTGGCCGCCCTCGTCGTCGGCGAGGCCGTGCGGCGCGCCGGGCTCGACCCCGCGACCGCGGAGCTCGACGAGGTCATCCTCGGCGCGGCGAACCAGGCCGGTGAGGACAACCGCAACGTCGCCCGGATGGCCGTGCTGCTCGCGGGGCTCCCCGACACCGTGCCCGGCATCACCGTCAACCGGCTCTGCGCCTCCGGCATGTCGGCCGTGACCATGGCCGCCCAGGCGATCCGCGCCGGCGACGCCGACCTCATCGTGGCGGGCGGCGTGGAGTCGATGACCCGCGCGCCCTGGGTGCAGGCGAAGCCCGAGAAGGCCTGGGCCAAGCCCGGAGCCGCGTTCGACACCTCGATCGGCTGGCGCTTCCCCAACCCGCGACTGCTCGCGCGCGACAAGGCCACGTTCACGATGCCGGAGACCGCGGAAGAGGTCGCCCGCGTCGACGGCATCACGCGCGCGGAGGCCGACGCGTTCGCCGTGCGGTCGCAGCAGCGCGCCGCCGCCGCGATCAGCGCCGGCCGCTTCGCCCCCGAGATCGTCGGCGTGCCCGTGCGCGACGGCGAGGTGCTCGTCGACGAGGGCCCCCGCCCCGACACGACCCTCGAGGTCCTGGCCCGGCTGCGCCCCGTGGTCGCGGGCGGCGAGGTCGTGACCGCGGGCAACTCCAGCGCCCTCAACGACGGCGCGTCCGCGGTGCTGGTGGCGAGCGCCGCGGCCGTGGAGCGCTACGGCCTCACGCCCCGCGCGCGCATCGTGGTGGGCACCTCGGCCGGACTCGCCCCCGAGGTCATGGGGCTCGGGCCGGTGCCCGCGACCGAGAAGGCGCTGCACCGTTCGGGGCTGTCGCTGGACGACCTGGGGTCGATCGAGCTGAACGAGGCCTTCGCATCGCAGTCGCTCGCGTGCATCCGCCGCCTCGGACTCGACGAGGACCGGGTGAACGCCGACGGCGGAGCCATCGCGCTGGGCCATCCCCTCGGCTCCTCGGGCTCGCGGCTGCTGGTCACGCTGATGGGCCGCATGGAGCGTGAGGGCTCGCAGTACGGCCTGGCGACGATGTGCGTCGGCGTCGGGCAGGGGGCGGCCACGATCCTGGAGGCCGTGCGATGACCGCGGCGCCGACCGCCGAGACCCCGCCCGCGACGCCGCTGCTGGTCGAGCGCCACGAGGACCGGGTGATCGCGACCCTGAATCGTCCGCACAAGCGCAACGCGATCGACCAGGCCACGATCGACGCGCTGCACGCCCTGTGCGCGGAGCTGGAGGAGACGCCGAAGACGCTGATCCTCACCGGGGCCGAGGGCGTGTTCGCCGCGGGTGCCGACATCGCCCAGCTGCGGGAGCGCCGCGCCGCCGACGCGCTGCGCGGCATCAACGCCCACGCGTTCGTGCGCCTCGCGGAGCTGCCGATGCCCGTGATCGCCGCGATCGACGGCTACGCCCTGGGCGGTGGGGCCGAGCTCGCCTACGCCGCGGACATCCGCCTCGCGACGCCCGCGCTCCGCATCGGCAACCCCGAGACCGGTCTCGGGATCATCGCCGCGGCCGGGGCATCGTGGCGGCTGAAGGAGATCGTGGGTGAGGCCAGGGCCGCCGAGCTGCTGCTCACCGGTCGCACGGTGCTCGCCGACGAGGCGCTGCGCCTCGGGATCGTCTCCGCTCTGCACGAGCCGGACGAGCTGCTCGACGCCGCCCACGCCGTGGCCGACCGCATCGCCCGCAACGACCCCGCGGCCACGATGGCGACCAAGCGCGTGCTGCGCGCCCCGCGCGACCGGCACCCCGCCGTCGACCTGGACGAGCAGTCCGTGCTCTTCGAGAGCCCGGAGAAGTTCCGCCGCATGACCGCCTTCCTGGAGCGGAGAGACCGATGACGACCACCTCACCCTCCCCCTCCGCGGCCGCCCCGACGGCCCCGCCCACCGCCCCGGCGCGCGTCGGCGTGCTCGGCGGCGGGCGCATGGGCGCCGGCATCGCGCACGCCTTCCTGCTCGCGGGCTCCCACGTGACCGTGGTGGAACGCGATGACGCGGCGGCGGAGGCGGCGTCCGCGCGCGTGCTCGGCTCCGTCGACGCCTCGATCGCCCGCGGCTCCGCCACCGACACGGTCGCGTCGTATCGGGCACGCTTCGCGACCGGCACCGACGCGGCCCTCTTCGCCGACTGCGACCTCGTCGTCGAGGCCGTGCCGGAGGACCTGAGCCTGAAGATCGAGGCGCTCACCCGCGTGGAGGCGCAGCTCTCCCCCGCCGCCGCCCTGGCCTCCAACACCTCCTCCATCGCGATCGACGAGCTCGCCGCCGTGCTCGACCGCCCGGCGCGCTTCCTCGGCCTGCACTTCTTCAACCCGGTGCCCGCCTCGACCCTGGTGGAGATCGTGCGCGGCGCGGCGACCGACGCGGCCCTGACCGACGCGGCCCGCGGCTGGGTGCACGCCCTCGGCAAGACGCCGATCGTGGTCGCCGACGCGCCGGGCTTCGCCTCCTCACGACTGGGCGTCGCGCTCGGCCTGGAGGCGATCCGGATGCTGGAGGACGGCGTCGCCTCGGCGGCCGACATCGACGCCGCCATGACGCTCGGCTACAAGCATCCGGTGGGCCCGCTCCGGCTCACCGACCTCGTGGGGCTCGACGTGCGGCTCGGCATCGCCGAGTACCTGGCCGCGCACCTGGGCCCGCGCTTCGAACCCCCCGCTCTGCTGCGCCGTCTCGTCGCCGAGGGCCACCTCGGCCGCAAGAGCGGACGCGGCTTCTACGACTGGGACGACTGATGAAGGGAACCCCCATGACCGAGATCCTCCCCAGCTACGTGCAGGGTGCGTGGTGGACCCCGTCCGCCGACACCGAGGCCACCGAGGTGCGCGACGCCTCCACGGGCGAGGTGGTCACGCGCGTCTCCACGACCGGGCTCGACCTGGGCGCCGCCCTGGACCACGCGCGCACGGTCGGGCAGGCGTCTCTCGGCGCGCTCACCTTCCACCAGCGGGCCGTGCTGCTGAAGAAGCTCGCGCTCGCCCTCACCGCACGCAAGGAGGAGCTGTACGCGCTGTCGAGCCGCACGGGTGCCACGGCGCAGGACTCCTGGGTCGACATCGACGGCGGCATCGGCGTGCTCTTCGCCTACTCCAGCAAGGGCCGCCGTGAGCTGCCCAACGCGAAGGTCTACGTCGACGGCGCCGTCGAGAACCTCTCGCGCGACGGCTCGTTCCTCGGCCGCCACATCTACACGCGCCTGCCCGGGGTGGCCGTGCAGATCAACGCCTTCAACTTCCCGGTGTGGGGGTCGCTGGAGAAGTTCGCGCCCGCCTTCCTCGCCGGTGTGCCCACGGTCGTGAAGCCCGCGACCCCCACCGGCTACCTCACCGAGGCGATGGTGCGCGTGATGGTCGAGTCCGGGCTGCTGCCCGACGGCTCGCTGCAGCTGGTGTCGGGCAGTGTGCCTGACCTGTTCGACCATCTGCGCCTGGGCGACCTCGTGGCGTTCACCGGCTCGGCCTCGACCGCGGAGCGCCTGCGCGCGCACGACGCGGTGCAGACCGGCGGTGTGCGCTTCACGAGCGAGACCGACTCGATCAACGCGTCGATCCTCGGCACCGACGCCGTGAGCGGCACCCCCGAGTTCGACGCCTACGTGAAGCAGCTCGTGACCGAGATGACCTCGAAGGCCGGGCAGAAGTGCACCGCGATCCGCCGCGCCATCGTGCCTGAGGACGCGGTTGACGACGTGATCGCCGCCGTGCGCGCGCGCCTGGAGCAGCGGATCGTCGTGGGCGACCCGCGGGCCGAGGGCGTCACGATGGGCCCGCTCGCCTCCCTCGCACAGCGCGACGAGGTGCGCCGCCAGGTGCGACGGCTGCAGGAGGGCGGCGGCGAGCTCGTGATCGGCTCGACCGACGACCCCGCCGTGCGTCACGCCGACGGCAGCGAGGCGACCGCCCCCGACGGCGCCTTCGTCGCCCCGATGCTGCTGCGCTTCGCCGACGCGACCAGCCCCGCCGTGAACGAGATCGAGGCGTTCGGCCCGGTGTCGAGCATCGTCGGGTACCGGTCGCTGGCCGAGGCGTCGGAACTCGTGGCCCGCGGCGGCGGCTCCCTCGTCACCAGTGTCGCGACCCACGACCCCGAGGTCGCGACGACCCTGGCGGCCGGCATCGCCGCCTACAACGGCCGGGTGCTGTTCCTCGACCGCGACGACGCGCGCAGCTCGACCGGTCACGGCTCCCCCCTGCCCAACCTCGTGCACGGCGGACCGGGCAGGGCGGGCGGCGGCGAGGAGCTGGGCGGCATCCGCGCCGTGCTGCACCACATGCAGCGGACGGCCGTGCAGGGCTCCCCCGAGATGATGACCGCGCTCACCGGCGTGTGGCATCAGGGCGCGACGGCGCGCCCGTTCGAGGCGAACGACGGCGTGCATCCGTTCCGCAAGTCGCTGTCCGAGTTGCGGATCGGAGATCAGGTCGCGAGCCCCTCGCGCACCGTGACCCTCGACGACATCGAGACGTTCGCGGCGTTCACGGGCGACACCTTCTACGCGCACATGGACGAGGCCTCCGCGGCCGCGAACCCGTTCTTCCCCGGACGGGTCGCGCACGGCTACCTGCTGGTGTCGTGGGCCGCTGGGCTGTTCGTCGACCCGGCGCCGGGACCCGTGCTGGCCAACTCCGGCCTGGAGAACCTGCGCTTCGTGACGCCCGTGTCACCCGGCGACGAGATCCGGGTCGAGCTCACCGCCAAGCAGATCACCCCGCGCGAGACCGACGAGTACGGCGAGGTGCGGTGGGATGCGGTGCTGAAGAACCAGGACGACGAGATCGTCGCGACCTACGACGTGCTCACGCTCGTCGCCAAGGAGCTCGCCGCCGTGTGAGCGCCGGGGCGCCGGGCGGGCGGGGTGTCCGGCGCCTCAGCGGCGGCGCAGGCCGTCGAGGGCGATGGCGACCACGTCGTCGGCGAGCCGGTCCGCGCCCTCACGCCCTCCGGGGCGGTACCACTCGACGATCGAGTTGATCATGCCGAACGTGAGGCGGGCCACGACGGCCGCGTCGATGTCGGAGCGCAGCGACCCCTCCGCCTGCGCCTCTCCGACGAGCGCGGTGATGCGCCGGTCGAACGCGCGACGGCGCGTGAGCGCGCGCCGCTCCACGTCGGTGTTCCCGCGCACCCGCAGCAGCAGGGTCACGGCGGGCAGCTGCGACACGAGCACGTGCACGGCGCCGCGCAGCACGTGCTCCAGGCGCGCGACGGCGTCGGGCGCCCGGCCGCCGTCCGTGAGCGGCAGCGGATCGTCGACAACGGCCTCCAGGCCGCTGAGGGCAGCGTCGAGCGCCCGGTCGAGGATGTCGTCCTTCGAGGCGAAGTGGTGGTAGATCGCCGACTTCGACAGGCCAAGGCGCTCGGCCAGCTTGCCGATCGAGGTCGCGTCGTAGCCGTGCTCGTTGAACGCGGCGACCGCGACGTCGAGGATCCCCTGCTGGTCGTACCCGGGGCGGCCGCGCCGCGTGGTCTGCATCTCGGACATCCCCCACAGTCTCCCATCGCGGCGCCCCCGCGCCGTGCAGGCGGCGCGATCTCGACGCCGTGTCAGCGCAGGTCGTAGACGCGCTTGTACTTGCCCTCGCTGCGGGGCAGGGCACCCGGCTCCTCCAGCCGCACCGCGACCGTCGACCCGACGAACACCTTGATGCGCTGCGCCAGCACCTTCGCCGCCGCCGCGCACGTGTCCACCGAGAGGTCGGGGTGACGCTCGATGCGCACGGTCAGGGCGTCCATCCGCCCCTCCTTCGTCAGCTCCAGGATGAAGTGCGGGGTCAGCTGCTCGATGCCCAGCACCAGCTCCTCGATCTGCGTCGGGAACAGGTTCACGCCGCGCAGGATGATCATGTCGTCGTTGCGACCGGTCACCTTCTCCATGCGCCGCATGCCCGGCCGCGCGGTGCCCGGCAGCAGGCGCGTGATGTCACGCGTGCGGTAGCGGATCACCGGGAACGCCTCCTTGGTGAGCGAGGTGAACACGAGCTCGCCGCGTTCCCCGTCGGGGAGCGCCTCGAGCGTGTCGCCGTCGATCACCTCGGGAAGGAAGTGGTCCTCCCACAGGTGCGGCCCGTCCTTGGTCTCCAGGCACTCGTTCCCGACCCCGGGCCCCATCACCTCGCTGAGCCCGAAGATGTCGAGCGCGTCGAGGTCCAGGCGCTGCTCGAGCTCGTGCCGCATCTCGTTCGTCCACGGCTCGGCACCGAGCACCGCCACCTTCAGCGACGTCGACCGGGGGTCGATGCCCTGCGCGGCCATCGCATCCGCGATCGTGAGCAGGTAGCTGGGCGTGCACAGGATGGCGTCCGGCTCGAAGTCGCGGATCAGCTGCACCTGCCGTGCCGTCTGCCCGCCCGACATCGGGATCACCGTCGCGCCCAGGGCCTCGATGCCCGCGTGCGCTCCGAGGCCGCCCGTGAACAGGCCGTAGCCGTAGGCGTTGTGCACCTTCATGCCCCGCCGGATGCCGCTGGCCCGCAGCGACCGCGCCACGAGCGAACCCCAGCGGTCGAGGTCGCCCCGGGTGTAGCCGACCACGGTCGGGCGGCCCGTGGTGCCACTGGAGGCGTGGATGCGGGCGACCTCGTCCATCGGCACCGCGAACATCCCGAACGGGTAGGTCTCGCGCAGGTCGTCCTTCGTCGTGAAGGGCAGGCGGCGCACGTCGTCGAGCGACCGGATGTCGTCGGGGTGCACGCCCGCCTCGTCGAACTTGCGGGTGTAGAGCGGCACGTGCGCGTAGGCGTGGCGCACGGTCCGTTGCAGCCGCTCCAGCTGAAGGGCCTCGAGCTCCGCACGGCTCAGGCGCTCCTCGGGGTCGAGTTCCTCGGCGGCGGGCGGGCGGAGGGCGGAAGCGGGGGCGGTCGTCGTCGACACGGGGGCTCCTCGGGTTTCGGCGGGTCAGTGGGTCTGGGGCGTGGTGCGGGAGCGGCCGCGGAACTCGGCGACGGTGTCGCCCTGCTCGTCGACCACGGTGACGTCGTAGATGCCGGAGCGCCCGGTGCGGGTGCGTCGCACGGCCGTGGCCGTGAGGGTCTGCCCGGCGACGGTCGGCTTGAGGAAGGCGATGTCGGCTCCGGCCGCGACCGTGACCCGGTCGTCCTCGTTGCAGGCGATCGCGAAGGCCGTGTCGGCGAGCGCGAACACGAACCCGCCGTGGGTGATGCGGAAGCCGTTGGTCATGTCGTCGCGCACGCGCATCGAGACGACCGCATGACCGGGGTCGTCGCGCTCGACCGTGAGCCCGAGCATCGCGGACGCGCGGTCGCGCTGCATCATGGCGCGATTGGGCTGCACGGCCTCCGCCGTCTCCGTCGTCACATCCGTCATCGCCGACCTCCTCGTCGCGCTGGGGACGGGACGCCGCGGTCCCGCTCGGCCCATACTAACTGAACGATCGGTCAGTAAGACAGAGCGGGACCGCAGCCCGACGCAGAGCGTGCGTCAGTCGACGGTGAGGGGCGGGGTCAGCGTCGCGTCCTCCACCGTGATCCCGGTGATGACGGCCGCCGGATCCGCGGCGTCGCGGTCCGCGCGGAAGCGAACCACGCCGCCCTCCCTCGTCGCCCACTGATAGAAGTCCTCGCCGGACGAGACGATCTGCAGGAACGTGCCATCGGGGAATGCGGCGACGGCGTCAGCGAGCGGCGCCCCGATGCGCACGCCCTGGGCCGCCGGGAGCAGGTCGCCGTTCGGCTCGACGTCACCGTCCAGGTTCGCGATGCCGGCGGTCACGCCGCTGAGCCGCGCCCCGTCTTCGGTGAAGTGCAGGATGAGCGAGGACTGTCCGTCCGGACTCACCAGGCGCGCGGCCGTGTCCGTCCAGGTGAACTCCTCGGCCGTCGCCCCGGGGACCGCGGCGAGCGCGGCGGCGCGGTCGGCACCGAAGATCAGAGGACCGACGCCCGTCGGCGTCAGCTCCCACGTGCTCCAGTCGGCGGAGGGATCCTGCGCGGACGGCGTCGGCGTGACGGGCGGCTGCGCGGTGAGCTCGTCCACGAGCGCGGTCTTCGCCTCCACCGCACGGTCGCGCAGCAGGAGCGCAGCGGCCTCCGCGTCGAACGCGGAACCGTCCTGCGCCGGCTGCCACGCGTGCACGATCACGTTGCCGACCGCGGCGAACGCGTGGTGTGCACGCCACGGGCTCCCCGAGGAGTCGAGTTCCAGCGTCCCGGCGAAGGCGCGGACACCATCGCCGTCGGGAGCCACGGAGGCCGTGAAGGACCCCGGCCCCTGGGCGTCGAACTGCGCGCAGCTCTCGACCGTCGACACGAGGTCGTCCATCCGAGCGGACGCGTTCTCCTCCGAGGCGAACTGCAGGATCTCCTGCCTTCCGCTGTTCCCGGCGTCTGCGCCATCGACCCACGGCACCGTGCGCGCGCCGACGCTGCGCATCGACGTCTCGCTGATCAGGAGCCTGCAGACGGCCGGAGCGAAGTCGGGACCGCCGCCGTCGGCGTACTGCACGAGCGTGTCCGTGATCGCGGTCGCGGGCGGTGCCCCCGGGAAGAGGCCGGCGACCTCCTGCGGAGTCAGTGCGAACGACTCCAGCTCGTCGCCGACGAAGAGCAGCGGCCCATCGTACGGCTCCGGCGCCGAGGTCGACGGCGCGGCCGAAGGACTCGACGCGGGCTCGGGAGTCGGTGCGCACGCGGACACCCCCGCGAGCGCCCCCACGAGGACGGCCGCGAGGCCGCCTCGCGCGATCGATCTCTTCACGAACGACATGCTGGACATTCGACCCTCCGGTGGTCTCTCACGCGCCGACGGCGCGTCCCCTGCCGCGAGCGTAGTGGTCCGGCCCACCAAAATACTGGCCAGCCGACCACCGTGACGAGAACGATACGGATCGCATGCCCGCATCGGCATACACCGCGCCCCGACCGCAGAAGCCCGCGTCGGGCGCCGTCACCCGGCGCGCGTCACGGCCGCCCGCGCCTCGGCCGCCGTGGGGGCGCCGGCCGCGGCCTCGGCCATCCGACGGCAGTCCTCGACGGTCACCGCGTCCAGCGCCGCGGCCACCCGTCCGAGCGCACGCGGGGTCATCGACAGGGAGGTCACGCCGAGCCCGACCAGCACGGGAGCGAGGGCCGGATCGCCCCCGGCCTCACCGCACACCCCGACCGGCTTCCCCGCCGCGCGGCCCGCCGCACCCACCATGCCGATCAGGCGCAGGACTGCGGGCTGCCACGGGTCGTTCAGCTCGCCGAGGTCGCTCAGCAGGCGGTCGGCCGCCAGCGTGTACTGGGCGAGGTCGTTCGTCCCGAGGCTCACGAAGTCCACGACCTCGAACAGCTCGGCCGCCAGCAGGGCGGCAGCGGGCGTCTCGATCATGATCCCGACGCGGTCCAGCCCGGCGGCGTGACACCGCTCCGCGAACTCCCGCGCCTCCTCGACAGTCGCGACCATCGGCGCCATCACCTCGACCTCGGCCGACTCCGCATCCGCCGCGCGCGCGAGGGCCCGCAGCTGATCGTCGAGCAGGGCGGGGTTCCGCCGGGCGATGCGCAGTCCGCGCACACCGAGGGCCGGGTTGTCCTCGTGATCGGCGTTCGCGAAGGGCAGCGGCTTGTCGCTGCCCGCATCGAGCGTGCGCACCACCACCTTGCGGCCGGGGAACGCGGCGAGCACTCCGCGATACGCCTCGACCTGCTCGTCGATCGTCGGCGCATCGACACGGCCGAGGAAGCAGAACTCGGTGCGGAACAGGCCGACGCCCTCCGCCTGCGCGGCCGCCGCCGACGCGGCATCGCTCGCACCGCCGACGTTGGCGAGCAGCGGGAGGCGCGTCCCGTCCGCCAGGCGCCCGCGACCGTCGAAGGTCACGACGGTGGACGCTGCGCGCGCGGACGCCACGTCGACCTCATCCGGATCGACCGTGACGGTGCCGCGTTCTCCATCCACCAGCACGGTGGTGCCCTCGGAGATCGCGAGGGCGCCGGCGAGCCCCACCACCGCGGGGAGCCCGAGCGACCGCGCGATGATCGCGGTGTGCGAGGTCGGGCCGCCCTGCTCCGTCACCAGCGCCACGCACCGCCCCCCGTCCAGGGTGGCGGTGTCGGCCGGCGACAGGTCGGTCGCCACCAGCACGAACGGCTCGTCGCGCTCCGGCACACCCGGCAGGTCGACCCGCAGGATCTCCGCGATGATGCGATCGCGCACGTCGCGGATGTCGGCGGCGCGCTCGGCCATCCGGCCGCCGAGCGCGAGGAGGGCCTTCTCGTGCGTCGCGGACGTCTCCCAGACGGCGCGCGCGGCCGTGCGTCCCTGCGCGCGCACGAGCTCCGTCGCCTCCGACACCAGCTCCGGGTCGGACGCGAGGAGCCGGGACGCATCGAGGATCGCGCGGGCCTCGCCGGTCGCCTGAGCCGTGCGCGAGCGCAGCTGGTCGGCCACGGCCACCGCGGCCCACTCGATCGCCGACACCTCGGCCTCGCGCTCGTCCGGCGCGACCACCGTCTCGGCGTCGGGCTCCGGCAGCGGCGGCGCCACGTGCACCACCGGCGCCGCGACCCTCCCCGGGCTCACACCGCGCCCCCGCAGCACGGCCCCGGGCTCGATCGGCACCGGTCCGTCCGCATCGCCGTCCACACCCGCTGCGTCCGCAGCCGAACCCGCTCTCTCCCCGTGGGCGTCGTTCGTCTCCGCGCCGGCGCCACGGCTCCCGGTCTCCGCGGCGGCGGCAGCACCCGGGCCGTCCGCCGCGACGGACGCATCCGGACCCCCGACGGTGGCGCGAGCGCCCTCTCCGCCGGCACCGTCCGCGGCTCGGGTGTCGCGCTGTGCGTCCTCCGTGCCCTCGCCGAAGCCGTCGTCGAACAGGGCGACCAGCCGGTCGAGGGCGGCCCCGGCATCGGGACCGCGGCCGATCAGCTCGAACTCCGTGCCCTGCCGCGCTCCGAGTGCGAGCAGGCGCGTGAGGCTGCGCGCCGCCGCCTCGATCCCGTCGGGCAGCCGTCGCAGGCGCACGTCCGCGCCACCGGCGGCCTCCGCGATCAGGGCGGCCGGGCGCGCGTGGATGCCCAGCGGGTTGCGCACCCGCACGCGACGCACACTCGCGCCCTCCTCATGCGCGCCCGACTCCGACGGGTCCGCCGGAGTCCCGCCCGTGGCCGCGGATCCTGACCCGCTCGGCGAGTCCCCCCGCGTCCCTGGCTCCGACTCCGGCACGGTCGCGGACCCGGTCGTCGTACCCGCTCCCACCCCCGTGCTCCCGGCGGCGCCCGCCTCCGCCTCGGGCTCCCCGAGCTGTCCGCTCTTCGCCACCAGCGCTCCGGTCGCCTCCGCGGCCACGGCGTCGAGGTCGGCCCCGGCCGCGGCGGCGACCACCGCGGCGAGCAGCCCCTCCACGAACGGCGCGGGCGCCAGTCGCACCGGCACGTCGCTCGCCCGCAGCTCCAGCGCGAGCTCGGCGCTCAGCACCGCGGACCCGAGGTCCATCAGCACCAGCACCCCGTCGCAGTCCGCGGCGAGGGCATCGATCGCGGTCGCGACGGCCACGGCGTCGGTCCCGAGTACCGGGGCACCGTCGGCGTCGACCCCCGCACCCGCCGCCACCTCGACGCGCACGCCTCCCCCCGGCACCATCTGGAGGGCGAGCTCGAGCGCCGCCTCCCCGAGCCGGGCGCTGTGGGAGACGGCGACGATGCCGATCATCAGGCGCTGTCCGCGATCGCGGCGGCGAGCGTGTCGAACAGGATCGCGGTGGAGGCCGCGCCCGGGTCGAGGTGCCCCGCGCTGCGTTCGCCCAGGTAGCTGGCGCGCCCCTTGCGCGCCACCAGGTCGAGGGTGGCGTCGCGCCCCGCGGCCGCCGCGTCGGCCGCCGCCCGGGCGGCGTCGCCCACCGAGGACCCGTCGGCGAGCGCCGCGTCGAACGCATCGACCGCCGGCGCCATCGCGTCGTACATGGTCTTGTCCCCCGCCTCGGGTTTGCCGCGGGCGACGATGCCCTCGAGTCCGGCACGCAGGGCCGCGGCGAGCGCGGGGCCGTCCAGCTCCGAGACCGCTCCGGCGGACATGCCCATGCGCAGGAAGAAGGTGCCGTACAGCGGGCCGCTCGCTCCGCCCACCGAGCTCACGAGCGTCATGCCGACCGTCTTCAGCAGCTCGTCGGCCGTGGCCGGGGTCCCCGCGGCGAGCTTGTCTCCCACGGCGGCGAAGCCGCGGGCCATGTTGGCGCCGTGGTCGGCGTCGCCGATCGCGGAGTCCAGCTCGGTGAGCCAGTCGCGCTGTGCGGTGACCGCGTCGCGGTAGCGGGTGATCCAGTCCGCGAGCTGCGCGGTGCCGACGGCCGCCATCAGGCGCCCCACCGCAGGCCGGGGGTGACCACGGGTGCGTCCCACAGCCGCAGCAGCTCGTCGTCGGCTTTCAGCACCGTGACCGAGCAGCCGGCCATGTCGAGCGAGGTGATGTAGTTGCCGACGAGGTTGCGGGCGATCTGCACTCCCGACTTCTCCAGGATCGCGGCGACCTCGCCGTACATGAGGTAGAGCTCGATGAGCGGGGTCGCGCCCATGCCGTTGAGCATCACGATCGCGGGACCGGCCGCGTCGATGTCGCCCAGGATGGGTTCGACGAGCTGGCGGGCGATGTCGGACGCGGGCGCGAGCGGCTCGCGGTGCCGGCCCGGCTCGCCGTGGATGCCGATGCCGATCTCCATCTGGTCGTCCGGGAGGTCGAACGTGGGCTTGCCCGCGGCGGGCACGGTGCAGCTCGTGAGCGCCATGCCCATCGAGCGCCCCTGTCCGTTGATGCGCTTCGCCAGCTCGACGACGGACGCGAGGTCGCGCCCCTCCTCGGCGGCGGCGCCCACGAGCTTCTCCAGCAGCACCGTGAGCCCGACCCCGCGGCGTCCCGCCGTGTACAGCGAGTCCTGCACCGCGACGTCGTCGTCGACCACGACCGTGCCCACCTCGATGCCCTCCATCGACGCGAGCTCGGCCGCCATCTCGAAGTTGAGCACGTCGCCGGTGTAGTTCTTCACGATGTGCAGCACGCCGGCGCCACGGTCGACGGCCTGGGTCGCCACCTGCACGCGGTCGGGGGTGGGTGAGGTGAAGACCTCCCCGGCGACGGCCGCATCGAGCATGCCCGTGCCCACGTAGCCGCCGTGCAGGGGCTCGTGTCCCGACCCGCCACCGGACACGACGGCGACCTTGCCCTGCGCCTTGGGCGTGGCCCGCGTGATGACGTGGTTCTCCAGATCCACCGACAGCTCCGGATGAGCGGCGGCGACGCCCCGCAGGGATTCGACGAGGACGTCTTCCGGGGCGTTGATGAGCTTCTTCATCGTGCGATCTCCTTTGATGCATCGTGCGCTGTCCCGAAAATCCGAAAGGAATTCGTTAATGTCGAATATGCTCGGAGCCTGCCGGCTTGTCAAGATCGTTCAGGCGACCGGCGCGACCGGGTCGACGACGACCGGAAGGAGACGCGGATGATCCAGGCGATCGACCGTGCGGCGAAGATCCTCGACCTGCTGCAGGGGGCGCGCCACCTCGGCATCACCGACCTGTCGAGCGCGCTCGGCCTGCCGCCGTCGACCGTGCACGGCATCGTGAAGTCGCTGCGCGCGCACGGCCTGGTCGCCAAGGAGCGCGGAGGGCAGCGCTACATGCTCGGCCCCACCCTGCTGCGCCTCAGCAACGTGTACCTCGACAGCCTCGACGTGCGGGCGCGGTCCATGCGCTGGACCCAGGAGCTCGCCCGCCGCACGCACCTCTCCGTGCGCCTGGGAGCGCCGCACTTCACCGACGTGCTGGTGATCCATCACAACCTGCGCCCCGACGACAGCCAGCAGATGCTCGAGACCGGTATGGCGATCCCCGCGCACGCCTCCGCGATGGGCAAGGTGCTGCTCGCGTACGACCAGGGGTTCCAGCGGACGGTGTTCGACGCACCGCTGCGCAGCCTCACCGGCGACACGGTCACCGACGTCGCGCGGTTGACGCTGGAGCTGCCCGCGATCGCCGAGCGGGGCATGGCGGGCGAGTTCGACGAGGCCGTGCTCGGTGAGTCGTCGCTCGCGGCGCCCGTCGCCGATGCCTCCGACGCGATCGTCGCCGCGGTCGCCGTGGTCCTGCCGACCTCGCAGACCCCCGCCTCGGACGCCGTCGTGAACGCTCTGCGCGAGACCGCGAGGAACATCTCCCGCGAGCTCGGCGCGACCTCCTGGCCCCCGCGCATCTCCCCCGCCGACGACTGAGCCCGGGGCCCCGGCGTCAGCCGCGGAGGGCGAGCGCGAACGGGAGCACCGCGGTGGCCCCGGCACGACGGAGGGTGCGCGCGGCGACCGTCATGGTCCAGCGACTGTCGACGAGGTCGTCGACCAGCAGCACGGGGCCCGCTGGCACCTCGAGGTGCGACGCGTCGAAGCGGTCCCACACGCCCGCGAGCCGGAACACGCTGTTCCCTCCCGACTGGCCGGACGGTCCCCCGCCGCGCAGCTCCAGAGCGCCCAGGTACGGCAGTCGCCCGATGTCGGCCAGTCCTCGCGCCAGCGAGTCCACCAGCAGCGGCCGCGACCGCGAGGGCAGGGCTACCACGGCGACGGGCCGCTCCGCCCACCCCCACCCGGCGAGCACGCGCACGCACGCCTGCACCAGCTGCGGGGTCACCGCGGCATCGGGGGCGCCCGCGGCGAAGGTGTCGCGCAGCGCGCCGCCCCAGCCCAGATCGGTGAGCCGCGCCAGCGCACGCCCCTCCTCGGCCTGCTCGCCCGCGGGGATGCGGCCCTTGACGGGCACGTCGAGGCGGTCGGCGCCGGTCGGCCAGGCGCGCCGCGGCTCGATCGGCACGCCCACGCGGTCGAGCGACTCTGCCGCCTGCGCGCTGGCCGTCGACGCCACCTCGGTCGGGAACCAGACGCCCGCGCAGGTGTCGCAGCGACCGCACGGCGCGGCGGTCTCGTCGTCGAGCGCCCGCTGCAGGAACTCCATGCGGCAGCCGTCGGTCCGCTCGTAGTCGAGCATGTGCTGCTGCTCGGCGACCCGCTCGGCGGCGATGCGCTCGTAGCGCTCGGCGTCGTAGGTCCACGGCGCTCCCGTCGCGATCCAGCCGCCCTGCACGCGCCGCACGGCTCCGTCGACGTCGAGCACCTTGAGCAGCAACTCCAGCGGCGTGCGGCGGATGTCGACCAGGGCCTCCAGCGCCGGGGTCGAGATCGGAGCGTCGCCGAGCGCGGCGATCACCCGTTCGGCGCGCTCACGGTCGGGCATCGACGCGGTCGCGAAGTAGTGCCAGATGTCGCGGTCCTCGACTCCGGGCAGCAGCAGCACGTCGGCGTTGTCGCTCGCCCGGCCCGCACGGCCCACCTGCTGGTAGTACGCGACGGGCGACGACGGCGCGCCGAGGTGCACGACGAAGCCGAGGTCGGGCTTGTCGAAGCCCATGCCCAGGGCGCTGGTGGCCACGAGCGCCTTGACCTCGTTGCGCTTGAGCATGCCCTCCGACTCGGCGCGCTCCTCGGCATCGGTCTGCCCGGTATAGGCGCGCACCTCATGCCCGTGCTCACGCAGCAGTCGCGCGGTGTCGACGGCCGCGGCGACCGTGAGCGTGTAGATGATGCCGGAGCCCGGAAGGTCGTCGAGGTGGCTCAGCAGCCAGGCCAGGCGGCTGGCCGAGTCGCGCAGGCGCAGCACGCCGAGCCGCAGCGACGTGCGGGCCAGGGGTCCGCGGATCGTCAGCACCGGCACGGCTCCCGCACCGGCATCCGCTTCCGCTTCCGCACCCGCACCCGCACCCGCACTCGGTGCAGCGGACGCCACAGCCCCACCGGCCTCCCCGGTCGGCAGCGCTCCGAGCTGCTCGGCGACGTCGGCCACCACGCGGCTGTTGGCGGTCGCGGTCGTGGCCAGGACCGGCACGTCGGTCGGGAGCTGGCCGATCAGGTCGCGCAGACGGCGATAGTCGGGCCGGAAGTCGTGCCCCCAGTCGCTGATGCAGTGCGCCTCGTCGACGACGAGCATGCCGAGGCGGGCCACGAGCGCGGGCAGCTGCTGCTCGCGGAAAGCCGGGTTGTTGAGCCGCTCGGGCGACACCAGCAGCACGTCGACCTCGTCGCGCGCGAGCCGCCCCTCCACCTCCGCCCACTCGTGTGCGTTCGTGGAGTTGATCGCCACGGCCCGCACGCCCGCGCGCTCGGCGGCCGCGATCTGGTCGCGCATGAGGGCGAGCAGCGGCGACACGAGCACCGTGGGGCCCCCGCCCTGCCGTCGGCGCAGCAGCGTCGCGACGAAGTACACCGCGGACTTGCCCCAGCCGGTGCGCTGCACCACGAGCGCGCGGCGGCGCCCCTCTACCAGGGCCTCGATCGCCTCGTACTGCCCGTCGTGGAAGTCGACGTCGGCGCGCCCGACCAGCTCGGCGAGAGCGGCGCGGGCGGTGTCGCGGGCGGTGTCGCGGGCGGTGTCGGCGGGTGCGGAGGTCATGTCCTCCACTCTGCCGCACACCGCCGACAGCCCGGTCGTCGCGGCCCGCGATCGGGGGACGGCTGCCGCATGGCGTCTAGCGTGGAGGGATGATCACGCGCGAACTCGCCGTCGCCCTGCGCGATGCGGGACTCACCTGGCACCCCGCGGAGGGCGACCGTTTCCAGCTGGACCTCCCCGACGAGGTGGAGCTTGAGGCCGAGGCCGACGTGTTCACCGTGAGCGGGATGACGATCGAGGCGCGGCAGACCCCCAGCGGCACCGACCTGGCGTTCAACGGCACGACCGAGTGGGCGCTCGATGCGGTGACCCTAGCTGATGCGGTGTGGTTGCCCCGCGAGGATCAGCTGCGCGAACTTCTCCGCGGTACGTTCCGCGCCCTCGTCCGGCTGCCAGACACGTTCCGCGTGGAGATCGAGATCGCCGGGGAGCCGCTGACGTTCGAGCACCCCGACCCCGCGGAGGCCTACGGCCGGGCCCTGCTCGCGCTCGTGTCGCGCTCGCTCTGATCCGGCACCGGTTGAATACCGACGATCGCTGTGTCAGAATTACCTAACGATCGGTCAGTAAAGAAGGCCGGATGGCGAGGAGTCGACGATGACCAGTCCTGCAGACCTGTCCCTCGTGACGGACGAGGCCTCCGCGGAGGAGCGCCTGTTCGAGGAGCTCATCGCGAACGAGCAGCGCATCGAGCCGCGCGACTGGATGCCGGAGGCGTACCGCAAGACGCTCATCCGGCAGATCTCCCAGCACGCGCACTCCGAGATCATCGGCATGCAGCCGGAGGGCAACTGGATCACGCGCGCGCCCAGCCTCAAGCGCAAGGCCATCCTGATGGCGAAGGTGCAGGACGAGGCCGGACACGGGCTCTACCTCTACTCCGCCGCGCAGACCCTCGGCATCACGCGCGACGAGATGATGGACCAGCTCATCTCCGGCAAGGCCAAGTACTCGTCGATCTTCAACTACCCCACCCCCACCTGGGCCGACATGGGGGCGATCGGCTGGCTCGTCGACGGCGCCGCCATCTGCAACCAGGTGCCGCTGTGCCGCGCCTCCTACGGCCCCTACGGCCGGGCGATGGTGCGAATCTGCAAGGAGGAGTCGTTCCACCAGCGGCAGGGCTTCGAGATCCTCCTCACCCTCATGCGCGGCACGGAGGAGCAGCGGCAGATGGCGCAGGACGCCGTGGACCGCTGGTACTGGCCGAGCCTGGCGATGTTCGGCCCGCCCGACGACCAGTCCCCCAACTCCGCACAGTCGATGGCCTGGAAGATCAAGCGCTTCTCCAACGACGAGCTGCGCCAGCGCTTCGTGAGCATGCTCGTGCCCCAGGCCGAGATCCTCGGCGTCACCCTGCCCGACCCCGACCTGCGCTTCGACGAGGAGACCGGCCGCTACGAGATGGGCGAGATCGACTGGGACGAGTTCTTCCAGGTGCTGCGCGGCAACGGACCGTGCAACGCGGAACGGCTGGAGCGCCGCCGCACCGCCCACGAGGAGGGCGCCTGGGTGCGCGAGGCCGCCGCCGAGTACGCCCGTAAGCAGGCCCTCAAGACGAAGGCGGTCGCGTGATGGCCACCCCCGGCGCCGACGAGCGCGAGCCCTGGCCCCTGTGGGAGATCTTCGTGCGCGCGAACCGCGGCCTGAGCCACGTGCACGTCGGCTCGCTGCACGCGCCAGACGCCGACATGGCGATCCGCAACGCCCGCGACCTCTACACCCGGCGCGGCGAGGGCGTGTCGATCTGGGCCGTGCCGGCCGACGCCATCACCACCAGCGACCCCGACGCCAAGGGCGCCTACTTCGAGAGCCCGGCCGGCAAGAACTACCGGCACGCGGTGTACTACACCGCCTCCGAGGGGGTGCCGCACCTGTGAGCGCGCAGCAGCACGGGCACACCGACGTGCACGGAACCGACGTGCACGGAACCGACGTGCACGGAGACGTCTCGGTCGACGAACTGCGGCTGAGCGAGGAGCTGGCGGGCGCCGGCACCACCGCGACCAGCGCCGACCTCGCCGAGTACGCGCTCTGGCTGGGCGACGACGCCCTGATCCTGTCGCAGCAGCTCGGCGCGTGGATCTCCCGCGCGCCGGAGCTGGAGGAGGACGTGGCGCTCGGCAACATCGCCCTCGACCTGCTCGGGCACGCCCGCTCGTTCCTGCACTTCGCCGGATCCTGGGACGGCCGCTCCGAGGACGACCTGGCCTACTTCCGCGACGAGCCCGAGTTCCGCAGCGCCTGGATCGTGGAGCAGCCCAACGGCGACTTCGCCCAGACCATCGCGCGGCAGTTCGTCGTGTCGGCGTACCTCGTGGAGCTGTACGCCGCCCTGCGCGCGAGCTCGGAGCCCACGTTGGCGGCGATCGCGGAAAAGGCCCTCAAGGAGGTCGACTACCACCGCGACCACGCCGTGCAGTGGGTGCTGCGGCTCGCGGGCGGCACGGACGAGTCTCGCGCGCGGATGATCCGGGCCCTGACCGACGTGTGGCCGTATGTCGACGAGCTGTTCCGCGACGAGCCGCTCATCGATCGACTCGGCGACGCGGCCGTGCGCCCCTCCGCGCTGCGCCCGGGGTTCGACGCGGTCGTGGACACCGTGTTCGCCGAGGCCGACCTCGACGTCCCCGCGGTGTCGGCGTCGTCGGCGGGCGGCCGCCGCGGCGCTCATGCGACCCCGCTGGGCCACCTCCTCGCCGAGATGCAGGTGCTGGCGCGACGGCACCCGGGGGCGTCGTGGTGACCGGCACAGCGGCCGGGTCGCGGGCCGAGGCGTGGCGGATCGCCGCGGCCGTGCCCGATCCCGAGGTGCCCGTGCTCACGATCGAGGACCTCGGCGTGCTGCGCGCGATCGAGGTGCACGGCGACACGGTGCGGGTCGACATCACCCCGACGTACAGCGGCTGCCCGGCGATGGACACCATCCGCGACGACGTCGTGCTGGCGCTCACCGCGGCGGGCTGGGCGCAGGTCGAGGTGCGGCTCGTGCTGTCCCCCGCGTGGACCACCGACTGGATGAGCGACGCCGGCGCGCAGAAGCTCCGGGAGTACGGCATCGCCCCGCCCAGCGGCCGCGCCGCGGTGTCGTCGGGGCCGATCCGGCTCGCGCTGAGCGTGCGGTGCCCGCGCTGCGGCTCGCTCGACACCCGTGAGGTGTCGCGCTTCGGCTCGACCTCGTGCAAGGCGCTGTACGAGTGCCGCGCGTGCCTGGAACCCTTCGACCACTTCAAGGTGCACTGATGTCGCTGTTCTCCCCCGCGCGGGCGACGCCGCCCGCGGCCGCCGCACCCGCCTCCCGCGAGCGCACGCGCGCGCGGTTCCACACGCTCGAGGTCGAGGACGTGCGTCCGCTGACCGAGGATTCCGTCGAGGTCACCTTCACGGTGCCGCCCGAGCTCGCCGACGACTACGACCATCTGCCGGGCCAGTACGTGGCGCTGCGCACGACCCTCGACGGCGAGGAGGTGCGGCGTTCGTACTCGCTGTGCCGCGCTCCCGAGCACCGCACCGACGGACGGCCGACGCGCCTGAGCGTGGCGGTCAAGCGCGACGAGGGCGGGCTCTTCTCCACGTGGGCGCAGACGGGTCTGCACCGCGGCTTCCGCATCGACGTGATGAGCCCGCAGGGCACCTTCACCTCGGGGCTCGACGACCTCGACCAGAAGCACGTGGTGGGCATCGCGGCCGGATCGGGCATCACTCCGCTGATGGCTCTCGCGCACACCGTGCTGACGCGGTCGCGGACCTCGCGGTTCACGCTGCTGTTCACGAACCGCTCGACCCTCGACGTGATGTTCCTGGAGGACCTCGCCGACCTGAAGGACCGCTACCCCACCCGGCTCACGCTGCATCACGTGCTGTCGCGCGAGCAGCGCACGGCCCCCGTGCTGTCCGGCCGCCTCGACGAGCCCAAGCTGCGCACGATCCTCGGATCGCTGATCGACCCCTCCGATGTGGACGAGTGGTTCCTGTGCGGGCCGCTCGCGCTCGTCGACCTGTGCCGCGCGGTGCTCGCCGACGTGGGCGTGCCGCGTGAGCACATCCGGTTCGAGCTGTTCACCACGGGTGACGAGCCGGTGCGGGCCGCGCGCCCCGTGACGGTGAGCGCCGGGGAGAAGACGGTGCGCATCGAGGTGAACCTCGACGGCGTCTCCTCGACGGTGGAGAGCCCCGTGGCGGCACGCGAGTCGGTGCTCAACGCGGCCCTGCGGGTGCGCCCCGACGCCCCGTTCGCGTGTGCGGGCGGCGTGTGCGGCACGTGTCGCGCGCGGGTGATCGAGGGCAGCGTCACCATGACGGAGAACTACGCGCTGGAACCCGACGAGCTCGAGCGCGGCTACGTGCTGACGTGCCAGTCCCACCCCACGAGCGACCGCCTGGTCGTCGACTACGACGTCTGATCCGGAGGGCCCCATGATCGACCTCACCATCGCCGACGACGTCGCCACGGTCGTCCTGAACGCGCCCGCGAAGCTCAACGCCCTCGACGAGACCGCGCTCGACGAGCTCGACGCCGCCTACGACGCGGCGGAGGACGCCGGGGTACGGGCGCTCGTCCTGCGCGGCGAGGGCAGGGCGTTCTGCGCCGGTCGCGACATCTCGGCGGTCGACCCGCGCGACGACGACGTGCTCGGCTACCTCGGCGGCGCGGTGACCCCGCTGCTGCAGCGCATGGCGCGGTTCCCCGCACCGACGTTCGCGGTCGCGCACGGGGCCTGTCTGGGCGTCGGACTCGGACTGCTGATCGCGACCGACGTGGTGTACGTGGCCGAGTCCGCGAAGATCGGCTCCCCGTTCGCGGCCCTGGGGGCCACGCTCGACTCCGGTGGTCACGCGCTGTTCCTCGACCGGCTCGGCGCGCACAAGACGCTCGACCTCATCTATACCGGGCGCCTGATGAGCGGAACCGAGGCCGTGCAGTCGGGCCTGTTCTCCCGCGTGTTCCCCGACGACGAGGTGGTGTCGGCGACCGCGGAGGCCGCCGCCGCTGCCGCCCGGGGCGCGACGGCAGCGTTCCTGGCGAGCAAGGAGCTCGTGGCGCGGATCCGCGACGAGAGGCTGACGCTGTGGGACGCGGTCGGCATCGAGAACGCGGCGCAGGCCGCCCTGTGCGACACCGACGACTACCGCGAGGGTTTCGCCGCGTTCCAGGAGAAGCGCAGGCCGAAGTTCCGCGGGCGCTGAACGAGCGACCCCGCCCCAGGGCGGGCGGTGTCAAGCTCCTTCCGCGGTGTCCGCGGCCGGTGGCATGATGCGGGGATGCTGCTCTCCGAGCTCGTCACCACGACCGAGAAGGTCGCGTCCACCTCGTCGCGCCTCGCCAAGATCGACGCGATCGCCGAGCTGCTGCGCGGTGCGGACGAGGCCGTCGTGCCCGCGCTCGTGGGTCTCCTGCTCGCCTCCCCGCGGCAGGGGCGACTGGGGGTGGGCTGGCGCGGGCTGTCGTCGCTCGACATCGCCCATGCCGCGGAGTCGAGTCTCACGATCGCCGAGGTCGACCACGCGTTCGAGGAGCTGTCCACGGCGTCGGGTGCCGGATCCGCCGGGGTCCGCAGCGACCTCCTGCGCGCCCTGGCCACGCGGTCCACCGCCGCGGAGTGGGACTTCCTCGCCAGGGCCATGCTGGGCGAGCTGCGCACGGGGGCGCTCGGCGGCGTGCTGCTCGACGCGATCGCCCGGGCGTCCGATCAGCCCATCGCGCTCGTGCGACGCGCGGCGATGCTCTCGGGCGACCTCGGGGAGACCGCCCGTCTGGCGCTGACCGGAGACGAGGGCGCGCTGGAGGAGGTCGGGCTGCGGGTGGGCCGCCCGGTGCTGCCCATGCTGGCGGCGACCGCGGCCACGCCCACCGCCGCGCTCGAGATCACGGGCCGCGCCTCCGTGGAGTACAAGCTCGACGGCGCCCGCATCCAGGTGCACCGGCACGGCGACGACGTGGGCATCTACACCCGCAGCCTCGCCGATGTCACGCACCGCCTGCCGGAGATCGTCGAGATCGTGCGGGCGCTTCCCGCACAGGACGTGATCCTCGACGGCGAGACGCTGGCGCTCGACGAAGACGGCGGGCCGCGACCGTTCCAGGAGACCATGTCGCGGTTCGGGGCCGACGCCGCGCGCGAACTCGCCCTGCGACCGTGGTTCTTCGACGTGCTGCACCTCGACGGCCGCGACCTGCTCGACGAGCCGCTGTCCGTGCGCCAGGAGGTGCTCGCGGTCGTCGCGGGCGGCTGGCGCATGCCGGGCATCGTGACGGACGACCCCGAGGCCGCCGAGCAGCTGTCGCGCGAGGCCCTCGCGGCCGGACACGAGGGCGTGGTGGTCAAGGCCGTCGACGCCCCCTACGCCGCCGGCCGCCGCGGCAAGTCCTGGGTCAAGGTGAAGCCCGTCCTCACGTACGACCTGGTCGTGCTCGGGGCCGAATGGGGCTCCGGCCGACGGCGCGGGTGGCTGTCGAACCTGCACCTCGGCGCCCGCGATCCGGAGGGCGAGTTCGGCGACCCCGGCTCGTTCGTGATGGTGGGCAAGACGTTCAAGGGCCTGACCGACGCGCTGCTGGAGTGGCAGACCGAGGAGTTCCCGGCGCACGAGTCGCATCGCACCGCCTCGACCGTGTTCCTGCTACCGGAGCTGGTGGTGGAGATCGCTATCGACGGCGTGCAACGGTCGCCGCGCTACCCGGGGGGACTGGCGCTGCGGTTCGCCAGGGTCAAGCGCTACCGCGACGACAAGACCCCGGCCGAGGCCGACACGATCCAGACGCTGCGGGCGCTGCTGCGCGGCTGAGTCAGGCGGAGGGCGCGAGGCCCTCGTCCTCCTCGCGCACGGTGCCCTGGAACGACCACGGGAAGTTGATCCACAGATCGGTGTCCTTCCAGGCGTAGTCGGGCTGGATAATCGTGGAGGGCTTGGTGTAGATCGTCACCGACCGCACGTCGGCGCCCTTGTCCTTCAGCAGCTGCACCGCGAGGGCGAGGGTGCGGCCGGAGTCGGCCACATCGTCCACGAGCAGCACGCGGCGACCGTCGAGGTACGCCATGTCGAGCTCGGGCGGCAGCACCTCGGGGGCGTCGAGCACCGTGCCGATGCCGGTGTAGAACTCGACGTTGATCGCGCCGCAGTTCTTCGCGCCGAGGCCGTAGGCGATGGCACCGGCGGGGAGAAGTCCCCCGCGGGCGATCGCGACGACCACCTCCGGCTCGAAGCCGCTGGCGAGGATGCTCCGCGCCAGGTCGCGCGTCGCCGCGCCGAAGCCGTCCCAGGTGAGCGTCTCGCGCTCGATCGCCGCATCCGTCATCGGTCCATTCTCGCGCATCCGCGAGGCAGGAGCCGCCGCTAGACTGGGCTGGTCCGGCCCGGCCGGTGCCTGAAAAAGAGGCACGAAGCGCTTCGCGATGTCGCGAAGGCGAGACACATACGGATCCCGCAGTCCCTCCGTCCCTGTCTCTCGAAAGGCACCCCCATGCCCACGGTCTCCGCGCACGTCGCCCTCACCCTCGCCCAGCACGTCGATGCCGTCTTCGGGGTGATGGGCAACGGCAACGCCTACTTCCTCGACGCGATCGAGAAGCACACCGACGCCGTCTTCACGGCCGTGCGGCACGAGCAGGGCGCCGTGGTCGCCGCCGACGCGCACTTCCGCGCCTCCGGGCGCATCGCCGCCGGCACCTCGACCTATGGCGCAGGCTTCACGAACACCATCACGGCGCTGGCCGAGGCCGTGCAGGCGCACGTCCCCCTCGTGCTCGTGGTGGGCGACGAGCCCACGTCGGGCCCCCGCCCGTGGGACGTGGATCAGATCGCGCTCGCCTCGGCCGTCGGCGCCCGCACCTATACCGTCGGCCGCGCGGACGCCGCGGCGACCACGGTCATCGCGGTGGAGCACGCGCTGACCTACCGCGTGCCGGTCGTGCTCGCGATCCCCTACGACGTCGCGGCCCTGGAGGCCGGCGACGTCCCGGCGGCGCCCGCGCCGCGGCTGCCCGATCCCCTCGCGCCCCGTGGCGAGTTCGCGGAGGGCATGCTCGACGAGATCGCGGAGGCGCTGCGCGGCGCCGAGCGTCCGTTCCTCCTCGCCGGCCGCGGCGCGTGGCTCGCCGGAGCGGGCGCCGCCCTGGGCGAGCTGGCCGCCCTGACCGGTGCGCTCACCGCCTCGTCCGCCCTCGGTCGCGGCGTCTTCCCCGAGTCGCGGTACGACCTCGGCGTGACGGGCGGGTTCGGTGCCGACGGGGCCATGCAGCTCGTGCGCACGGCCGACGTCGCCGTGGTCTTCGGTGCCTCGCTCAACCAGTTCACGATGCGGTTCGGCGAGCTGTTCGCCCCGGGCACGCGGGTGTTCCAGATCGACGTCGCCCCGGCCGCGACGCACGCCCACGTCGGCGGGTTCGTGCGGGCCGACGCGCGGCTCGCAGCCGAGGCGCTCGTGACACGGCTCACCGACGCCACTCCCCCGGCCGCCGGGGACGACCTCGGAGACGAGAGCCGGCACTCCGGCACCCGCTCCGCGGTGGAGCACGCGACGCCGGCCCGTCCGTGGCGCGAGAGCGTCGATGTCGCAGCCGCGCGCACGTACGACGCCGGTGACGAGCTCGCGCCAGACGGACGCCTCGACCCCCGCTCGGCCGCGCGCCGCATCGCCGAGTTGCTGCCGGAGGACCGTGTGGTGGTGTCGGACGGCGGGCACTTCATCGGCTGGGCGAACATGTACTGGCCTGTCGCGGCGCCCGACCGCATGATGATGGTCGGCACGGCGTTCCAGTCGATCGGTCAGGGCTGGCCGAGCGTGGTGGGCGCCGCCCTGGCCCGCCGGGACTCCACGATCGTGCTGACCTCGGGCGACGGTGGCGGTCTGATGGCGATCGCCGACCTGGAGTCGGCCGTCCGCGCCGCGGGTGGCCGCGGGCTGGCGGTCGTGTGGAACGACGCGGCCTACGGCGCCGAGGTCAACCTCTACGGCCTGAAGGGACTCGCCGAGGCGCCGATGCGCATCCCCGAGGTCGACTTCGCGGCGTTCGGTGCCGCGGTCGGGGCGGAGGGGCTCGTGGTGCGCACGCTGGCCGACCTCGACCGGCTCGCCGCGTGGACCGCCGAGGACCCGGCGACGCGCCGCTTCCTCGTCGTCGACCTGCGCATCTCCGGCGACGTGATCGCCCCGTATCAGCAGGAGATCATCCGCGTGAACTCCTGACCGGGCCCGCCGCTAGGCTCGCCCTATGACGGATGCCCCCGAGATCCTCCGCTTCAGCGCGTTCGCGGCGACGCCGGACGGCGGCAACCCCGCGGGGGTGGTGCTCGACGCCGGAGGCCTCGACGATGCGGAGATGCAGCGGATCGCGGCCGACGTCGGGTACTCCGAGACCGCGTTCGTGACCGGCGCCTCCGATGACGGGGCGCGGCTGCGGGTGCGGTACTGGTCGCCGGCCGCGGAGGTCCCCTTCTGCGGTCACGCGACGGTGGCGACGGCGGTGGCGCTGGCGGAGCGCGACGGCCCGGGCACGGTGGTGTTCGAGACGGCCGCCGGTGCCGTGACGATGGAGTCGTTCGCCGACGCGGACGGGCAGGTGACGGTGTCGTTCACGAGCGTCGAGCCGCAGGTGCGCGACCTCGACCCGGCGGTGCGCGACCGGCTGCTCGGACTGCTCGGGATGACCGCGGACGACGTCGACCCCCGCTTCCCCGTGCGGGAGGCGTTCGCGGGCAACTGGCACCCGATCGTCTTCGTCGCCGACCGTGAGCTGTTCCACCAGTTCCGCTTCGCCCCGGCCGCGGTCGCCGCCCTCATGCGCGAGCAGGGCTGGCTCGGCACGGTGACCGTGCTGCACGCCGAGGATCCGGCCGACATCGAGGCCCGCAACCTGTTCCCGGTCGGGCGCATCACGGAAGATCCGGCGACGGGTTCCGCGGCGGCCTCGGTCGGCGCGTACCTGCGCGCCCAGGGCTTCCCCGGCGACAGCGTGCGCATCCGCCAGGGCGCCCATGTCGGACGCCCCAGCGAACTGCGCGTGGCCGTGCCCGCGACGGGCGGCATCCTCGTCTCCGGCGGCGCGGTGCGGATCGGGTGACGCCCTCTCCCCGCCCGGCGCGCTTCGAGCGTTCGACGTGCTGTCGTCGGCACGGGTCGGCCGCCCGGACGTCCCGTACCCGCGACGCGAACCCGCGCACGCGCCGAGACGCGCGTGTCCCTCAGCCCTGCGCGCTGTAGTCCGGGAGCTCCTGCAGGGTCCAGGTGTTGCCGTCGGGGTCGTCGAACGACACGAACCGCCCCCAGTCGAGCTCCTGCACCCCGCGCGCCTCGACGCCGAGACCGCGCAGATGAGCCAGCGCCTCGTCGGCATCCGGCACGACCACCTGAATCGAGTTCTGCTGCCCGGGCTCCAGCGCGACGCCGAGGCCCGTGCCGAACGCGATCGAACAGGCCGACCCGGGCGGCGTCATCTGCACGAACCGCAGCCCCTCCGTCGGCGTGTGGTCCCAGTCGGCGTGGAAGCCGACCCTCTCGTAGAACTCCTTCGACCGGTCGACGTCCGACACGGGCACGAAGATGAGCTCGATCTTCCACTCCATCACGCACTCCTCCTGTCCGGGCTCCCTCGCCCGTCGCGGCTCACGGTACGCCGGGGCACCGACACCCGCCACCGCCGCGGCAGGGTCCGCGTCAGATCCAGCCCTTGTCCGAGGCGATGCGCACCGCCTGCGCCCGGTTGACCGCACCGGTCTTGCCGATCGCAGCCGACAGATGGTTGCGCACCGTGCCCGCCGACAGGAAGACCTCCGCGGCGATGGCGGCGGCGGATCGGCCGTCCGCGGCGAGCCGCAGCACCTGTCGCTCCCTGTCGCTGAGGGGATTCGCCCCGTCGAACAGGCTCTCCTCGGCGAGCGCGGGGTCGAGCACCCGCAGCCCGGAGTGCACGCGGCGCACGGCCTCGGCGAGATCCTCCGCGGGAGTGTCCTTCACGATGAAGCCGCTCGCGCCCGCGTCGAGGGCCGACCGCAGGTAGCCGGGCCTGGCGAACGTGGTCACCACGAGCACCCGCGTGCCCGGGCTGACCTCACGAATCCGCCGCGTCGCCTCGACCCCGTCCACGCCCGGCATCTGGATGTCCATCAGGCACACGTCGGGACGCACCTCGGCCGCCAGCCGCACCGCCTCCGCTCCGTCCGACGCCATGCCGCTCACGGTCAGGTCGGCCTCCAGGTCGAGCAGGGCCGCGAGCGCGCCGCGCACGAGAGCCTGATCGTCCGCGATCAGCAGCCGGATGCTGTCGCCCGCTCCCGTGTCCGCGTTCACCACGTCACCTCCACCCGCGTGCCCGACGCCCCCGCGGGTCCGATCGAGAACGACGCTCCCGCGGCCGCGGCGCGCTCGCGCATCCCGCGGACGCCGTTGCCGTCGACGGCGCGGGAGGCGCAGCCAAGGCCGTCGTCCTCCACGACCACCCGCCCCGGCGCGAACAGCACCCGAACCGTGTCCGCCCGCGCGTGACGCAGGACATTCGTGGTCGCCTCGCGAAGGATCCAGCTCGCGGTGATGGCCTGCGCGGGCGAGAGCGCCTCGGGCCCGCCCGTGGTCTCGAGCCGGATGTCGGCCGCGCGCAGGGAGTCCCCCGTCGCGGCGAGCTGCTCGATCAGCGTGGTCGCACGCGCCCCCGAGACGGTCTGCCGCACGCCCGCGATGGCTTCCGCGGTCAGGCGCTCGATGTCGGCGAGCTCGGCCCGCGCCCGCTCGGGGTCCGTGTCCATCAGGCGTCGCGCGAGCTGGGCCTTGAGGCCGACGACGGTCAGCGAGTGGCCGATGAGGTCGTGCACGTCGCGTGCGACCGCCTCGCGCCCCTCGCTCGTCGCCAGCTCCAGTCCGAGGCGCTCCGCCTCGGCAGAGCGCAGGATCAGCCAGGTCGACACCGTGTTGACGACCCCGAGCAGCGCCACGATCGCCAGGACCGACGCGTACGTCAGGTTGCCGGGGATGAGCAGCACGCACCCCGCGGCGACCACGACCGCCGCCACGGTCGCGATCCAGTGCCACAGCCGGGTGAGGCCGTACGACGCGAACGACATGATGAACGGAAGGAAGCTCAGCGCCGAACCGCCGACCGCCGGCACGGTCACGAGTGCGCACGCGATGAGCAGCGCGAAGGTGATCCACTGGCGCGGCGTCGGGGGCCGCCCGAGCCCTCCGCCGCCGCGCATGCCGTGCAGGAACCCCGTGACGTACAGGACGATGAAGGCGACGAGCGCCACCCAGCCGGTGACGACCCACCCGAGCGGTGCGGTCGAGTGCAGCAGGGCGATCACCGGGTACACCAGGAACACGAGCCAGATGACGGCCATCAGCCATCCGAACCGTGCCCACGGCTCCTTCCCGGAGCGGTCCGCGGCGCCGGGAGGCGGCGACGCGACCGGAGCTCCGGCCGCGCCGGACCGGAGGGCGTCGCGGGAGGCTCGGGGGCTGCCGGAGCGCTCCCGCTGCGTGCGCTGCGTCATCCGTCCAACCTACTGTCGGCCGGCGCGGGTCACTGCCGCGCCCGGGAGCGCCGCATGCCCATCGCGACCAGCACCGCGAACACCGCGAGCCACACGGCCACGTTGAGGAAGAGCATCCACAGCGGGTCGGTCTGCCCGGTCGTCAGCACGCCCTCGGTGAGCGGCCAGCGGCTCAGCGCGACGAAGCCGTAGAGCGGCGTGAAGCGGGCGATGTCGAGCATCACCCCGTCGAGCGGCATGAACACGTTGCCGAAGAACGCGAAGAACGTCATCGAGATGGACGCGAGGGCGGCGGCCGAGTCGGAGCTGAAGAACAGGCCGACACCGAGACCGAAGAGCCCGTACATGAGGCCGATGCCGAGGATGATGCCGGCGGTCGCGGCCCAGCGCCACCCGTCCTCGACCTCTGCGCCGGTGAGCATGCCGGCGACGAACACGGCCACGAGGGCCAGAGCCGCGAACGACACCGCGGTCAGCAGCTTCGTGAGCGCGTACCCCGCTGTGGTGAGCGGGGTCATCGCCAGCTGGCGCCCCCACCCCTGCTTGGCCTCGGTGGCGGCGAGAGACGTGAGCGAGCTCATCGCGACCGCCGTGCCGTAGGCGGCCATCGACGTCATGACGTAGAAGGAGACGTTGCCGTTCCCCGCGGACAGGGTGCCGTAGCCCATGCCCGCCCCGAAGAGCAGATACATGGCGACGGGCATCGCCAGGGTGAACGCGAGGGTGTACGGGTTGCGCAGCTGGCGGACGCCTTCGATGCGCAGCATGGTGGGTGAGACGAGCATGGTCAGTCCTCCGTGAGAGCGGTGAAGGCGGTCTCGAGCGTGGGCGCGGCGATCTCCAGGTCGTGCGCACCGCCGTCGAGCAGGATCCGGGCGGCCGCGTCGGAGTCGGTCGCGCGCAGGCTGAGGCGGTCCCCGTCCTGGCGCACCCCGGTCACGCCCTCGGCGGCGGCCACCGCGGCGAGGAGCGCCTCCGCGGTCCCCGGCGCGACGGTCGCGGCGACCGTGCGCTCCCCCAGGCTCGCGCGCAGCAGGGCGGTGGGGGCGTCGGCGACGACGGTGCCCCGGTGCATCACGACGGTGCGGCGGGCGAACTGCTCCGCCTCCTCCAGGTAGTGCGTGGCGAACACGATCGTGCGCCCGGCGTCCGCGTCGGCACGCATCACGTCCCAGAAGTGCCGGCGCGCGGTGACGTCCATCCCCGCGGTCGGCTCGTCCAGCACGAGGATGTCCGGGTCGGACACCATCGCGAGGGCGAACTTCACGCGTTGCTGCTCTCCCCCCGAGCACTTCGCGACCCGGCGGCGCGCGAGGCGCGTGAGGTCGGCCCTGGCCATCACGTCGCCCACCCGCGCGATCGCCTCTCCGCCGTGCAGCGAGGCGATGAGGCGCACGGTCTCGCCGACGGTGAGGTCGCCCAGCAGCCCGCCGGTCTGCAGCACCGCGCCGATCGCTCCGCTCGCGGTCGCCCGCTCCGGGGTCATGCCGAGGACCTGCACCGTCCCGCTGCTCGGGGCCGTGAGGCCGAGCAGCATGTCGAGCGTCGTGGTCTTGCCCGCGCCGTTGGGCCCGAGCAGTGCGACGACCTCTCCGCGGCGGATCGACAGGTCCACGCCGTCGACGGCCTGCACGCGGCGGTCTCCCGAGCCGTAGTGTCGGCGCACGTCGCGCAGCTCCAGCACGATCGGGGCGTCCGCGGGAGCGGCCGCGGGTTCGGTGTCGGGTCCGGGTGCCGGGCGAGAGGCGACCCGCATCGCCGTCGCGCCCGCAGAGGTGTCGTTCATGCCTCCAGCCTCGCGTCCGCCCGGCCGCGGCGCCGGAGCCCGGTGTCATCTCCTCGACATGACACGTGTCATGCGGCGGACCTCAGCGCGCGGGGAGGAAGGCGCCCTCCAGGAAGCCCTCGAGCTCCGCCACCCCGTCGAGCGGGAAGATCGCGGCCACGTACTGGTCGGGGCGCACCACGACCACGACGCCGTCGCGGGACAGCTCGCGCGCCTCGAAGATGTCCGTCGCGCACCACTTGCTGGGACCGGCGGCGTACACCTTCTCCCAGTCGGTGAGCCCGAGGGGACCCGTCTTCGGCTGGAACAGCGCGGGGGCAGAGGTCACCTCGACCTCCTCGAACGGCTGCGGGTACACGGCCTTCACGTCGAACACCGCGTCCTCGTCGCCGTCGGCCGGGGTGAACCGCGCGAACACGGGTGCCGCGGCCTCGGCCCAGGCCGTGAGCGCCTCGCCCGTCCGGTCGCCGAAGGCGTAGACGCGCCACCGGCCGTCGGCCTTCGCGTGGTGTCCGAGGTGCACGACGTTGCCGTCCCCGACCCGCACGACCTCGGCGGACTTGAAGCGCTTGCCCAGCGGATACCCGACCGCGAGCTCCTGGTGCGCGTCGGTGCCCGTGATCATGGAGCCCGTGTACTGCGTCATGAACCCGGAGGGGAACTCGGCCGTCGCGAGGTAGTACGTGGCCAGGTCGTTCGGGTCGGAGATCTCCTCGGGCTTGCGCGCCATGAGGCTCGACCACTCGCGGTCGAAGTCGATCAGCTGCTGCGCGACGGGCCGCCGCTCGGCGCCGTACGTGGCGAGCAGGGACTCGGGCGCGCGGCCGGTGAGCACGGAGCCGAGCTTCCAGCCGAGGTTGAAGCCGTCCTGCATCGAGACGTTCATGCCCTGGCCGGCCTTGGCGCTGTGCGTGTGGCAGGCGTCGCCGGTGAGGAACACGTGCGGCGTCCGCGACTCGCCCTCGTCCACGTCGTCGAAGCCGTCGGTCACGCGGTGCCCGACCTCGTAGACGCTGTGCCAGGCGACCTCGCGCACGTCGAGCGTGTAGGGGTGCAGGATCTCGTTCGCCCTGCGGATGATCTCCTCGATGGGCGTCTGGCGCACGCGGTGGTCGTCGTCGGCGGCGACCTCTCCCAGATCGATGTACATCCGGCTGAGGTAGCCGCCCTCGCGCGGGATGTGGAGGATGTTGCCCGCGGCCGAGTTGATGGCGCACTTGGTGCGCCAGTCCGGGAAGTCGGTGTTGACCAGCACGTCCATGACGCCCCAGGCGTGGGCGGCGCTGGCGCCGACGTGCGTGCGGCCGATCGCCTGGCGCACACCGCTGCGGGCGCCGTCGCAGCCGGCGACGTACTTCGCGCGGATCGTGCGCTCCTCGCCGGCGCGGTCGCCCGCGAGGTAGCGGATCCCGACCTCGACGGGGTACTCGCCCTCGTCGTGCACGGTGAGCCCCGTGAACTCCACGCCGTAGTCGGGCGTGATGCGGCCCGGCCCGTTCGCCGCGGCCTCGGCGAAGTAGTCGAGCACGCGCGCCTGGTTGACGATCAGGTGCGGGAACTCGCAGATGTCGTAGGCGTAGTCGGCGGTGCGGGAGGTGCGCACGATGCGATCGCGGTGCTCGGGGTCGGGACCCCAGAAGTTCATCCAGCCGATGTTGTAGGCCTCGGCGATGATGCGCTCGGCGAACCCGAACGCCTGGAAGGTCTCGACGCTGCGCGGCTGGATGCCGTCGGCCTGGCCGAGCACGAGTCGCCCCTCGCGCTTCTCGATGAGGCGCGTGGAGACGTCGGGGTACTGCGACATCTGTGCCGCGAGGAGCATACCGGCGGGGCCGGACCCGACGATGAGCACGTCGATCTCGTCGGGGAGGTCGGCGGGGCGGTCGGTGCCGATCCCCGCGGCGTCCTGCACGCGGGGGTCTCCGGACACGTAGCCGTGGTGGTGGAACTGCATCGTCGTCGATTCCTTCCGGACGTCGCTGTCGGGTGTCGCTGTCGGGTGCTGCGGGGTCTTGCGTCCGAGACGAGCGTGTTCTATATTCGAACACACCGTTCTACTATTGAACACAGCCTAAACCGGCGCCGCGCGCGCCGCAAGGAGCCGCATGTCCGAGAGCCCGACCGCCGCGCCCGCCTCGCAGACGCTCAGCCGCGGGATCCGCATCCTGGAGGTGCTGTCCGACGCACGCCATGCGCTCACGATCGACGAGATCGCCGCGCGGCTCGACGTGCACCGCTCGATCGCCTACCGCCTCCTGCGCACCCTGGAGGACCACGGGCTCGTCAACCGCGACGCGGCGGGCGCCGTCAGCCTCGGCGCACGCATGGCCGCCCTCGCCGCCGGCGTGGCGCACGACCTGCAGGCCGAGGCGCTGCCCGAGCTCACCGCGATCGCCAACGAGCTCGGCATGACGTGCTTCCTCGCGGTGCTCGACGGCACCGACTGCATCACCCTCGCGAGCGTCGAGCCGCGGCACGCGGTGGCCAGCGTCGCTCAGCGCCCCGGCGCCCGGCACCCGGTGACGGTGGGCGCCCCCGGCAAGGCGATCCTGGCGCAGCTCCCGGTCACCGAGCGGCCGGACGGCATCTCCCCCGCGCTGCGACGCGAGGTCGAGGCCGCCGCGGAGCGCGGGTACGCCACGAGCCACGACGAGGTCATCCCCACCGTGCAGGCCGTCGCCGTGCCGCTGGTGCTGCGCGGGCAGCGCCCGTGCGCGATCGCCGTCGTGCACGTGGCGACCGACCTCGACGACGCCGACATCGCCGCCCGCCTGCAACGCTCCGCCGCCGTGATCCGCGAGGCCCTCGACGGCTGATCCCACCCGGGGCTCACGCCCGCCGCATCCTCGGATCGATCGCCGCGCACCGGCGCGCGATGGCGCCCTCGCCCCGCGAGGGAGAACGCACGGCACCGGCGCGCGAGGGAGAACGCACGGCACCGCGCGCGCGAGCGAGAACGCACGGCACCGGGCACGCGCGAGAGGGCGCACGGCACCGGGCACGCGCGAGAGGGCGCACCGCACCGGCCATGCGAACGGGCGCCCCGTCGCCGTCCGGCAACGGGGCGCCCGCAGGATCGATCCTCGGCGTCAGGCCTTCGCGAGACCGCGGATCGGGCTGACCGCCTGCTCCTCCTCGTGATCCGGCCCCAGCGGGATGCCGGAGCGGTCTCGCAGCAGGAGCGTCGCGATCAGACCCAGCAGGGTCATGCCCACGAGGTACCAGGTGACGCCCGCGGTCGAACCGGTCTCCGCGACGATCGCGGTGGCGATCAGGGGCGCGAACGCGCCGCCCGCGATGGCCCCGATCGCGTACGAGATCGAGACGCCGGAGAAGCGGATGCTCGCCGGGAACAGCTCGGTGTAGAGCGCGGCCTGCGGGCCGTACGTGAAGCCGAGCCCGATCGTGAGGATCGCGAGCCCGGCGAACAGCAGGCCGATCTCGCCGGTGTTCACGAGCGGGAAGAGCGTGAACACGCCGACCAGCTGCAGCACCCAGCCGATGAGGTAGGTGGTGCGACGGCCGAGGCGGTCCGACACCCAGCCCGCCAGCAGCGTCGTGAGCAGCCAGGTGACCGCCGAGCCGGTGACGGCCCACAGCACGGGTCCGCGCTCGAGACCGATCGGGCCCTCCGGGTTGGTGGCGTAACCCTGGATGTAGCCGCCCGTGGTCATGTAGCCGACCGCGTTGTTGCCGGCGAAGACGAGCGCCGCGATGATCACGAGCAGCGCGTGCTTGCGGAACAGCTGCACGATGGGCATCTTCGCCTTCTCCTTGCGCTCGGCGAGCTCGGCGAAGACCGGGCTCTCCTCCACGCGGCGGCGCACGTAGTAGCCGACGAGGATCAGCACCACGCTGAGCAGGAACGGCACGCGCCAGCCCCACGCGAGGAACTGGTCGCCGGGGGCGATCGCCGTCATGAGCGCCATGACGCCGGAGGCGAGCAGCAGTCCGAGCGGCACACCGATCTGCGGCGAGGCGCCGAAGATGCCGCGCTTCTTGCGCGGGGCGTGCTCGACGGCCATCAGCACTGCGCCGCCCCACTCGCCACCGGCCGAGATGCCCTGCACGATACGCAGCAGCACGAGCAGGATCGGTGCTATCACGCCGATGGTCTCGTAGGTCGGCAGTACACCGATCAGCGCGGTCGCGGCGCCCATGAGGATGAGCGTCCACATGAGCACGGCCTTGCGCCCGAGCTTGTCGCCGAAGTGGCCGGCGAGGAACGCGCCGAGCGGACGGAACAGGAAGCTGACGCCGACCGTGGCGAAGCCGACCAGGGCGCTGTTGGCGCCGAGCGGCGCGAAGAAGAGCTGTCCGAAGACGAGCCCGACCGCCGTGGCGTAGATGAAGAAGTCGTACCACTCGACGGTGGTCCCGACGACGGTGGCGAACACGACGCGGCGCCGATCGGCCGCCGTCGCGATGGTTCCGGTGGGCGTGAACCCATCCTGTGACTGCCCGCTCATGGGGTGTCTCCTTTGCTTGTGACCGCATTGTCACGGCGTGCGCGGACGTGAATCCGATGTGCTTGCCGAGGGGTGACACGATGATATATGATTTCGGATACGACGCACAACGCGTCCGGCACGACATGCACCGAGCGCGAGGAGGCGCCCCCGTGACGGAACCCATCACCCGCCCCGGCAAGATCATCGCGATCCACCTGAGCTACGCGTCCCGCGCCGACCAGCGCGGCCGCCGCCCCGCCGCTCCCTCCTACTTCTTCAAGCCCGCCAGCTCGGTCGGCGTCTCCGGCGGCACGGTCGAGCGCCCGGCCGGCACGGAGCTGCTCGCCTTCGAGGGCGAGATCGCTCTCGTGATCGGCACCGCGGCGCGCCACGTCTCGCTCGCCGATGCGTGGGACCACGTCGGCGCGGTCACCGCGTCGAACGACCTGGGCCTGTACGACCTGCGCGCGAACGACAAGGGCTCCAACGTCCGCTCCAAGGGCGGCGACGGCTACACGCCCCTGGGCCCCGAGCTCATCGACGCCCGCACGGTCGATCCCGCCGCTCTCCGCGTGCGCACCTGGGTCAACGGCGAGCTCCGGCAGGACGACACCACCGCCGGACTGATCTTCCCGCTCGCCCAGCTCGTCGCCGACCTGTCGCAGCACTTCACCCTCGAGCCCGGCGACGTGATCCTCACCGGCACCCCGGCGGGCTCGTCCGTGATCGTGCCGGGCGACGTGGTCGAGGTCGAGGTCGACGCGCCGGACGCGCCCGGCGCTCCGAGCTCCGGCCGCCTGGTGACCACGGTGACGCAGGGCGAGGTGCCGTTCGACGGCGACCTCGGCTCCCTTCCCGCCGTCGACGACCTGCAGCGCACCGAGGCCTGGGGCTCCCGCGAGGAGGCGGGCCTGCCGCCGGAAGAGGACACACCCACGCTCACGCCCGAGCTGCGCGCCCAGCTGCTCGAGGCTCCGACCGCCGGGCTGTCGGCTCAGCTGCGCAAGCGCGGCCACCACTCCTGCTTCATCGACGGCGTCTCGGCGAACCTCCCCGGCACCAAGATCGTCGGCACCGCGAAGACGCTGCGCTTCGTGCCGTTCCGCGAAGACCTGTTCCGTTCGCACGGCGGCGGATACAACGCCCAGAAGCGCGCGTTCGACGCGGTCGCCGAGGGCGAGGTCATCGTGATCGAGGCCCGGGGCGACGCCACCACCGGCACGCTGGGCGACATCCTCGCGCTGCGGGCGCAGAATCGCGGGGCCGCGGGCGTCGTGACCGACGGCGGCGTGCGCGACTTCGACGCGGTCGCCGAGATCGGGCTCCCCGTGTTCTCGCAGGGCGCGCACCCCTCGGTGCTCGGCCGCAAGCACGTGCCGTGGGACGTCGATGTGACCATCTCGTGCGGCGGCGCGACCGTGCAGCCCGGCGACATCATCGTGGGCGACGGCGACGGTGTGATCGTGATCCCGCCGGCTCTGGCGGCCGAGGTCGCCGCCGACGCGATCGCGCAGGAGGTCGAGGACGCCTGGATCGCCGAGCAGGTCGCCGCCGGCCACCCGGTCGACGGTCTCTTCCCGCTGAACGCCGAGTGGCGCGCCCGCTACGAGCAGGCCACCGGGGCCGGGAAGGACCAGCGGTGAGCACGGTCGAGAGCGCGAGCAAGTCGGAGCAGGCGTACGCCTGGATCCGCTCGCGCATCTCCGCGCACACCTACGGCCCTGGCTACCGTCTGGTGCTCGGCCCGATCGCCGACGAGCTGGGCATGAGCGTGGTGCCGGTGCGCGAGGCCATCCGCCGACTGGAGGCCGAGGGGCTGGTGACGTTCGAGCGGAACGTGGGCGCCCGGGTGACCCTCGTCGACGAGGGCGAGTACGCCCACACGATGCAGACGCTCGGGCTGGTGGAGGGCGCGGCGACCGCGCTGTCCGCTCCCCTGCTCGACGCCGACGCCCTCGCCGAGGCCGCCGAGGTCAACGACCGCATGGCCCGGCTGCTCGACCACTTCGACCCGCACGCGTTCACGGAGCTGAACCGCCAGTTCCACTCGGTGCTGTTCGAGCCGTGCCCCAACCCGCACCTGCTCGACCTCGTGCACCGCGGCTGGGCCCGGCTGTCCGGCATCCGTGACTCCACGTTCGCCTACGTGCCCGGCCGTGCGCACCACTCCGTGGACGAGCACGCCCAGATCCTCGAGCTGATCCGCGACGGCGCCGAGCCGCTGGAGATCGAGCTCGCCGCCCGCAACCACCGCTGGCGCACGAGGGACGCGTTCCTCGATGCGCTGCACACCCGTTCCGTCCCCGCCGAAGGAGAAGCATCATGACCGACTCCCGCATCCCCGCCGACCTGCCCGACCACATCCAGCATTACATCGACGGCTCCTTCGTCGACTCGGTCGACGGCGACACGTTCGACGTGCTCGACCCGGTGACGAACCAGACCTACACCACGGCCGCCGCCGGCAAGAAGGCCGACATCGACCTCGCCGTCGCCGCCGCCAAGCGCGCGTTCGACGAGGGGCCCTGGCCGCGCATGCTCCCCCGCGAGCGCTCGCGCGTTCTGCACCGCATCGCCGACATCGTCGAGTCGCGCGACGCCCGCCTCGCCGAGCTGGAGTCGTACGACTCGGGTCTGCCGATCACGCAGGCGCTGGGTCAGGCCCGCCGCGCCGCCGAGAACTTCCGCTTCTTCGCCGACCTGATCGTGGCGCAGGCCGACGACGCGTTCAAGGTGCCCGGCAAGCAGATGAACTACGTCAACCGCAAGCCGATCGGCGTCGCCGGGCTCATCACCCCGTGGAACACGCCGTTCATGCTCGAGTCGTGGAAGCTGGGTCCCGCGCTCGCGACCGGCAACACGGTCGTGCTGAAGCCGGCCGAGTTCACGCCGCTGTCCGCCTCGCTGTGGGCGGGCATCTTCGAGGAGGCCGGGCTGCCGCAGGGCGTGTTCAACCTCGTCAACGGCCTGGGTGAAGACGCGGGTGACGCCCTCGTGAAGCACCCCGACGTGCCGCTCATCTCGTTCACGGGCGAGAGCCGCACCGGGCAGATCATCTTCGGCAACGCCGCTCCGTTCCTCAAGGGACTGTCGATGGAGCTCGGCGGCAAGTCGCCCGCCGTGGTGTTCGCCGACGCCGACCTGGAGGCCGCGGTCGACGCGACCATCTTCGGCGTCTTCTCCCTCAACGGCGAGCGCTGCACCGCCGGGTCGCGCATCATCGTCGAGCGGTCGATCTACGACGAGTTCGTGGAGCGCTACGCCGCCCAGGCGAAGCGCGTGAAGGTGGGCTACCCGCACGACCCCGCGACCGAGGTCGGCGCGCTGGTTCACCCCGAGCACTATGACAAGGTGATGAGCTACGTCGAGATCGGCAAGTCCGAGGGGCGTCTGGTCGCCGGTGGCGGCCGCCCCGAGGGCTTCGAGGAGGGCAACTTCGTCGCGCCGACCGTGTTCGCCGATGTCTCCCCCGACGCCCGCATCTTCCAGGAGGAGATCTTCGGCCCGGTGGTCGCCATCACCCCGTTCGACTCCGACGAGGAGGCGCTCGCGCTCGCGAACAACACCAAGTACGGGCTCGCGGCGTACATCTGGACCAACGACCTCAAGCGCGCGCACACGTTCGCGCAGTCGGTCGAGGCGGGCATGGTGTGGCTGAACAGCAACAACGTGCGCGACCTGCGCACCCCGTTCGGCGGGGTGAAGGCGTCGGGCCTCGGCCACGAGGGCGGCTACCGCTCGATCGACTTCTACACCGACCAGCAGAGCGTGCACATCACGCTCGCCTCCACGCCCCACAACCCGACCTTCGGCAAGAACTGACACCCGTCGCACGAGCAAGGACGCTGACATGACCGACAAGACCAAGAAGACGCTGACCTCCTCGGGGTACTACGTGAGCCAGGAGGCTCCGATCGAGTCCGACAACCCCGTCGCGACGCCGAAGAGCACCCCGCCCGACATCCTGCGCTGCGCGTACATGGAGCTCGTGGTGACCGACCTGGCCGCCTCGCGCCAGTTCTACGTCGACATCCTCGGCCTGTACGTGACCGAGGAGGACGACGAGGCCATCTACCTGCGCTCCACCGAGGAGTTCATCCACCACAACCTGGTGCTGCGCCAGGGCCCGATCGCCGCGGTGGCCGCGTTCTCGTACCGGGTGCGTTCGGCCGAGGACCTCGACCGCGCCGTGGAGTTCTACACCGAGCTCGGCTGCGACGTGCGCCGCAAGGAGGACGGGTTTGTGAAGGGCATCGGCGACTCCGTGCGCGTGGTCGACCCGCTCGGCTTCCCGTACGAGTTCTTCTTCGCCACCGACCACGTCGAGCGCCTGTCCTGGCGGTACGACCTGCACACCCCGGGTGAGCTCGTGCGCCTCGACCACTTCAACCAGGTCACCCCCGACGTGCCGCGCGCCGTGCGCCACTACCAGGACCTCGGCTTCCGCGTGACGGAGGACATCCAGGACGACGAGGGCACCGTGTACGCCGCGTGGATGCGCCGCAAGCCCACCGTGCACGACACCGCCGCGACCGGCGGTGACGGCCCGCGCATGCACCACGTCGCCTTCGCGACGCACGAGAAGCACAACATCCTCGCGATCTGCGACAAGCTCGGCGCGCTCCGCCGCTCCGACGCGATCGAGCGGGGCCCCGGCCGTCACGGCGTCTCCAACGCGTTCTACCTCTACCTGCGCGACCCCGACGGCCACCGCGTCGAGATCTACACGCAGGACTACTACACGGGCGACCCCGACAACCCCGTGGTCACGTGGGACGTGCACGACAACCAGCGCCGCGACTGGTGGGGCACCCCGGTCGTGCCGTCCTGGTACACCGACGCGTCGCTCGTGCTCGACCTCGACGGCAACCCGCAGCCGGTCGTCGCCCGCACGGACTCCAGCGAGATGGCGGTCACGATCGGCGCCGACGGCTTCTCGTACACGCGCGCCGACGAGGGCGAGGGCTCGATGCCCGAGTACAAGCAGGGCGAGTACAAGCTGGGCCACCAGCTCTAGGGGGCACGGATGCTGTCTGAGGAGACGATCGCGCAGATCGCGGCGGAGCTCGCCGAGGCCGACCGCACGCACGGCGTGATCCCGCGCATCACCGCGCGGTACCCGGAGGCCACCGTCGAGGACTCGTACGCGATCCAGGGTGTGTGGCGCGACTCGCAGGTCGCGGCGGGGCGCCGACTGGTGGGCCGCAAGATCGGGCTGACCTCGAAGGCCATGCAGCAGGCGACGGGCATCACCGAGCCCGACTACGGCGTCATGTTCGACGACACCGTCTACGAGTCCGGCGCCGAGATCCCGACCGCGCACTTCTCGAACGTGCGCATCGAGGTCGAGCTCGCCTTCGTGCTGAAGGAACCCCTGGAGGGTCCGGACTGCACGCTGGACGACGCCCTGGCCGCGATCGACTACGCGGTCCCCGCGCTGGAGGTGCTCAACTCGCACATCGAGCTGGAGGGCCGCACGATCGTCGACACGATCAGCGACAACGCCGCCTACGGGGCGATGGTGCTGGGGACCGTGCGCAAGCGCCCCGATGAGATCGATCTGCGCTGGGTGCCCGGTGTGCTGTCGCGCAACGGCGAGATCGAGGAGACGGGCGTGGCCGCCGGCGTCCTCGGGCACCCCGCCACCGGCGTCGCGTGGCTCGCGAACAAGTTCCACCAGCACGGCGCGCGGCTGGAGCCTGGCGAGATCATCCTGGCAGGATCGTTCACGCGCCCGATGTGGGTGTCGCGCGGCGACGAGGTGCTGTGCGACTACGGACCGATGGGAACCATCACATGCCGCTTCGTCTAGCCCCGTCGTTCCGCGCACAGCTCGCGGAGTCCGACCGGCCGTTCGTGGGGATGTGGGTGTGCTCCGGCAGCCCGCTGCTCGCCGAGGTGGCCGCGGGCTCCGGCCTGGACTGGCTCCTGATCGACATGGAGCACTCTGCCAACACGCTCGAGTCGGTGCTCCTCCAGCTCCAGGCGGTCGCGGCGTACCCGGTCACCCCGCTCGTGCGAGCTCCCTTCAACGACGCGGTCGCGCTGAAGCAGATCCTCGACCTCGGCGCGCAGAATCTGATCGTGCCGATGGTGTCGTCCGCCGAGGAGGCCCGGGCCGCCGTGTCCGCGACCCGCTACCCGCCGGAGGGGGTGCGCGGTGTCGGCAGCGCCCTGGCCCGCAGCGCCCGGTGGAACCGCGTCGAGCGGTACCTGCAGGAGTCGGCGCAGCACACCTCGCTCACGGTGCAGATCGAGACGACCGCGGGGGTGGAGGCCGCGGCCGACATCGCGGCGGTCGACGGCGTCGATGCCGTGTTCGTCGGCCCGTCCGACCTGTCCGCGTCGATGGGGCTGCTCGGCCAGCAGACGCATCCCGACGTCGTCGCCGCGGTGGAACGGGTGTTCACGGCCGTGCACGACGCCGGGAAGCCGGTGGGCGTGAACGCGTTCGACCCCGCCGCGGCCGACGCCTACCTCGCGGCGGGCGCGGACTTCGTGGCGGTGGGCGCCGACGTGGCGCTGCTCGCCCGGGCGTCCGAGGCCCTGGCCACGCGCTTCATCGGCACGGACGGCACACCGCGCTCCAGCTACTGACCCGCCGCGCCGCGTGATCCGTGGCAGGATGACTCGGTGCACAGCAGCGAGGCGTCCCGATGATCCGCGGTCTCGCGGCGATGCAGGACCGCAACTTCCGCTGGTTCTTCCTGGCGCGGGCGATCACGATGATCACCGGCTCGATGTCGTCGATCGCGCTGGCCTTCGCGGTGCTGGAGATCGACAACGACGCCCGGTCGCTGTCGATCGTGCTGGCCGCGTTCACCGTCAGCAACATCGTGTTCGTGCTGTTCGGCGGGGTCATCGCCGACCGCCTGCCGCGCGCGCTCATCATCCAGTCCTGCTACGTCGTCGACATCCTGTCGATCGGCGCGATGGCGGCCCTGCTCTTCACCGGCACCGCGACGGTCCCCCTGCTGGCGATCCTGTCGGTGGTCAACGGCGCCTCCACCGCGTTCGTGCTCCCGGCGATGCAGGGCATCATCCCGCAGCTGACCACCCCGGAGCACCTGCAGCAGGCGAACGCGATGCTGTCGTTCGTGCGGTCGGCCGTCACGATCGGCGGACCGGTGATCGCGGGTGTCGTGGTCGCGGCCGCCGGCCCCGCGTGGGCCATGGTGGTGCAGGCTGCGGGCTGGCTGGTCGCGATCCCGGTCCTCGCGCTCGTGAAGCTGCCTCCGCCCGCCGCGGAGGGCGGCACCACGATGTTCCACGACCTGCGGATCGGGTGGCACGAGTTCTGGAGCCGCAGTTGGCTGTGGACCATCGTGCTGGCCTTCATGATCATGAACGCGATCCACGTCGGGGCGTGGGGGGTGGTGGGGCCCTACATCGCGAAGAACGACGACCGGCTCGGCATCACCGGCTGGGGGTGGGTGCTCAGCGCGGAGGGCGTCGGCGTGCTGCTGATGACGCTGCTGCTGATGTGGGTGCCGCTGCGGCGTCCGCTGCGCTACGGGATGATCGGGATGGCCGCGTTCGCGATCCCGCTCACCGTGCTCGGCGTGCATCCCGGGGTGGTGCTGCTGGCGATGGCCGCGTTCCTCGCGGGGGCCGGAGCCGAGGTGTTCGCGACGGGCTGGAACCTCGCGATGATGGAGAACGTGCCCGGCGAGAAGCTCTCGCGCGTCGCCAGCTACGACATGCTGGGCAGCTTCGTGGTGATGCCGATCGGCACGCTCGTGTACGGCTGGCTGATCACCCAGGCCGATCCGGCCACCGTGCTGATCGCGTCCGGCGCGGTCTACGGCGCGATCGCCCTCGCGACGCTCGCGGTCCCCAGCGTCTGGCGGATGGGACGACCGGCGGCGGCGGTCGCTCCGGCCCGCGCCGAGGTGGCGGATTCATAGCAATCACGGGGAGACTGGGGGCATGACCTTCGCCGCCCTCCAGCCGCTCGCCGACCGTGCCGCCCTGTTCACCGCGCTCCGCCAGGACGCCCTCTCCGCGGCTGCCGATGCGCTCGGCGAGCACCGCTGGGATGCCGACCTGACTGCGGGCACGCTCACGTTCACGGCGAACGCGGATCCCACGCGGCAGCTGGTGACCCGCGCCCACCTGATCGCGACGATCGCCCCGGGGCCGCGCTCGCTGCTGTGGGCGTGGGCGCACCCGCAGGGCGACCCCCAGGGTGTCGCGGCCCAGCTGCGCGCGTACGGCACCGAGCACGGGGTCGCCGAGCTGACCTCCCCCGAGGTGCCGTTCCCGGCCGAGGCCTCGGGCGACGCGGACTGGATCGCGCAGGCGGCGCACACGATCGGCGGGGTCGCGGTCGAGCTGACCGGGCGCTCCCCGTACTACTCCGCGCCGGTCGACGGCGGCACGCGCGCGGTGTTCCTCCTCGACGCACCGCTGGCGCCGCTCACGGTGGCCGACGCCGTGGTCGCGCTCCCCCGCGTGCTCTCCGGTGCGGCGCTGCCCGACGCCCGGACGTCGGTGTGGGACCTCGCTCGTCTGGCCGGCTGGACGCTCACGTGGACCGACGAGGCGTTTTCCGGTGCGACCGTAGTCGACACGAGCGGCACCGCGACGTTCCGTTTCGACGAGCAGGCGCGCATCAGCGGCGTCGAGAGCTCGCTGCACGGTCGCTGAGCCCAGTCTCCTCCCGCCGGCACCGTCTCCTCGCACCGTCTCCTCGCGCTGCGGAATGGAGAAGGCGCCCCTCCCGGCCGGGTGGGGCGCCTTCTCGATCCCGCGGTGACGGGCCGCCGGAGTCAGACCGCGCGCTCGGCGGCTTCGACCACGTTGGTCATGAGCAGCGCCACCGTCATCGGTCCGACGCCGCCGGGGTTGGGCGACAGGTAGCCGGCGACCTCCGCCACATCGGGCGCGACATCGCCGAACACCAGGCTCTTGCCCGTCTCCGGGTCGGTCTCGCGGGTCACGCCCACGTCGAGCACGGCGGCGCCCGGCTTCACGTCCTCGGCGCGGACGAGGTGCTTCACGCCCGCGGCGGCCACGATCACGTCGGCCTCCCGCAGGTAGCGCGGCATGTCGACCGTGCCGGTGTGGGTGAGCGTGACGGTGGCGTTGAGGTCGCGGCGGGTCAGCAGCAGCCCGATCGAGCGGCCGATCGTGACGCCGCGGCCGACCACCACCACGTGCTTCCCCTTCAGGTCGTAGTCGTTGCGCAGCAGCAGCTCGATCACCCCGCGCGGCGTGCACGGCAGCGGCGTGTGGATGGGCGCGTTGACGTTGAGCACGAGCCGGCCGAGGTTGGTCGGGTGCAGGCCGTCGGCGTCCTTCGCCGGGTCGATTCGCTCCAGGATGGCGTCGGTGTCGAGGTGCTTCGGCAGCGGGAGCTGCACGATGTAGCCGTGGCAGGCGGGGTCGGCGTTGAGCTCGTCGATCAGCGCCTCGACGTCCTCCTGGGTCGCGTCGGCGGGCAGCTCGCGCTGGATCGAGTTCATGCCGATCGCCTCGGACTGCCGGTGCTTCATGCCGACGTACAGCTGCGAGGCCGGGTCGGCACCGACGAGCACGGTCGCGATGCCCGGCGTGATCCCGCGCTCCTTCAGTGCGGCGACCCGCTCGGTCAGCTCGGCCCGGATCTCGGCCGCGGCGGCCTTCCCGTCCAGGATCTTCGCGGTCATGTGATTCCTCTTCTTCTCTCCCCTCCCGCCGGGTGCAGGGCTTCCCGTCGAGTGCACGCCCCGCTCGCGTGAGCAGGCCGTGCACTCGGCAGGATCCGGTGCGCTCGGCGCGAGGGACTACTGCTGCAGGTCGGGGTAGAGCGGGAAGGCGGCGGCGAGCGCGTCCACGCGGGCGCGCAGGGCCTCCACGTCGGCGCCGGGCAGCAGCGCGAGCGCGATGATGTCGGCCACCTCGGTGAACTCCGCGTCGCCGAAGCCGCGCGTCGCGAGCGCCGGGGTGCCGATGCGCAGGCCCGAGGTCACCATCGGCGGACGCGGGTCGTTCGGCACGGCGTTGCGGTTCACGGTGATGTGGATGTCGTGCAGGAGGTCTTCCGCCTGCTTGCCGTCGATCTCCGCGTCGCGCAGGTCGACCAGCACGAGGTGCACGTCGGTGCCGCCGGAGCGCACGGCGATGCCCGCGTCCTGCACGTCCTGCTGCGACAGGCGCTCGGCGATGAGGGCGGCGCCGCGGAGCACGCGCTCCTGCCGCTCCTTGAACTCGGGGGTGCCGGCGAGCTTGAACGCGGTGGCCTTGGCAGCGATCACGTGCATGAGCGGACCGCCCTGCTGGCCCGGGAACACCGCGCTGTTGATCTTCTTGGCGATGTCGGCGTCGTTCGTCAGGATGAAGCCGGAGCGCGGGCCGCCGATCGTCTTGTGCACGGTCGAGGAGACGACGTGCGCGTGCGGGACCGGGTTGGGGTGCAGACCCGCGGCGACGAGGCCGGCGAAGTGGGCCATGTCGACCCACAGCACCGCACCGACCTCGTCGGCGATCGCGCGGAAGGCGGCGAAGTCCATCGTGCGCGGGTACGCCGACCAGCCGGCGATGATCACCTTCGGCTTGTGCTCGAGCGCGAGGCGACGCACCTCGTCCATGTCGATGGTCGAGGTCTCGGGGTTCACGCCGTAGGCGACGATGTCGTACAGGCGGCCGGAGAAGTTGATCTTCATGCCGTGCGTGAGGTGCCCGCCCTGGTCGAGCGAGAGGCCCAGGAGCGTGTCGCCGGGGCGGGCGATCGCGTGCAGCACGGCCGCGTTGGCGGACGCGCCGGAGTGCGGCTGGACGTTGGCGAACTCGGCACCGAAGAGGCTCTTGGCCCGCTCGATCGCCAGCGACTCGGCGACGTCGACCTCTTCGCACCCGCCGTAGTAGCGGCGGCCCGGGTAGCCCTCGGCGTACTTGTTGGTCAGCACGGAGCCCTGCGACTGCAGCACCGAGACGGGGACGAAGTTCTCCGAGGCGATCATCTCGAGGAAGGTCTGCTGACGCTTCAGCTCGCGGTCGAGGACCTGGGCGATCTCCGGGTCGACCTCGGCGAGCGGGGCGTTGAAGTAACGGTCGGTCATGACGTGCTCCTTTGACGACGGATTCGAGGGGTGTTCGCATCGGCCCAGGCGCGCGGTCGAATTCCGTGGTCAGTCGCTCCCCGGTGGTAGTCCACCCAGACGCCAGTCGCGACGGTTACGAGCATAGCGGATCGGCGGAGCGGGACAGCGCGCTGCCGGCGGGTGCCCGACCGGCCACGCAGAATCGTTTCGATTCCGCTGTTCCCCTGGGCGTCCGCGGCCGATAGGTTTTGTTCATGGTCCTTCCTCTCGAGCTCCCCCTCGTGCCCGCCCCCGCCTCCGCCACCGTCGGCGATGGCCGCCTCGCGATCACCTCCACGTCCCGCATCCAGGGCTCCTCCCCCGCCGCCGCGCAGCTCGCCGCCGCGGTCGAGCGCCGCACCGGCCTGCGGCTGGAAACGGCCGCCGAAGAGCCGGCCGACATCGAGCTGCGCCTCGACAGCGGTGTCGCGGCCGCCGAGGGGTACACTCTGCGGATCGACGACCGCGCGGTGGTCACCGGCGCCGACGAGGCCGGACTGTTCTACGGCGTCCAGACGCTGCTGCAGCTGCTGCGCGAGGACGCCGGAGGCTGGGCGCTGCCGCACGTGGAGATCGCCGACACCCCGCGGTTCGCGCGCCGGGGCGTGATGCTCGACGTGGCGCGCCACTTCTTCGGCGTCGACGACGTGAAGCGCTTCATCGACAGCACGAGCGCCCTGAAGTACAACCACCTCCACCTGCACCTGAGCGACGACCAGGGCTGGCGGGTGCACATCGACGCCTGGCCGCTGCTGACCGAGCGTGCGGCCACGACCTCGGTCGACGGTCACCCCGGCGGCTTCTACACGAAGGACGACTACCGCGAGATCGTCGCCTACGCCGCGACGCGGCACATGATCGTGATCCCCGAGATCGACCTGCCGGGACACACGCACGCGATCGGCGTCGCCTATCCGGAGCTCGTCGAGGAGCCGGTGCTGAACGACGCCCTGGTCGCCGACTCCGAGCGGCTCGGGCAGCCGCTCCCGGTCGCCGGCGAGACGTATCTCGGATGGGGCGTCGGCCACTCCAGCGTGCGCATCCACGAGGAGCGCACCTACGACTTCGTGCGCGACGTCGTCCGGGAGCTCGCCGAGATGACACCCGGCCCGTACATCCACATCGGCGGCGACGAGTCGCTCGGCACCCCGCAGGCCGACTTCGACCTGTTCGCCGAGCGCGCGACGGCGATCGTGGTCGCGGAGGGCAAGACCCCCGTCGCCTGGCACGAGATGGGCTCCGCCGCGAACATCGCCGAGGGGACCGTCGGACAGTACTGGGGCAAGACCACGCCGGAGGGCACGCACGCGGCGGAGGCCGCGCACTTCGTCGAGCGCGGTGGCGCGCTGATCATGTCCGCCGCGAACGTGACCTACCTCGACATGAAGTACACCGAGGACTTCCCGCTGGGGCTCACGTGGGCGGCGATCATCGACGTCCGCTCCGCCTACGAGTGGGAGCCGACCGCGGTGCTCGACGTGCCGGAGTCCGCGATCCTCGGCGTGGAGGCGCCCCTGTGGTCGGAGACCACCCGCACGCTCGACGAGGTCGAGCAGCTGGTGTTCCCCCGCGCGGCGGCCCAGGCCGAGGTCGCGTGGTCCCCGCGCGAGGGTGCCGGTCGGAGCTGGGAGTCGTTCCGGGCGCGGGTCGGACGACTCGCGCCGCTGTGGAAGGCTGAGGAGGTCGATTTCCACCCCGCCGCTGACATCCCCTGGAGCGAACGTTGACCACCCACTCCTCCGCGACCGGCTCGCTGGTCGTCCACTCCGCCCGCATCGTCGACCGCGGTGAGGTCACCGACGACGGATGGGTCCGCATCGAGAACGGCGTCGTCGTCTCGCGCGGCACCGGGTCGGAGTGGGAGTCCGCGGACGAGGTGGTCGACGCGGCGGAGGCCGCAGGTCCCGGCGCCGTGCTGACCCCCGGCTTCATCGACATCCACGGCCACGGCGGCGCCGGTGCCGCGTACGACGACGGCATCGATGCGATCCGGACCGGGCGCGACCTGCACCGCGCGCACGGCACGACCCGCGCCGTCATCTCGCTGGTGACCGGAACGCTGGACGCACTGGCGGAGAGCGTCGCGACCATCGCCGACCTCACCGAGACCGACGTCGACGTGCTCGGCTCGCACCTCGAGGGCCCGTTCCTCGACCCCGGCCACCACGGCGCGCACGAGCCGTCGCTGCTGCGCCACCCCTCCGAGCGGGACGTCGCCCGGCTGCTGGACGCGGGGCGCGGCACCGTGCGCCAGGTGACGATCGCGCCGGAGCTGCCGGGTGGGCTGGACGCCGTGCGGCAGATCGTCGCCTCCGGAGCGGCGGCCGCCGTGGGGCACACCGACGCCGACGCCGACATGGCGATCGCGGCGTTCGAGGCGGGAGCGTCGATCCTCACCCACGCGTTCAACGCGATGAACGGCATCCACCACCGCGCCCCTGGCCCCGTGCTCGCCGCGGCCGCCGATCACCGGGTGATCCTCGAGGCGATCGCGGACGACATCCACCTCGACCCCGCTGTCGTGAAGCTCGTGTTCGACGCGGCGCCGACCAGGGTCGCGCTGATCACCGACGCCATGGCCGCCGCGGGCAGCGCCGACGGGCAGTACGACCTCGGCGCCGTTCGCGTGACGGTCCTCGACGGGGTGGCGCGCGCCGACAACACGGGCTCGATCGCCGGGTCGACGCTCACGCAGGATGTGGCACTGCAGCGCGCCGTACGCGCGGGGGTGCCCCTGACCGAGGCGGTGCGCGCGCTCACCGAGACACCGGCGAGGGCCGTCGGACGGCACACGCGTCTCGGCGCGCTGCGCGCGGGCATGCTCGGTGACGCCGTGCTGCTCGATGCGAGGCTGCGCGTCGCGCGGGTCTGGACGGGCCAGGCACTGTCCGCCTAGAAGGACAGCACTCCGCGCGACGCGCAGCGCTGCGGCCTCCGATCGAACAGGTCGTGACACCCGCCGGACTCCCCAGATCGGCGACTGTCTCTCCCGTAGAGCGGGATGGTGGGCCGCCGTTCTCCCCAGATCGGCGGCCCCTCTCCCATAGAGCGGGAAAGACCGGCGCCGGACTCCCCAGATCGGCGACTGTCTCTCCCGTAGAGCGGGATGGTGGGCCGCCGTTCTCCCCAGATCGGCGGCCCGTTCCCTCCCGTGTCGAGCGGGCGGGGCCGAGGGCTCCTCCCCCGAGGACCTCGACCCTTCCCCTGATGCAGAACCCCCCGCATCAGAGCCTGAACTCCGCCCCCCGGTGGAGTTCGCATGGCTGTCTCTACGGGATGAGACGAAGCGATCTCCAGTTCATTACGCGACTTCGGAAAAAGTTTTCGGGGCTGGATGCCGAATGACAGAACCCGATGGATCTCCTTCGAACAGAGCACGAAGGGGTGGCCTTATCAGGACTTTCGCGGGACAATCGTCGTACCGCGTAATGAGACGCGCGCTCGCGCGTCTCTTCCCCTGAGGGCCGATCCGCGCCCCGGGACAGATGGATGATTGTGCACCGAGAGAACACCACACCTGACGAGCCCATCGGCGATGCCGACCTGATCCTCCGCACCCGCTCCGGCGACACGACGGCGTTCGGCGAACTCTGGAAGCGTCACTACCCGTCCGGCATCGCCGTCGCACGATCGGTGACCTCGTCGATCGACCCGGACGATCTGGTGCAGGAGGCGTACACCCGCATCTACCAGGCGATCGCCAAGGGTGGTGGGCCCAACGGGTCGTTCCGCGCCTACCTGTTCACGAGCATCCGCAACACCGCCGCCGCGTGGGGACGCTCGCGCCGCGAGACCGCGATCGACGAGCTCGACACGGTGGCCGACCCGAGCAGCACCGAGAACGCCTCCAACGAGGCGCTCGACCGCAGCCTGACGGCGCAGGCATTCCGCAGCCTTCCCTCGCGCTGGCAGGAAGTGCTCTGGTACACCGAGATCGAGCAGATGAAGCCGCAGGAGGTCGCACCGCTGCTCGGCATGAAGGCGGGCGCCGTCTCCCAGCTCGCGTTCCGCGCGCGCGAGGGTCTGCGCGAGGCGTGGATCCAGGCGCACCTGCGCAGCGCGACCCCCGGGTCGGACTGCCAGTGGACGATCGAGCACCTCGGCGCGTACTCCCGCGGCAACCTCGGCACGCGCGACCACAAGCGCCTCGAACTCCACCTCGACGAGTGCGCGCGCTGCATGATCGTCGCCGCCGAGGCCAAGGACGTCTCGATGCGCCTCGCGCTCGTCATGCTCCCGCTGGTGCTCGGCGTCGCGGGTGCCGGTGGCTACCTCGCGACCCTGCAGGGCGGTGGCGCTCCGATCGTCGCGATGGCGGCCATGCCGTCGAGCATCGCCGGCGGCGTGCTGGTCGGCGATGGCGGGGCGGGGCACGCGGCAACGGGTGTCGCCGCGTCCGGTTCCGGCGCGTCCGGTGGGTCCGGCTCCGCGGGGGGCAGCAGCGCTGGCGGTGGAAGCGCGAGCACCGGAGGGGCGTTCACGGGCATGGGAGCGCTGGTCGGCGCGGGGTCGGCCGCACTGGTGGTCGCCGGGGTCGTCACCGCTGCCGCGATCGTTCCCGGTCTCGCCGGCGCCAGTCCCGCGACGTCGCTCCCGAGCGCCGCGGACGGCGACTCCTCGATCACGACCGACATCGCGCCCGACACGTCGCTCGGGCTCGACGAGCCCATCGTGATCGAGGCGCCCGCGGAGGAACCTCCCGCTCCTCCGGCCGCCGAGGTGCCGACACCGCAGCCGACCGAGCAGTCCGGCACCGTCGTCGTCCCGTCGGCGGAACCCGTCGCACCGATCGCGCCGCCCGAGCAGGTGGACCCGACCGACCCCACCGACCCGACCGATCCGACCGACCCCACGGACCCGACCGATCCCACGGACCCCACGGACCCGACCGATCCCACGGACCCGGTCGAGCCCGCGAAGCCGACGGAGGGGCCGCAGTGGAGCGCCGCGACCCTCTCCTTCACCGGGATCCAGCTGCACTACACGGTGCCCGTCTCCGGAGCCCCGGGTCTCCAGGTGGAGGCGCTGATCGACGGCGCCACCGGTGGCGGCGACAGCATCACGCTGGATGATGCCGGCACGGGGACCATCGATCTCCGCCCGACCGCGCGTCAGCTGTGGAACGCGGACACCACCACGGTCACCTTCCGCTACGTGTTCCCGGACGGACCGGGGGCCTCGACAGACACCACGCTGCTGTCCCTCGCGCTCGAGACGCCCGTCGTCCCGGAGCAGCCCGCCGAGGACACCGCGCCCGTCGGCGACACGACGGCCGCGGCGGATGCGGCCGTCGTCCCCGACGCGGCAGCATCCGCTCCGGCACCGGCTGACGCAGAGCCCGCTCCGGCCGAGCCCGCTCCGGCCCCCGTCGAGCCCGCTCCGGCCCCCGTCGAGCCCGCACCGGCCCCCGTCGAGCCCGCGTCGGTTCCGGCCCCGGTCGAGGCTGCACCGGCCGAGGCTGCACCGGCTCCCGTCGAGGCCGTCGCGACCCTCTCCGAGCCCGTCGCTGCGGCGGCAGAGGGCTCGACGATCGCCGAATAGACTGGAGTCATGACTCCGGATCCCGCCCCCGTCCCCGGCGTCGAACGTCAGGCGCTGACCGCGCTCGACCTCGTGCGCGTCGTCGTCCTGATCGCGGCGATCGCCTCTCTCGCCCTGTGGGGCTTCGCGAGCTGGGACCTGCCGTGGAACATCGTGATCGGCATCGGCGCGCCGGTCACGGCCCTGCTGCTGTGGGCACTGTTCCTGTCGCCCCGCCCCGTGCTGCGCGTGCACCCGTTCCTGCGTGCGCTGGTCGAACTGCTCATCTACGTGGGTGTGACGATCGCGTGGTGGTCCATGGGCCAGGCCCTGATCGGCACCGCCTTCGCCCTCGTCGCCGTGGTCGCCGGTGTTCTCAGCGGTCGCCGCGCCCTGACGTGAACTCGCCGTCGTGAGCATCCCGTCGTGAGCGTCGTCCCGCTGCTGCAGCAGGCGCTCAGCGCGCTCGTCGACACCGACGAGGACGCGCTCGAACGGGCGCGCTCCGACCGCTCCGGCCATGCCGCCGCGGGGCGCCCGCTGGCGATCGTGCATGCCGAGCGCGTGGAGCACGTGCAGGAGACCCTGCGCATCGCCTCGGCGACGCGCACGCCCGTGGTGGTCCGCGGCGCCGGCACGGGCCTCGCCGGGGCGGCCAACGCGGGCGAGGGCGAGATCGTGCTCTCGCTGCGACGCATGACGGCGATCCACGAGGTCCGCCCCGACGATCTGCTGGCCGTGGTCGAGCCTGGCATCCTCAACGCCGAGCTCAATGCCCACCTCGCGTCCTTCGGCCTGTGGTGGGCACCCGACCCCGCGAGCCGCGACATCTCGACGGTCGGTGGCAACATCGCCACGGGCGCGGGAGGACTGCTCTGCGCGAAGTACGGCGTCGTGCGGGATGCCGTCCTCGGCGTCGACCTCGTACTGGCCGACGGGCGGCTTCTGCACCTGGGGCATCGCAGCGTCAAGGGCGTCACGGGCCTCGACCTGACGGCTCTCGTCGTGGGTTCGGAGGGCATCCTCGGCGTCGTGGTCGGCGCGACGCTCAAGCTCCGGCGGCTCGTCCCCGGCGAGAGCTGCACTGTGACGGCTCTGTTCCCCGGTGTCCGCGCCGCGGCCGCCGCCTCAGCCGCCGTGACCGCCGCCGGGGTGCAGCCCGCGATCATGGAGCTCATGGACGCCCCGAGCCTCGCGGCCGTGCACGCTCTGCTCGGCCTGCCGGCGCCGACGCCCGGCACCGCGCAGCTGACCATCCAGACCGACGGGCCTGCGGCGGCCGCCGAGGCCGACGCGATCGACGCCATCCTGCGCGCCAACGACGGCGTCACCGAGGTGTCGCACGATCGCGCGGAGGGCGAGCGGCTGCTTGCGATCCGCCGGTCCATGCACGCCGCGATGGCCTCCCTCGGCACCACCCTGATCGAAGACGTCTCCGTGCCGCGGAGCGCCATGCCGGCGATGTTCGACGAGATCGCCCGCATCGAGCGCGAGTACGGTCTCGTGATCCCCACGGTCGCGCACGCGGGGGACGGCAATCTGCACCCGAACTTCGTGTTCGAGGGACCCGAGACCCCGGCACACGTCTGGGCCGCCGCCGACGAGCTGTTCCGCGCGGCGATCCGCCTGGGCGGCACTCTCACGGGCGAGCACGGCATCGGGGTGCTCAAGCGGCGCTGGCTTGCGGAGGAGCTCGGCGACGACCAGTGGCGGCTGCAGCGCGAGATCGCCGCCGTCTTCGATCCGCTCGGGATCCTCAACCCAGGGAAGGTGTTCGTCCCCGATGCCTGACATCCACGTGAGCGCGGCGGTGATCGTCGACGACCAGGGCCGCGTGCTGGTGGTCCGCAAGCACGGCACGACCAGGTTCATGCAGCCTGGAGGCAAGCCGGAGCCCGGCGAGAGCGCCGCGCAGACCCTCATCCGCGAACTGCACGAGGAACTCGGCGTGGCACTGCGCGAGAGCGACCTCCGTCCGCTCGGACGGTTCGTGTCCGCCGCCGCGAACGAACCGGGTCACCGGGTCGTCGCCGATGCTTTCACCGCAGCGATCGACCCGGCCGGGGTGCGGGTGCAGGCCGAGCTCGCGGAGCTGCGATGGATCACCCCGGAAGACGCGGAGACGCTGCCGCTGGCGCCGCTGAGCGTGGAGCACCTGCTCCCCCTCGCCTGGCCGGCCGCGACCCGGTGAGTCGGGGTCAGATCCCCTGCCAGGCCGGCTTGTTCGCGAACGTGTACCGGTAGTAGTCGGCGAGCTGCAGCCGGGAGGCCGCCGCCTCGTCGACCACGATCGTCGCATGCGGGTGGAGCTGGATCGCCGAGCCGGGCAGCAGGGCCGTCAGCGGACCCTCGACCGCTCCGGCGACCGCCTCCGCCTTGCCCTCGCCGAACGCGAGGAGCACGAGGTGCCTGGCCTGCAGGATCGTGCCAAGACCCTGCGTGATGCAGTGCATGGGGACATCGTCGATCGAGTCGAAGAAGCGGGCGTTGTCCTCGCGCGTCTGCTCGGTGAGGGTCTTCACCCGGGTGCGCGACGCGAAGGAGGAGCCGGGCTCGTTGAAGCCGATGTGCCCGTCGGTGCCGATGCCGAGGATCTGCAGGTCGACGCCGCCCGCCTCCTGGATGGCGGCCTCGTAGTCCTCACCCGCGTGCTGGATGGTCGCCTCCGCGCCGTTGGGCACGTGGATGCGCTGCGGGTCGAGGCCCAGGGGCTCGACGACCTCACGGGTGATCACGGAGCGGTAGCTCTCGGGGTGGGCGGGGTCGATGCCGACGTACTCGTCGAGGGCGAAGCCGCGCACCCGGGAGACGTCGCGCCCGGCGAGCTGCGCTCGCAGGGCCTGGTAGACCGGCAGCGGCGTGGAGCCCGTGGCCAGGCCGAGGACGGCGTCCGGACGACGGTCGATCAGCTCCACGATCTCGGTGGCGACCAGCGCACCGGCGGCCTCGGGACTCTCGACGATGACGACCTCAGCCATGCGGAACGATCTCCTTCTCAGAAATGGATGCGCCCACCAGAGCGGCGCCGAGTGCGGCGGCGGGGGAACCCGCGGGGAGCAGTTCGATTCTCTCATCCAGGCGCAGAGACCTCGCGAACGGTGACGCCTCGGCGCCGGCGTGCAGTGCGGCCCTGATGCCTTCGTCGAGGCGGCTTCCCATGGCCGTGAGGCCGCCCCCGATCACCACCGTCTCGACGTCGGCCGACAGCACCAGCACGCGGACCGCGGCGGCCGCGCCGAAGAAGAGGTCGTCACGCAGCGCGAGCGCCAGCGGGTCGCCGTCATCGGCGGCGTCGAAGATGTCCCTGACCGGCAGCGCGCCGGGTCGACCCCAGGCCTTGGCGAGTGCGCCGCCGCCGCAGAACGTCTCCACGCAACCGCGCTGTCCGCACCCGCACAGGCGTCCGTGCGGGTCGACCGAGATGTGGCCGACCTCGCCGGCGGTCCCGCGCGATCCTCGCCAGATGCGACCGTCCACGACGATGCCCGCGGCCACACCGGTGCCGAGGTTCAGGTACGCCATCGAACCGCTCACGCCGCTGAGCACGGCGGCTCCGAGCGCCGCCGCCTTCACGTCGTTCTCGACGCGGAACGGCACGCCGAGCGCTCGCTCCGCCCGGTCGGCCAGGTCGAGCGACTCGACCCCGAGGTTGACGGCGTGCACGACGCGCCCCGCGTCCGCATCGACCAGCCCGGGGATGCCCACACCGACGGACCCGACGGCCGACAGCGGGCCCCCGGTCTCATCGGCGAGGGCGACGACGGTCGACACGATGCTGTCGACGACGGCGTCCTCGCCCCAGCCCGTGGCGCGGCGCAGGCGTCCGAGGATCTCACCGGCGGGGTCGACGGCGACGGCGTCGATCTTGGTTCCGCCGACATCCAGGCCAACACGAATCGGCCGACCGGGGAGGTCGGCGGCAGCGGTTCCGGTCATCGGATGCCGGTCTCGGTCGTGGTCGCGGAGGTCACGACACCCCCAGCTGCCCGGAGAGCACCATGACCGCGGCTCCGCGGAGCACGATGTCGTCCTGATGCGTGAGCCGCACCATCACGTCTTCGAACACGCCCTCCAGGGTGCGCGCGTGCAGGGTCTCGACCGCGGCGTCGATCAGCGTGCCGTCGAGCAGTTCCGCCGGGCCGGAGAGGACGACTTCGGACAGGTCGAGCGCGGCGACGATCGGGGCGATGGCGATGGCCATGCGCGTGCCGGCGTCGCGCAGGATGTCCTCGCGCGCCGAGGGGTCGGCGTCGAGGGCCTCCCGCATCCGGCTGACGCTGAGCCAGGCCTCCAGGCAGCCGATCTTGCCGCAGGCGCAGCGCGGGCCGCCATCGGTGCCGACGACCACGTGTCCGATCTCCCCCGCGGCGAAGCGACTGCCCAGCAGCGGCTGGCTGCCCGTGATGAGGCCGGCACCCACGCCTCGGCCGATCTTGATGAGCATGAAGTCGGCCTTCGCCTCGCCGAAGGTGTATTCCGCGAGGACAGCGGCGTTCGCGTCGTTGCGCGCGAGGACGGGCAGGTCGAGCTCGGCGCCGAGCTTCGCCTCGAGCGGGAAGTCGGTCCAGCCGAGGTTGGGCGAGCTCAGCACCAGACCGTCCGGTCGCACGACGCCCGGCGTGCCGATGCCGACGCCGAGCACGGGGCGCGTGGCGGCGTCGACGAGGCTCTGTGCGAGCTCGCGGAGGGCGGCGTACGCGGCCTCCCCGTCCGGGCGCTCCGGGCGAGGCACCTGGCGGCGCTCCAGCACGTCGCCGTCGAGGCTCAGCACGGCTCCCTCGAAAGCGTTCGGACCCGACAGGTCGAGGCCGACGATCTGGTGCCCGGCGCGGTCGATGTCGATGAGGATCGGCGGCTTCCCCGGACCCACCGCCTCGCGGACGCCCATCTCGATCACGATGCCGTCGGCGATGAACTCCGCGACGAGGTCGGAGATCGTGACCCGGGTCAGTCCGGTCTCCCGGGAGAGGTCGGCGCGACTCATCGCTCCGGAGTGGTACAGCGTCTGCAGCACGAGGGCGCGGTTGTGTCCGCGGGCGTGCTCGGGGAGCACCTTGGTGCGCGAGCGCAGGTGCCGCGCGGGCCCGAAGGCGTGCGCGTTCGCGGCGACGAAGTCTGTCGTCGCCGCGGGGCGCTGATCATCCGAAACGGACATGTTTGTTAGTAGACCTTACGAACAAAAATTGCGCAACCTCTGCCCGCGGGGCCGCGGCCAGGGTTACCGAAACGTTACATTACTTTCGAGCCGCGCGGGCCCGTGCCGCAGAACCGTCCAGGAGCCGCTCCACCAGCCCCGCGACGATGGCCTCGCGCGCCTCCACCGTCAGCGGCTTTCCCGGAACGCCGGGGCGGCGCTGATCCGGGGACGGGCCATCCAGCGGACGATACCGCACCCCCGCCGCCGCCAGGCGACGCAGATGCGTCGGAAGCCGCCGCATGAAGTCCGCGAACGGCCGCGGCTCTCCGCCCTCCCACAGCCGCTCGGCGATCGCGGCGAGCCGCGGGAACATCGCGAAGTCCACGCGGTCCCGGCTGGGCAGGTGCTCGCTCCACACGTTCGCCTGACCGCCCACCGCACCGTCCTCGATCCGGAGCGAGTACGCGCGGGCGAGCGGCAGCGGGGGTCCCACCCTGATCGGCTCCTCGGGCGACTCCGACTGCGGATAGTCGAGGTAGACCTCCAGGTCGGGGCACGCCACCACGGGGATCCCGCGGCTCAGTGCCTCCCGCATCGCGACGGGTCCGCGCCACGCGAGGATGCGCACGCCCTCCGGCACCTCGCCCTCCAGCACCTCGTCCCACGCGAGCGCCGTGCGACCCCGCGCGCGCACGTGCGCCACGAAGTGCGCGGTGAACCAGGGCTGCACGTCATGCGGCGTCGCCAGGCCCAGCGCGCGCATCCGCTCCGCTGCCGCCTCGCTCTGCGCCCACTCCGTCACGGGCACCTCGTCCCCGCCGATCCCGATCCACTCCGCGTCGAACACGTCGCAGAGGGCATCGATCGCCGCACGGCCGAAGGCCAACGCCGCCTCCGTCGGGGCGAGCGTGCGCGCGTTCACGCCGAACCGCTCCCACGGGCCGCTCGCCGGCACGCCCACATCGGTGTTGCCGAGCTCGGGGTACGCGGCCAGCGCGGCCTGGATGTGCCCGGGCAGCTCGACCTCCGGCACCAGGGTCACGCCGCGCTCCGCCGCATAACGGACGAGGTCGCGCAGCTCGTCCGTCGTGTAGAAGCCCTCGTGCACGCCGGGCTCGACCGTGGCCTCGGGCCCGTGCCCGCGCTGGGTGGCCTCCCGTCGCGCGCCGACCTCCGTCAACCGCGGGTAGCCGGGCACTTCGAACCGCCAGCCCTGATCGTCGGTGAGGTGCAGCTGCAGGATGTTCAGGTGGTGCAGCGCCAGCAGGTCGATCAGACGCCGCACGTCGTCGACCGGGCGGAAGTGCCGCGCCACGTCGAGCATGACGCCGCGCCAGCCGTACGCCGGCGCCCCCTCCCACACACCGGCCGGAAGCAGCACCTCGGCCTGCGCAGGGGCGTCGGGGTCGCGCAGCTGCCGCAGCACGGTGGCGCCGCGGAAGACCCCGAGCGGACTCGCACCGCGGATCTCGACCCCGTCGGCGGACACGGTCACGCGGAACGCCTCGTCCCCCACGCGGCCGGCGCGAGCGGCCGCGGCCCCGAGGGCGTCATCCAGCGTGAGACGGATGCCCTGACCGGTCCCCTGGCCTCCCCCGCCCAGCCAGTCGACGGACGCGGACAGCTCGGGCACCGCGTCGATCGGGGTGTCCGGCCGCCACGCGAACCGAGCAGCCGCGGCATCGACGTGCGCCGCGATCGCCGGCACGGTCGCCCGGTGCGCGGGCGGCGGCAGGCGCAGGGCCCGTCCGGCGACGGCACCGGTCACGACGCCGTCCAGGACCACGGGCACGCCCGCCACCAGCACCTCGTGGACGCCGATCGGCGGCCGATGCGGCTCCTCGAACGTGGCGCCCGCGGCGACCGTGAGCGGATCGAACAGCACCAGGTCTGCGGTGGCGCCGACGCGGATGATCCCGCGAGGCGCATCGCCGCGGTCGAGTCCCAGACGGGCCGCGGGGTTGCCCGAGAGGTGGCGCACGGCCTCCTCCAGCGTCAGCACCCCGAGCTCGCGCACGTAATGCCCCAGGTAGCGCGCGAACGTGCCGCGGCCGCGAGGGTGCGGACGGGCCCCGATCAGGATGCCGTCACTGCCGCCGGAATGCCGCGGGTGCCGCATGATCGCGCGCACGTTGTCCTCGTCGCCGATGTGCATCAGCACGCCGGTCGCCCCGGCGTCCTCGAGGATGGTGTCGAGCACCACGTCGACGGCCCGCCGCCCCGAGTCGTTCGCGATCTCGGCGACCGTGCGGCCGACGAGGCCCGCGAGAGCCGGATTCGCGGTGCCGGAGATCTGGATGGCCGACCAGTCGGCACGCTCCCCGTGGAAGCCGTCGCAGCCGAGCTCCTCCAGCTCCACGCGGACGGCCTCGCGCCCCTCGGCATCCAGCCCGGCGATGGCGGCCAGCAGGTCGCCCGACGCCGCCAGCCGGCTGGGCAACAGGGCAGAGAGCGTGGTCGCGCCGGGGAGATACGGATAGGTGTCGAGCGTCACGTCGACGCCGTCCGCGATCGCCGCGTCGACGATCTCGAGCAGCTCGTCGGCCCGGCCGCGGTTGGGGGCGAAGTTCATCGTGGCGTGCGTCAGGTGCACCGGGCAACCCGTGCGACGGCCGATCTCGACGGCCTCGCGGTACGCATCCAACGCGGCCGCGCCGTAGCTGCGGGTGTGCGGCGCCCAGTATCCCCCGCGCTCGGCGACCACACGGCACAGGGCCTCGAGCTCCGCGGTGTCGGCGTACATGCCCGGTGTATAGGTCAGGCCGCTCGACATGCCGAACGCCCCTGCGTCCAGAGCCTCGCCGAGCAGCGCGGCCATCGCCTCGATCTCCTCCGCGGTCGCCGCGCGGTTCTCGTGCCCGACCACCATCATCCGGAGGTTCCCCTGCGGAACGAGCACCGCGGCGTTCGCGACCGCGGCGGCGTCGATCTCTGCCAGCAGATCGCTCATCGACCGCCACGGCACCGTGGTGGGCAGGCCGTTCCACCCCGCGATCTGCGCGGGGATCACCGCGGCTGTCGCGTCGTCGAGCGGCGCGTACCCGAGGCCGTCCTGACCGAGCACCTCGCAGGTCACGCCCTGACGGATCTTCGCGTCGTGCGCGGCACCGCTCAGCACCGCGAGGTCGCTGTGCGCATGCATGTCGATGAAGCCAGGCGCGAGCACGAGGCCGGAGGCCTCCACCTCCACGCCGCCCTCGGGCAGCTCGAGCTGCGCGTCCTCCCGTTCGGGCACGACCGCGACGATCCGCGCGCCCTCCACCGCCACGTCGGCCGTGAACCGCGGCGCACCGGAGCCGTCGACGACCGTGGCCGAGCGGTAGACCCTGACCAGCCCGGCCGCTGCCTTCTCCGCACTCAGAAGCACGTCGCCACCGCTCCGATCACTCGAGGGTCGTCCGCGTCGGGATCGTCGATCACCGCGACCACCCGCCACTTGTCGAACGCGGTGCACGGGTGCGAGAGCCCGAGCCGCACGACCTCGCCGACCGCGGCCGCGGCGCCGTCCGCGAGCCGCAGGAAAGCATGTTGATCGTTGAGCGCCGTGATCTCGCCCTCGACGCTCTGCGGCACCGGCAGGTCGAGGTCGAACGGCACGTCACGGCGTCCGGCGTCGAGCAGCGCCAGGGCATCCTCGGGCTGGGAGACCACGCGCGACCAGGCGTGCATGGCCGACCGCAGCGGTGCCGTACCGGTCAGCGGGCCGAAGGGCGACATCCGGGCGTAGAACCCGTCGTCGTGGATCTGGAACGCTCCGGAGCGCAGCACCACGTCGGCTTCGGGAGCGAGCGGCGACAGCACGGCGGCGGCCCGGTCGGGGAAGGAGCTCCCGCCCGCGCTCACGACCGGACGAGGCCCCTCCGGGTAGTCGAGTCGGCGGTGCAGCTCGACCAGAGCGTCCAGGTAGGCGTCGACCGCGGCGACCGACGCCGCGGACCGATCCGGCCCGAACGGCCCCTCGTATCCGGTCACTCCGGCGAGGCGCAGGCCCGGTGCGGCGGTGATCGCGGCGGCGATGCGCTCGCCCTCCTCCACGCTGCGGGCACCCGTGCGTCCGTGCGCGCCGCCCAGCTCCACGAGCACGTCGAGGGGGCGGGCAGCATCGGAGAGGGCATCGGCGAGGATGCGGACGCCGTCGACCGCGTCCGCCCAGCACAGGATCCGCAGGTCGTGGTCGGCGGCGAGCAGTTCGCCGAGGCGACGGGCGGCAGCGGCATCCGTGACCGCGTTGGCGATCAGGACGGTCGGCACTCCGGCGGTCACGGCCACTTCCGCTTGCCAGGGCGTCGCGACGGAGATGCCCCAGGCGCCCGCGTCGAGCAGCCGCTGCCACAGCGCGGGGGCCATCGTGGTCTTGCCGTGCGGGGCCAGGCCCACGCCCTGCTGTGCGGCCCACGCGAACACGGTCTGCTCGTTGTGCGTCAGCGCGTCGGCGTGCACCGTGAGCACCGGCGTGACCAGGTCGGAGAGGTGCAGTCCGGCCTGCCCGACCTCGGAGAGCCGCAGCCCTGCGGCGCGCGCCGGGAACCCCTTCGCCCAGGCGCCGAGAACGGGATCCGGAATTTGTAGAGGCATCTAACAAGGCTACTAGGCTGGCGGCATGACCGCGAAGACACGAGTTTCGACCGACGCCGCCCCCGCCCCCGCCCACACCTTCTCGCAGGGAGTGCGCAAGGGCCCGATCGTGCAGGTCTCCGGCCAGGGCCCGGTCGACCCCGTCACGAACGAGTACCTCCACCCCGGCGATGTCGCGGCACAGACCACCCGCACGCTCGAGAACGTCAAGGCGATCGTCGAGGCGTCCGGCGCCACGTTCGACGACGTCGTGATGCTCCGCGTCTACCTGACCAAGCGCGAGGACTTCCCCATCATGAACGAGGCCTACGGCGCGTTCGTCGAGGCGCACACGACGAGCGGGGTCCTGCCCTCGCGCACCACCGTCTTCACCGGCCTTCCGCGCGAGGAGATGCTCGTCGAGATCGACGGTCTCGCCGTCATCGACTGACCGCGCAGCCGGACGTGTCCGGAGAACGGGGAGCCAGGGTAGCAGACCGTTGCCTCCCCGTTACCTGCCATCCCGTACCATTGAGAGACTGGATGCGTCAGAACCGCGGGGGGTGTAGTTCGTGACCGATGTGATTTCCGTACCGGGCGCTGCGACGGGAGCTCCTGCCGACGACGGCACGCCCACCAGCGTGCTCGCGCCCGCGGATACGCCCACCGAGACGGTTCCGCCGCACACCGGTGAGCAGCCCCTGGCCTGGGCTCCGATCGAACCGTCTCCCAAGAAGCGCCGCCTCGGCCTGTGGATCGGTCTCGGCGTCGGAGTCGTCCTGCTCGGCGCGGGAGCGGCCTCCGCGATCCTCATCGCACCCGGGACGACCGTCGCGGGCATCCCCGTCGGATGGATGACGCCGGGCGCCGCCGCCGACGCGATCAGCACGCACCTGGCGCAGACGGAGGTCACGCTCACGGGTGAGGGCGATGGCGCGGTCCTCACGGGCGCCGACCTGGGCGCCACGGCCGATGCCACCGCCCTGGCCGATGCCGCCTTCGCCGCCCACCCGCTCTGGAACCTCGGGTCCTGGATGGGAGACCCGGTACCGGCCGACATCACCCTCGACCCCGAGAAGGCCACGGCCGCCCTGCGGGACGCCGTTCCCGCGAGTTTCGTCGACCCGGTCGATGCGGGAGTCGTGTTCGACGCCGCGACCGGCGCGTACACGATCACGCCTTCGGAAGCCGGCACCGGCATCGACCTCGGCGACCTCGGCACGGCGTTCGTCGACGCGGTCGGCGACGGTCGCACCTCCTTCGAGTATCCGGGCGGCCCCGCCGAGGCCCTTCCCGCCGTGAGTGACGCCGACGCGACCGCCACGGCGAGCGAACTCAACACCATGCTCGCCACGATCGGCTTCTACGTCGGCGAGGAGCGCACGGTCCCGATCGACCCCGCCACGGCCGCCTCCTGGCTGACCGTCGTGGACGACGAGGGTCAGCTGCGCATCCAGGCCGACCCGCAGGCGATCCAGGGGACCGTCGACGCGCTTCCGGCCGCGGTCGACCGCGCCCCGGTCAATGCGACCGTCATCGTCGACTCGGCCGGCACTGTGCTGCGCGCCGAGCAGGAGGGCGTCACCGGACGCGCGCTGGGTGACACCTCCCAGATCGCGGAGCAGTTCGCGACCCAGCTCGCCGCCGGCGACGGTGTGTTCGCGCTGACCGTCACCGAGACGCCGTTCGAGACGGTCAACCTGTTCCGTCGCATCGACATCGACCTGGGCTCGCAGCGGGCCACGCTGTACGAGAACAATGCGGTCGTGAAGTCGTGGGCCGTCTCGACCGGGCTGCCGGGCACTCCGACGCCGACGGGCAACTTCAAGGTCTTCGCCCACACGCGCATGCAGGACATGGGCTGCTACCCCGGCGCCCCGTACTGCACCGAGAACGTCCCGTGGATCACCTGGTTCACCACGAACATCGGCTTCCACGGCACGTACTGGCACAACAACTTCGGCAACCGCATGAGCCACGGCTGCGTGAACCTGCCGATCGACCTCGCGAAGTACGTCTACGACTGGTCGCCCGTGGGCCTTGAGGTCTCCGTCCACAACTGACGCACCTCGGGTCCGCGGATACGAGAAGGGGGCGGATGCCGCAGCATCCGCCCCCTTCTCGTCGTCTCAGCGCAGGGCGTCGACGATCTCGTTCAGCGTCGCGGACGGGCGCATGACAGCGGCCACGAGCTTCTCGTCCGGGCGGTAGTAGCCGCCGATCTCGGCCGGCTTGCCCTGTACCGCGTTGAGCTCGGAGACGATGGCCTCCTCGTTCGCGGCGAGCTTCTCGGCGACGGGGGCGAATGCCGCGGCCAGCTCGGCGTCCTTCGTCTGCTTCGCCAGCTCCTGCGCCCAGTACAGGCCGAGGTAGAAGTGGCTGCCCCGATTGTCGATCGTGCCGAGCGCCCGACCGGGCGAACGGTCCTCCTCGAGGAAGGTGCCGGTCGCGGCGTCGAGCGTCTCGGCGAGCACGCGGGCCTTCTCGTTGCCCGTGCGGTCGGCGAAGTGCTCGAGCGAGGCCGCGAGCGCGAAGAACTCGCCCAGCGAGTCCCAGCGCAGGTAGTTCTCCTCGACGAGCTGCTGCACGTGCTTCGGGGCGGAGCCGCCGGCGCCGGTCTCGAACAGCCCGCCGCCCGCGAGCAGCGGGACGATCGAGAGCATCTTGGCGCTCGTTCCGACCTCGAGGATCGGGAACAGGTCGGTCAGGTAGTCGCGCAGCACGTTGCCGGTCACCGAGATGGTGTCCAGGCCATGACGCATGCGGGCGAGCGTGTAGCGCGTCGCCTCCTCCGGCGCGAGGATCGTGATCGTGAGCCCCTTGGTGTCGAGCGTCGCCAGACCCTGGTGCACCTTCGCGATGATCTGCGCGTCGTGCGAGCGGTTGGCGTCGAGCCAGAACACGGCGGGCGCTCCGGTCGCACGGGCGCGCGAGACCGCGAGCTTCACCCAGTCCATGACCGGGATGTGCTTCGTCTGGGTCGCACGCCAGATGTCGCCCTTGCCGACCTCGTGCTCGATGAGCACGGTGCCCTCGCTGTCGAGCACCTGGACGATGCCGTCCTCCGCGATCTCGAAGGTCTTGTCGTGGCTGCCGTACTCCTCGGCCGCCTGCGCCATGAGCCCGACGTTCGGGACGGTGCCGATCGTGGCCGGGTCGAGCGGGCCGTTCGCGATCACGTCGTCGATGACCGCCTGGTAGACGCTCGCGTACGAGGAGTCGGGGATCACGGCGATCGTGTCGGCCTCCTCGCCGTCCTTGCCCCACAGCTTCCCGCCGTTGCGGACCAGCGCGGGCATGGACGCGTCGACGATGACATCGCTCGGCACGTGGAGGTTCGTGATCCCCTTGTCGGAGTTCACGTACGACAGGCGCGGCCCCTCGGCGATGGCCTTGTCGAACGCGGCGGCGATCTCGTCGCCGTTCGCGACGTCGGCCAGCCCCGCGAGGATCGAGCCGAGGCCGTCGTTCGCGCTGAGTCCGGCTTCGGCCAGCTGCGTGCCGTACTGGTCGAAGACGTCCTTGAAGAACGCCTTCACGACGTGGCCGAAGATGATCGGGTCGCTGACCTTCATCATGGTGGCCTTGAGGTGCACCGAGTACAGCACGTCGTCCGCCTTGGCGGCCTCGAGCGTCTCGGCGAGGAAGGCGTCGAGCTCCTTCGCGGACAGGAAGGTGGCGTCGATGATCTCGCGCGGGAGGACCTTGAGGCCTTCCTTCAGGATCGTGACGGTGCCGTCCTTCGCGGTGTGACGGAACGAGAGGACGTCGTCATGGGCGGCGACCCACGAGCGCTCGTTGTGCTTGAAGTCGTCGTGACCGAGCGTGGCCACACGAGTCTTCGACCCCTCCGCGAACGGCTTGTTGCGGTGCGGGTGCTTCTTGGCGTAGTTCTTCACGGCCAGCGGGGCCCGGCGGTCGCTGTTGCCCTCGCGCAGCACCGGGTTCACCGCGGAACCCTTGATGCGGTCGTACCGCGCCCGCACGTCCTTCTCCTCGAGCGACGTGGGCTCGTCGGGGAAGTCGGGGATGTCGTATCCCTGCTGCTGCAGCTCGGCGATGGCGGCCTTGAGCTGCGGGATCGACGCCGAGATGTTCGGCAGCTTGATGATGTTGGCCTCGGGAAGAGTGGCCAGGCCACCCAGCTCGGCCAGCGCGTCGCCGACCTGCTGCTCCGGCGCGAGCTTCTGCGGGAAGGCGGCGAGGATACGGCCGGCCAGGGAGATGTCCCGCGTCTCGACCTCGATGCCTGCCTGGCCGGTGTAGGCCTGGATGATGGGCAGGAACGAGGCGGTGGCCAGTGCCGGTGCCTCGTCGGTGTACGTGTAGATGATGGCGTCGTCGGTCACCGGGAGGTTCTCCGTTCACGGGGCGATTTGTCTCGATACCAAGATACCCCGAGCGCGCTCGACGCCCCGCCCGCCCGCTGGACGCCTCCCGCCGACGGTGTGCGCCCGCCTCCGCCGGTCCGAAAATGTTCAGCCGGGACGTGTCGAGTCCGCCGGGAGGGGCTAGCCTGGGGGCATGTCCGAACTGCGCATGGTCGAACTCTCCGCTGCGACGATCGTCGCCGTGAACAACCTGTCGCTCAAGCCCGGACAGGAGCAGTTCCTCGCTCCGGTGTCGTACGGCATCGCGGCAACCGTGATCAACCCGCAGACGTCGTGGCAGCGCGTCATCCTCGACCGCAACGAGGTCGTCGGCTTCGTCAGCGCGAACTTCGACGACGAGGCCCCCGAGGAGCACTTCCGCTCCGTGCTGTGGCGCATCAACGTCGACGCCGACGACCAGGGCCGCGGGGTCGGTCGCTTCGCGGTCGAGAGCCTCATCGAGGAGGCCCGCCGCCGCGGCGTCGACCACGTCAACGTCATCTACGAGGCGGGCGAGGAGGGGCCGGAGGCCTTCTTCCGTCGCGTCGGCTTCACCCCGGTCGGCGAGACGGCCTACGGCGAGGTCATCGCCGAGATCCGCGTCGAGCCCTGAGACCGGCGGCGGGGTCTCGAATCCCCTCCCCCATCGAGACCCCGTCGCCCCCGGCTGAGCCACCTCCCGTAGCGACTCAGCCGCTCCTCAGTAACGTGTTACCCCTTAGTTGGTATCGTTGTCGAGCCGCAGCTGCGGCCCCCCTCGAAGAAAGCGATACCCATGCTCACCATGCCTCTCTGCCTCTGCGCGCCCATCGAGACGACGGGAGCGACGCGATGATCACGCACGCCCTCGCTCCCGCGGCACTCGACGCCCTTTCCGCCCTCGCCGTGGGGCGCCGCGGCATCTACCGCGACGACGCGGCCTTCGACGACCTGCTGGCGTCGGCGACCGCCGCACTCGCCGCGGAGGACCCCGACACCGTCGCGGTCATCCGGCGCTTCGCGGCCGCCGACGTCCCCGACGGCGCAGTCCTCTTCACCGGCTTCACCGTGGACCAGGAGCAGATGGGGCGCACCCCGGAGGGGTGGCAGCTCGAGTTCCAGAATCAGGACCGGGACCCCGTCACGGAGGCCACGCTGCTCGCGCTCGCCGGAACCGCGGGGGAGATCTTCGCGTTCGCGCGCCAGCACGCCGGCGCCCAGATCCAGAACGTCGCGCCGGTGAAGGGCCACGAATACGACGCGGTCGGCACGGGCAGCCGCGGCTTGCTCGACTGGCACACGGAGGACGCGTTCGACGACGCCCACCCGCACTACGTGGGCCTGCTGTGCGTGCGCGGCGATGTGAACGCCGACACGGCCCTCGCTCCGATCGACCGCGTGGTCCTGAGCCCGGAAGACGAGCGGATCCTGCGCGAGCCCCGATTCCTGCACGGCATCGACAAGGCATCGGGCGGCACGGGACGCCCCGAGGACGGGGTCCGTGGACCGGTCCTGTACGGCGAGGACGGCGAGCGCTTCGTGCGCGTGGACATGGACTGCGCGGCCGCCGTCGAGGGCGACGAGGAGGCGGCCGCCGCGCTGCGGCGCTTCCACGACGCGGCGGACGCCGCCCGTATCGCCGTGAATCTGAAGGCGGGCGACCTGCTGCTGTTCGACAACCGTCGCGTGCTCCACGCCCGGACCAGCTTCGAGCCGCGCTACGACGGCACCGACCGCTGGCTCCAGCGCGTCATCATCACGGGTGACCCCGGCGCGTCGGCCGGACGCCGCACCCGTCGCCCCCGCGTCGTCGAGAACGACCCCGCCGGGCAGTGAGCTCGACCGTTCACGCCGGCGTGATCCGCCTCCGCTATCTGCTGGGTCGCGCACGGCGCATCGACGTGGGTTCGTTGATGCGCCGTGCGCGTGCGGTGGCGGCGCACCATGATCAGCGCACGGTTGCGGTGCTCGTCGACATGCTCAGGGAGGCGGCCTTCCACCAGGTCGGCTTCCAGGACTACGTCGACTACGACTTCGCGATGCTCACGGCGGCGGAGCGCCGCACCATGATGACGCATCCGCTGTCGAATCGGCTGTCCTACCTGTTCGACCACGCCGACTACCGGCACATCTTCCACGACAAGTGGGAGTTCGTGCGCGTGTTCTCTGATCTGTTGGGGCGGGAGTGGATGCTGCTGGACGACGACAATGCGGACGCTCTGCGCTCGTTCGCGGACCGGCACCAGACGCTGATCACCAAGCAGCAGCTCGGGCGCTCCGGCCATGCGATCCACCGGTACCACGGCGCAGACGTCTCCGACTGGGACGCGTTCCACCACCGGCTGATGGAGAACGGCGAGCTGCTCGTCGAGGAGAACATCGTGCAGCACGACGCGCTGTCGGCGGTGTGCCCGGGGACCGTCAACTCCACGCGCATCACGGCGTTCTTCGACGGCCATCGGACGCATATCCTGTCCATCGCCCAGAAGTTCGGTCGCGGCCAGGCCGCCGACCAGATGGACTGGGGCGGCTTCTACACCATGCTCGACGCGGACACCGGGCGCGCCCTCGGCGACGGCTACGACTCGCACGGCAACGTCCACCGATTCCATCCCGACACGGGCTACCGGATCGCCGATTTCCAGTTGCCGCTGTACGACGAGGTGATCGCGCTGATCGACCGGGCTGCCCGCCGCGTGCCGCAGGTGCAGTACGTCGGATGGGACGTGGCGGTCACCCCGACGGGTCCCGTGATCATCGAGGGGAACTGGGGCACGGGAGTGTACGAGGTGAAGCCGAGCGTGCTCGGCATCCGCACCGGCCACCGGCCCCGGTTCCAGAAGGCGATGGGATTCTGAACGCCCTGATCCGTGCCCGCCTCTCCCGCGCCGCGCTCGCCTCGAACGCGCACCGTCAGGCGGCCGCGAGCATCGGCGTCCCGGTGATCGACCTGCGCCGGGACGCGTGGGGACACGGCCTGACCTGGGTCGCGGGGACCGCGCACGACGCCGGTATCCGCCACGCGATCTTCGACGCCTCGGCCGGGCGCAGCGCGGCCCGGTCGGGCCTGACCCCGTGCGACGAGCCGGCGACGATCGATCCCGCGCGCCTGTTCGGCTGGCCCGGTGCGGACACGGAGCCCGTGATGCGCGTCGCCGGGCGCGTCCTCTCCACCAAGGAGCTGCGGGCGGGCGAAGGGGTGTCGTACAACCACACGCACCATGCGGGCACCGACACCCGTGTGGCGCTCGTGACCGGCGGGTTCGGCCACGGCATCCCCCGGGCGCTCGGGAACGAGGCCGACGTCGAGATCCGCGGCCGGCTGTTCCCGATCATCGGACGGGTGGCGATGGACGTGTGCGTCGTCGACATCGGTCACGCGCCGATCCGGCACGGTGAGGAGGTCGTGTACTTCGGCGGGCCCGGTCCCGCGCGGCACGCACTGGCCGACTGGACCCGCATCACCGGCTGGACGGCCGCCGAGCTCGTGTGCGCGCTCGGGCTGCGCGCCGCGCGAGAGGAGACACCATGACCCTCCCCCGACTGGTCGTGGATCTGCGTCGACTGCGCGCCAACATCCGCGAACTGCAGCGCCGGAGCGCGCCGGCCGAGGTCATGATGATCGTGAAGTGCGACGCGTACGGACACGGGCTCGAACGGGTCGTCACGGCTGCGGCCGCCGAAGGGGTGCGCTGGTTCGGGGCGTTCGACAGCGCCACCGCGGTGCGCGCGCGCGCCGCCGCCGGCCCCGACGCGCGGGTCTTCGCGTGGGTGACCATGACCCGGAGCGAGATCGCGGCGGCGGTGCGCGCGGGCGTCACCCTGGGGGTGGGTGACGCCGACTACCTGGAACGCATCGTCGAGGTGAATCAGCGTCGCCCGCAGCCCGTGCACCTCAAGATCGACACGGGTCTGCATCGCAGCGGCATCCGCCCCGAGCACTGGACCGAGGTGGTCCGACGGGCGGCGGAGCTGGAGGCTGCGGGAGCGATCAGGGTCGAGGGCATCTGGAGCCACATCGCCGAGGTGAGCGACCGCGACGACGATCTGGCGCGAGCCGCGTTCCGGGAGGCGGTGCAGCGGGCGGAGGCGCTGGGCCTCACGCCGACCGTGCGGCATCTGGCTGCCAGCGCCGCGGGGGCCGCCCGCTCCGAGTTCCGCTTCGACCTGGTGCGCTTCGGGGCCTTCGCGTACGGGATCCGGTCGGTGGGGGCGCCGCCGCCGGACGACATCGCCCTCGCCTCCACGCTGCTCGCCCCGGTGATCCGCGTGGACGCCGAGGCCGTCACGATCGGGATCGGCAGTCTCGACGGCCTCCCCTCGACCCTCGCCGGCTGCTTCGAGGTCGGGACGGCCGCCGGCGCCAGACGCGTGCTGCGGATCGGGCCGACCGAGAGCGTGGTGCGCCCCTGGCCGCGGGCGGCGATCGGCGAGGAGGTGGCCGTGTGGGGGCCGGGCGCCCGCGGGGAGCTCGACGCGACGAGCCTGGCCGAACTCATCGGCACGGTCGGTGAAGAGCTCCTGGTGCGGCTCTCCCCGCTGATCACGCGCGAGTACCGAGCCGGGCGTCGACCCGGTGCGGGCTGATCAGGCGTCGTCGTCCGACCGGGGGCGGCTGCGGCGGCTGCTCCACGCGGCCAGTGCCGAGGCGGCGGCTCCCGCGGCTCGGTCGATCGCCTCGACCGAGCGGTTCACCATGTCGTGCGCGGCGTCCTGCCACGCGGGAGTGGTCGGCGCCTCCCCCGCGTGCACCCTGGCCGCATGCTCCGCCGCCTCGAACGCGCGCTCCAGCTCCGCGACCGCGTCGCGGTAGGCGGCGAACTCCGCCGCCGTGATCCGCCCCGTGGTGCCGCGGCGCGCCTCCACCGCCGTGCCCGCGGCACGCAGGTAGGCGGCGGTCTCCGGGCGCTTGACGTCGGTCATCGCCGGATACGCGATCTGCAGCGCAGGGTCGGTCTCGTACCGCATCCACCGGGCCGTGACCGCGTCGTGCTCGGCGTACAGCCGCTCCAGCGGCCGCGGCGCCGAGCCGGCCGGGATCGCCGCACGGGCCGCGTTCACCCGCACCCGCCGAGCCCGCACCTCCGCCGACGCCGCACGTGCGTCGCGCTCCCGCTCCCGCAGCATCCGTCGCGCCCCCGCGACCTGCTCGGCCGTGGCCCGCTGCGCGGCGCGCTCCGCCGTGACCCTCGCGAGATCGGCGCGCGCGATCTTCAGCGTCGTGCGCCGAGCGACCGCCGTCTGCTGCGCGATCCGCAGATCGTGTCGGGCCGCGTCGTACTCGAGCCGCCGCCCGCTCCGTGTGCTGCGGCGGCGCAGCCCGATCGCACCAGCGGTCGCGCCGGCGGCGGCGGTCGGCGCGATCCACCACCACTCGGCGAGGAGCAGCACGGGGTCCATACCTCGATGCTACCGACCCGTACCGACGGCGGCGATGCGCCGAGGGCCCGGCCTCCACGGGGAGACCGGGCCCTCCGCGCACGCGGACGCCGTCAGACGAGCGTCTCCTGCCACGCGGCATGCAGCTGCGCGAACTTGCCGGAGCCGCCGATGAGCGCCTCCGGGGTGTCGTCCTCGATGATGCGGCCGTGCTCCATCACGAGCACCCGGTCGGCGATCGCGACCGTCGACAGCCGGTGCGCGATGATGATCGCCGTCCGGTCAGCGAGCAGCGTCTGCAGCGCGTCCTGGATCAGCCGCTCCGACGGGATGTCGAGCGAGGCGGTGGCCTCGTCGAGGATGAGCACCGCCGGGTCGGCGAGGAAGGCGCGCGCGAACGAGATCAGCTGCCGCTGCCCCGCCGAGACGCGCCCACCGCGCTTGTTCACGTCGGTGTTGTAGCCGTCGGGCAGCGCCGAGATGAAGCCGTCGGCGCCCACCGCGCGGGCGGCGGCCTTGATCTCGTCGAGCGAGGCGTCCGGCTTGCCCAGGGCGATGTTGTCCGCGACCGTCCCGCTGAACAGGTACGCCTCCTGCGTGACCATCACGATCGCACGACGGAGGTCCTTCGGGTGCAGCGAGCGCAGGTCGACGCCGTCGAGGGTCACCCGACCCTCCGAGGGGTCGTAGAAGCGCGAGATGAGCTTGGCCAGCGTCGACTTGCCCGCACCGGTCGTCCCCACGAGGGCGATCGTCTGCCCGGCCGGGATGTCGAGCGAGAAGTTCGGGAGGATCGTCTTCTCGCCGTTGTACCCGAACGTGACCTCGTCGAACTCGACGTGTCCGCGCGACTCCCACAGGTCCACCGGCTTCTCGGGGTCGGGCACCGTCGGCACCTCCTCGAGCACGCCGGACACCTTCTCCAGCGCCGCGGTCGCGGACTGGTAGGAGTTCAGGAACATCGCGATCTCCTGCATCGGCGCGAAGAAGTTGCGCACATACAGCACGGCGGACAGCAGCACGCCGACCGTAAGGGCCCCCGTCGACACCCGGATGCCGCCCCACAGCACGACGATCCCGAGCACCAGAGCCGCGACGCCCATGAGCCCCGGCTCGAACGTGCCGAACAGCAGCATCGAGCGGCGGTTCACGTCGCGGTAGTCGCCGGCGACCTGCTGGAACGCCTCGTCGTTGCGCGGCTCCTTGCGGAACGCCTTCACCGCGCGGATGCCGGTCATGGTCTCCACGAACTGCACGATGACCTTGGCGCTGATCACGCGCGACTCGCGGTACACCAGCTGCGAGCGCGAGTAGAACCAGCGCATCAGGAAGAACAGCGGCACCCCGCCGAGCGCGAGGATGAGGCCGGACTGCCAGTCCCACACGCACAGCGCGATGAACGTGAACAGCCCGAACAGCACGCCCGACACGAGCTCGTTCAGGCCGCCGTCCAGCAGCTCCCTGATCGAGTCGAGGTCGCTCGTCTGTCGCGAGATGATGCGCCCCGAGGTGTACGACTCGTGGAACTCCAGGCTCAGCCGCTGGGTGTGCAGGAAGATGCGCTTGCGCAGATCGAGCAGGATCGCCTGCGTCAGCTTCGCCGCGATGATCACGTACCAGGCGATCAGGGCGGCCGCGAGCGCACCGGCCAGCAGGTAGATCCCGCCCACCACGAACGTCGGCATCCAGTCGGCGTTCTCGATCACGGCCGGCAGTGCACGGTCGAGCCCGATGCTGATCAGGATCGGACCGGCGACCTGCAGCGCCGTCGAGATCACGAGCACCACCGCGGCGAGCACGATCTGCGGCTTGAGCGGCCGCACGAGCGAGCCGAGCAGGCGCAGCGACCGCTTGCGGATCGCCCTGCTCTCCTCGCGGGTCAGGCGGGAACGGTCCTCGTCCTGGGTGCCGGTGAGGGTGGAGCTCATCGCTGCACCTCCTTCTCGCTCATCAGATCGTCGTCGGCGGCGTCCTCCCGGAGGCCGTCCTGCACCGCATCGTGGATCTCCGCCTCGGTGTCGCGGATGACCGGGATCGCGCCGGTGCGCGCCGCCTCCTCGGCCTCCAGGCTCGAGATGACGTGACGGTAGTGGCGGCTGGTCTTCAGAAGCTCCGCGTGCGTGCCGACCGCGGTGACCCTGCCGGCCTCCAGCAGCGCGACCCGGTCGGCCAGGGCGACCGTCGACGGGCGGTGCGCCACGATCAGCGCCGTGGTCTCGGCCAGCACGTGCCGCAGGGCCTCCTCCACCAGGGCCTCGGTGTCGACGTCGAGCGCCGACAGCGGGTCGTCGAGCACGAGGACCTTGGGCGCGGCGGCGACGGCACGCGCGAGCGCCAGACGCTGCCGCTGCCCGCCGGACAGGCTCAGGCCCTCCTCGCCGATCACCGTCTCGACCCCCTCCGGCAGCGTGTCGACGAACGACGCCTGGGCGACGTCGAGGGCCTCGCGCAGCACGCGCTCCCCCTCGTCGCTGTGCATGTCGAGGTCGGCGCGTCCGAGCAGCACGTTCTCGCGCACCGACGCCGAGAACAGCGTCGCGTCCTCGAACGCCATCGCGATGTGCCGACGCAGCTCCGCGAGCGGCAGGTCGCGCACATCGACGCCGTCGAGAGTGACCCGTCCGCCCGTCACGTCGTACAGCCGCGTGGGGAGCGTCGTGAGCGTGGTCTTGCCGCTTCCGGTCAGACCGACGAGCGCCATGGTCTCGCCGGGCCGCAGCACGAGGTCGATGCCGTCGAGCAGGTCGCGCTCCTCGGCACCCGCGTCCTGGTAGCGGAAGTGCGCGCTCTCGAACGCGAGCTCGCCCCGCGGCTCGTCGATGTGCACCGGGTGCTCCGGGTCCGTGATGGTGTTGGTCTCGGAGAAGATCTCGAACACGCGGTCGGTCGCCGTGCGGGCGTCGAGCATGAACGAGAACAGGAAGCCGATCGACTCGATGGGCCAGCGCAGCACCACGGCCATCGCGAAGAAGGCGAACAGCTCGGCCTCGGTGATCGCGCCCTGCGAGATCAGCCAGATGCCCGACATCAGGCTCAGGCCGAACGCGATTTGCGGCATTAGGTCGAGCCAGAACCAGATGGACGCGATCGCGCCGGCCTTGCTCATCTCGGTCTCGCGCAGCGTCTCCGCCTGACGGCTGAAGCGACGCAGGGCGTGCTTGCCGCGGCCGAACGCCTTCAGCACGCGGATGCCGTGCACGCTCTCCTCGACGCTCGTGGCGAGGTCGCCCGCCTGGTCCTGACTGCGGCGGGTGAGGGCGCCGTAGCGCTTCTCGAACAGGTAGCCGCGGATCCACAGCGGGATCGCGGTCACCAGGAAGATCGTGCCCAGCAGCCAGTGCCAGCGGAACAGCAGCACCGAGCCGATGATGATCGTGAGCACATTGACCACGAGCAGCACGAGGCCGAACGCGAGCCAGCGGCGGATGAGACCGATGTCCTGCATCATGCGGCTCAGCAGCTGACCCGACTGCCAGCGGTCATGGAACGCGACCGGCAGCGTCTGCAGCCGCGAGTACAGCTCCGTGCGCATCGTGTACTCGACCTGCGTGGCGGGGAACAGCACGAACTGACGGCGGAGCCACACCATGAGCGCCTCGCCGAGCGCCAGGGCGAACACGGCGGCCGCGCCCCACACGATCGCATCGATGTGACCGGAGCGGACCGGTCCGCCGATGATCTGCTCGAGCACGATCGGGATCATCAACGCGATGAGAGCGGCGGCGAGAGCGCTCGCGGCCCCTCCGGCGAGACGCCAGACGACCGGCTTCACGAAGGGCTTGAGCCGCCACAGCGCGGCGGGGGTGGACAGGGTGGACGACGGATTGTGCGCGGAAGACGAGGAAGACATGTCTCTCAGAGGAGTCGAGGCGAAACGAAGAGGAAGAGGGACGGATGCGAGAGCGGGCTCCTGGAGCCCGGCATCCGGTGCAGAACGGGGGCGGCGGCTCTAGGAGAGCGGGCGCACCGGGGTCGAGCCGAGAGTGGCGATCTGCGCGGCGGCGATCGTGGTCATGGTGTCCTCCTCATGGGCTCGGCGAGGTCGTCCGGTTGGCGCGACAGCCCATCAGCCTATTCCTGTGAACCAGCTGGGCGCAAGAGGAATTCCCGCGGCAGCCGAAAGCCCCGTCCCGCGCGGAGACGGGGCGGGGCTTCGGACGGCTCAGCGCGCGGCGCTCTCACGGGCCAGGAGGCTCTGCTTCACGGCGAGACCCCACGCGAAGCCGCCCAGCGAGCCGTCGGTGCGCAGCACCCGATGGCACGGGACGAACAGGGCCGGGGCGTTGCGGGCGCAGATCGACGCCGCCGCGCGCACCGCGTTCGGATTGCCGAGGCGCGCGGCGAAGCCCGTGTAGGTGAGCGGCCGACCCGGCTCGATGCCGCGCAGCGCATCCCACCCCGCGCGCTGGAGGGCGGTTCCGGTCTGCTTCACCGCGACGGCGTCGATCGCCGACACGTCACCGGCGTAATAGGCCAGGGCGGCAGCCGCCGCGTCGGTCTCGGCGTCGCGCAACTCCTCCGGACGGGCGGCGGCGGAGAGGCGACCGAGGATCGCCTCCACGTCGTCGGTCCACCCGGAGGCGAGGACGCGCTGCTCGGCGTCGGCCAGGATCGTGAACGGGCCGTCCGGGGTGTCGATGGTCTGGATCAGGGCGGTCATGGCGTCTCCTTCGTCTGGGTCTCGTCGTCGGTCGCGGCCGCGCGGGCGGCAGGCGACCGCGGCCCCGCGGGGCGCTGGGGTGCCGCACGCCACAGGTGCGCGCTGAGGTAGCTCCGCCAGGGGGCCGTGCGCTCGGCCCAGGCGACCAGGGGCTTCGGCTCGCCGGGGAGTCCCACCGCCGCCGCGCCCGCGCGCAGCGCGACATCGCCGGGGAGCAGGATGTCGGGGTCGCCGAGCACACGCATCCGCACGTAGTCCGCCGTCCACGGTCCGATCCCCGGCATGGCCAGCAGGGCCGCGCGCTGCTCCGCGCCGTCATCGCCTACGGTCAGCGTGAGGCTGCCGTCGGCGAGGGCCGCGGCGGCCCCCGTGACCGCGCGGATCCGGGCCGCGGGGCCCCGCAACACCTCGGCCCCGTGCTCCGCGATCGCGGTCATGGTGGGGAACAGCAGCCCCTCGGGTGTCCTCTCCCCCAGCGCCTCGGTGAGTGCGGTGAGCGCGGTGCGGGCGGCGACGACGGTGATCTGCTGCCCGATCATCGCCCGGATCAGCATCTCGTGCGGATCCGCGGCACCGGGCACCCGGATCCCCGGCGTGCGTGCGACCAGCGCCGCCAGCGACGGATGCGCGGCCAGGGCCTCGTCGATCGCGAGGGGGTCGGCGTCGAGGTCGAACAGGCGCCGCGCGGTCGACACCAGCGGCGCCAGGTCGCTCAGGCGTGCGACGCGAGCCCGCAGCCGCAGCCGCTCGCCGTCCTGCCGCACCTCGAACCACGCGGGGCCGCCCGGCATGCGCAGGTGGCGCGCGAACGCGTCGGACCGCGCCTCCTCGACCCCCGCGACCGCCCTGGCCGCCATCCACGCGAACACCCCGGCCGCGTCGAACGGGCCGCGGTACGGCAGGGCCAGGTCGATCGCCCCCGGCACGTCGGACGCCGGAGTGCGTCGCCGCGCCCGCAGCTCGCCCGGCGTGAGGCCGAACACCTCGCGGATCGTGTCGTTGCACTGGCGGATGCTCTGGAACCCCGCGGCGAACGCCACATCCGCCACCGGCATGTCCGTGCCCACGAGCAGCATGCGGGCCGTGTGCGCGCGGTGCGCCCTGGCGAGCGCGAGCGGGCCGGCGCCGAGCTCGGTCGTCAGCAGCCGCGTGAGGTGCCGGCTGGAGTAACCCAGGCGGGCGGCGAGGCCCGGCACGCCCTCACGCTCCACGACCCCGGTCGCGATCAGCCGCATGGCGCGCGCCGCCGTGTCTCCGCGCACGTCCCACGCGGGCGACCCCGGTGCGGCCTCGGGCAGGCAGCGCTTGCAGGCGCGGTAGCCGGCCTCGTGCGCGGCCGCACTCGTGGGATAGAACGTGACGTTCTGCGGCTTCGGGGTGCGGGCAGGGCAGCTCGGCCGGCAGTAGATCCCGGTCGAGCGGACCGCGGTCACGAACTGCCCGTCGAAGCGGGTGTCGCGCGCACTGATGGCGCGGTACCGCTCGTCGAAGTCGATCACGGGGAGGCTCATGTCCTCCACTCTGCCACCGACCACCGACCACGGCTGGCGGAAATCGGACACGACAGTGAAGGCCCCGGAGACGACGGAACCCGCCCTCCCGAGGAGAGCGGGTCCCGGACGCGGATGCGCGGAGGTCAGTGGAAGAAGTGACGCTCCCCGGTGAAGAACATCGTCACGCCGGCCTTGCGCGCGGCGTCGACGACCTCCTCGTCGCGCACCGACCCACCCGGCTGCACGATCGCGGTGACACCCGCGTCGATGAGCACCTGCGCACCGTCGGCGAACGGGAAGAAGGCATCGGAGGCGGCGACCGATCCGGCCGCCCTGTCGCCCGCTCGCTCGACCGCGAGGCGGCACGAGTCGACGCGGTTGACCTGACCCATGCCGACGCCGACCGTGGCGTTGTCCTTCGCCAGCACGATCGCGTTCGACTTCACGGCGCGGCAGGCCTTCCACGCGAAGATCAGGTTCTCCATCTCCTCGTCGCTCGGACGCTCACCCGACACCAGCTCCCAGTCCTTCGCGACCGACACGATGTCGTCGGGGAAGCGGTCGGCGTCCTGCAGCAGCAGCCCGCCCGACACCAGCCGCACGTCCATGCGCTCCTGCTGCCAGTCTTCGGGCAGCTGCAGCAGACGCAGGTTCTTCTTGGCCTTGAACACCTCGAGCGCGGCGGGCTCGAACGACGGCGCGACGATGACCTCGGTGAAGATGTCCTTCAGGTTCTCGGCCATCTTCAGCGTGACGGTGCCGTTCGCGGCGATGACCCCGCCGTACGCCGAGACCGGGTCGCACTCGTGTGCGCGCAGGTGGGCGCTGGCGATCGGGTCGAGCGCGTTCGGCGCGGTCGTGGCGATCCCGCACGGGTTCGCGTGCTTGATGATCGCGACGGCGGGCTTGATCATGTCGTACGCGGCGCGCAGCGCGGCATCCGCGTCGACGTAGTTGTTGTACGACATCTCCTTGCCCTGCAGCTGCGTGGCCTGGGCGATGCCGTGGCCGCCGGCGCGGGTGTAGATGGCCCCGCGCTGGTGCGAGTTCTCGCCGTAGCGGAGGGTCGCGAGGCGCTCGGCCTGGATCGTGAGGTGTGCGGGGAGATCGCCGGGCTCGGTGAGCGTGCCCTCGGCGAACCATTGCGCCACGGCCGTGTCGTAGGCGGCGGTGTGGGCGAAGGCGCGCGCGGCGAGCTCACGGCGCTGGCCGAGCGTGGTGCCGCCGTCGGCGACGGCCGACACGATCGCCGGGTAGGACTCGGGCGAGACCACGATCGCGACGTTCGCGTGGTTCTTCGCCGCAGCGCGGACCATGGCGGGCCCGCCGATGTCGATCTGCTCCACGACGTCGTCGCCCACGGCGCCGGAGGCCACGGTCTCCACGAACGGGTACAGGTTCACCACCACCAGCTCGAACGGGGCGATGTCGAGCTCCTCGAGCTGGCGCTCGTGGTCCTCGAGGCGCAGATCGGCGAGCAGGCCGCCGTGCACCTTGGGGTGCAGCGTCTTCACGCGGCCGTCGAGCATCTCGGCCACGCCCGTGACCGCGGCCACGTCGGTGACCTCGAAGCCGGCGTCGCGGATGGTCGAGGCGGTCGAGCCGGTCGACACGATCTCGACCCCGGCGTCGGCGAGGGCCGCGGCGAGCACGAGCAGATCGGTCTTGTCGCTGACCGAGACGAGGGCGCGCCGGATCGGCACGGTGTCGCGATCGCGGTAGAGCGTGGGGTCGTGGCGGGGGCCGGCCATGATGGGCTCCTTCGTGCGGGGGCGTGCGGGGGTTCGGGGGGGTTCAGGTCAGGACGAGATCGCCGGTCGCGATGCGACGGACGACGTCGATGAGCAGGCGGCGCTCGACGGGCTTGATGCGCTCGTGCACGGTGTGCTCGGTGTCGTCGGCGCGGATCGGGACGCGCTCCTGCGCCAGGATCGGCCCGGTGTCCACGCCGTCGTCGACCACGATCACGCTCGCCCCGGTCTCGCGCACCCCGGCCGCGAGGGCGTCGCGCACTCCGTGTGCGCCGGGGAACTCCGGGAGGTACGCGGGGTGCGTGTTGATGATCCGCGGGGCGTACGCGGCGACCAGCGACGCGGGCAGCAGACGCATGAGGCCGCTGAGGACCACCAGGTCGGGGTTCCACACCGCCAGCTGCCTGCCGAGCTCCTCGCCCCAGGCCTCGCGGCTCTCGTGCTCGTGCCACGGGACGGTGAAGCTGGGGATGCCGAACTCCTCGGCGTGCGCCAGCCCCTCTGCTTCGCGATCCGCGCCGACGACGACCACCCTGGCCGGGAAATCGGGGTGACGAGCGGCCTCGAGGAGGGCGCGAAGGTTCGAGCCGGCGCCCGAGATGAGAACGGCGACCGTGAGCACGCGCCCAGTCTACCGGCGCATGCGGACCGCCCTGCGCGGGCGGCTGCGCGGGCGGCGAGGATCAGCCGCGCCGGTCGCGGTCGTCGCCGTCGGGCAGCGGCGGGACGCGCAGGTCGCCGAGTGGCGCGGTGTCGTCGGGCAGGGACGGCCACGCGGTCGGCTCGGCGGGAAGCGGACCGCCGTCGCGCTCGGCCTCGGTCATCTCGGCGAGCCAGCGGTCGGTGCGCTCCTCCGCGAGTTCCTCACGGTTGCGCGGTGCGAGCAGCAGGATCGCCGCGCCCACCAGCACCTCGGCGCCGAGCGCGAGGGCGAAGGGAAGCACGGCGGGACCGACGACGCCCAGGCGCCCCGGCCCCATCGACCCGTTCGCGAGCTCGGCCGCGAGCCCCGCGACTCCCGCCGTCACCGCGGCGATGCCCACCGCGATGACGGCGCGCTGCAGCAGCCCGAGCGGTGTGCCCTCCCAGACGAGCCGGGAGCGCACGGCCCAGCCCGCGAACGCGCCGGCCGCGACGGGGACGAGCACCACGATCAGCATCCACATGGAGGTGTTCTCCGGCAGCAGCCCGAACACGGGGATGCCGGGGACCACGCCGAGCTGGGTGCCGGCGGGCGACACCGCGGTGCCGGCGCCGACCGCGAAGCCGGGACCGGCGAGCCACGCCGCCGCCCACACGATCAGGGTGGGCAGATACGCCAGCTGCGCGAGCGTGAGCACGGTGGCGCCGAGCGCGTCGACGCGCGCACCCTGGAACAGCGCGACCACGTCACCACCGCGGGTCAGCACCGACAGGGCCACGGCGAGCGCCGCCGCTCCGGTCACGCCGACCAGGGCGAAGGCCGCACCCCGGACGATCGCCGCGGGCACGGGAGCCCAGTCCTCCCGCGCGTCGAGGCGGTCGTGCAGGCGGTCGAGGAGGCCGCCGTCGCCGTCGTCCCAGGCCACCCGGACGGCGCCGCAGACGGCGCCCACCAGATAGACGGCGGCGGGCAGCAGGATCGCGAGCGGCAGCGGCGTGCGCACCGCATCGAGCCGTGCCGTCAGCGCGACCAGTGTGGAGATCGCGGCGAACACGGCGGAGCCGGACAGGGCACCCAGCAGCCACGCCCCCGCGTGGGCGGCGCGCGCTCCGGAGCGCGCGGCGAACAGGAGCGTGAAGAACAGCAGCAGCAGGGGCGTGATCGACACCGCGAACGATGCGGCCTGCGCGGGGATGCCCAGCGTGACGAGGAGCTCGTCCGGGATCGTGACGTCGAGCGGGACGCCGTGCCCGAACTCCCAGAGCGTGCCCGTAAGGGGCCAGAGCGCACCCCAGTCGGCCGTGACGCCGAACGCGACCGTCCACAGCAGCGTCAGCGGCGCCAGGAGCACGGCCAGTCCGACCGCGGCCGCGATGGCGGCGTCGAAGGCGGCGAGGAGCGCGACGAGGAGGCGTTGCATAGCGATTCGAGACTACGACGAGTTGCCGTGCGGCTCCTCGGGGCGCGCGCGGGGCGGGCGACACGGTAGCGTTTCTCCGGAGGTTACCCGATGACAACTGCCCCGCCCGCCCCGGCGACCGCCGAGCCCACCGGCGCCCTGGACCGCTTCTTCGAGATCAGCAAGCGCGGATCGACGATCGGCACCGAGATCCGAGGGGGCCTGGTGACGTTCGTCACGATGGCCTACATCGTGATCCTCAACCCGATCATCCTGTCCGGCAAACCCGACGTCGCCGGGAACATGCTGGACTTCAACGCGGTCGGTGCCGCGACCGCCCTGACCGCCGGCGTCATGACGATCCTGTTCGGGCTCGTCACGCGTCTGCCGTTCGGCTTCGCCGCCGGACTCGGCATCAACGCGTTCGTCGCGTTCTCCGTGGTCGGCCAGGTGACCTGGCCCGAGGCCATGGCGCTGGTGATGATCAACGGCGTCGTGATCGTGCTGCTCGCCGCCACCGGACTGCGCAAGGCGATCTTCGACGCGGTGCCGTTCCAGCTCAAGATCGCGATCACGGTCGGCATCGGCCTGTTCATCGCGTTCATCGGCTTCGTCAACTCCGGCTTCGTCACCGCGACCGGTGCCTCCTCGCCGCCCGTCGGGCTCGGGGTCAACGGCTCCGTCGCGACCGTGCCGAGCCTGCTGTTCGTGATCACGCTGCTGCTGACGGGCATCCTCGTCGCGCTGCGCATCAAGGGCGGCATGCTGATCGGCCTGATCGGCGGCACCGTGCTCGCCGTGATCGTCGAGGCCGTCTGGCACATCGGCGCCCGCGGCTTCGACGACGAGGGCAACGTGGTCAACCCGGGCGGCTGGGGTCTGACGGTTCCCGCGCTGAACGGCTCCCCCGTGGGCGTGCCCGACCTGAGCCTGATCGGGGCGGTGGACTTCTCGTTCGACCTCGGCAAGGTCAGCCTCGTCGCGCTCGTGATGATCGTCTTCACCCTGCTGTTCACGAACTTCTTCGACGCGATGGGCACCATGACGGGCCTCGCGAAGGAGGCGAACCTGGCCGACGACAACGGCGACTTCCCGCGCATCAAGTCGGCGCTGGTGGTCGAGGGCGTCGGTGCGATCGCGGGTGGCGCGACCTCGTCGTCGTCGAGCACGGTGTTCATCGAGTCGGGCGCGGGGATCGGCGAGGGTGCCCGCACGGGCCTGGCCAACGTCGTGACCGGCGTGGTGTTCCTGATCGCGATGTTCCTGACCCCGCTCACCTCGATCGTCCCGACCGAGATCGCCGCGGCGGCCCTGATCATCGTCGGTGCCATGATGATGGCGCAGATCCGGCACATCGACTTCGGCGACTTCCGCGTGCTGCTGCCGGTGTTCCTCACGGTCTCCGTGATGCCGCTGACGTACTCGATCGCGAACGGCATCGGTGCGGGCTTCGTGAGCTGGGTGCTCATCCACGCGTTCTCCGGCCGGGCGAAGACCATCAGCCCGCTGCTGTGGGTGGTCGGTGCCGGCTTCCTGATCTTCTTCGCACGCGGACCCATCGAGGCGCTGTTCGGCGTCGGGATCTGACGAGCGGATCCACGGAGGGGCGGGGGGTGTGCGGCCCCCCCCCCCCCCTGTTTCCCCTGGCCCCAGAACGCAAGGGGGGGAAACCGCTAGAGAGACCTCCCTAGTTTCGCCCATCCCCCCCACCCCCCC
>NZ_JBSHIM010000011.1:0-46133 GCF_053618975.1 Microbacterium sp. NPDC055599 | reverse complement strand
GGACCCGGGGGGTGGTTGTTGGGGGGGGGGGTGGGAAGGGGGGCCCAGGGGGGGGGGGGGTCCCCCCCCCCCCCCCCCTCCGTGGTTTCCCTGGGCCTCAGGCGTAGGCGGCGGCGAACTCGGCGGACGGCTCGATCGGCTCGATCACGTCGATCAGCACCCCGCCGGGAGCCTCGACGATGAAGTGCCGCTGACCGAAGTCCTCATCGCGCAGGGCCAGCCGTTCGGTCAGTCCGCGCTCCCCCACCAGCCGGGCGTGCTCGGCGGCGGCGTCTGGCACCTCGACGTTCAGCAGCAGTCCGGTGACCGGTGCGCGGAAGCCCTCCGGGATGGTCTCGTGCGTACGGTCGAGGATCGCGAGCTCTCCCCCGTCGAAGCGCAGGCTCACGTACCAGTCGGCCTCGAACGTCGTGTCGAATCCGAGCTCCTCGCGGTAGAACCGCGCTGCCGCGGACACGTCGTCCACCATCAGCACCGGGTAGAAGCTGGTGATCTCCATCGTCACTCCTTTACATACTGCGTGTTTGTATTCGTCCGGCTAGAATACATACAACACGTACGTAAAGGAACCCGCATGCCCCGCGCCTCCGCCGCCGACGCCGCCGCCACGGCCCGCCGCATCCTCGACACCGCCACCGCGCACTTCGCCGAACACGGATACGCGGCGGCTTCGGTCGACGACATCGCCCGGGCCGCGGGCGTGACACGCGGCGCCGTGTACCACCACTACGACTCGAAGCCCGGACTGTTCGCGGCCGTCGCCGCCGCCGCGCAGGAGCGGGTCGCCGCCGCCATCGCGACCGCCACGCGCGACACCCCCGGCCCCGCCGCGCTCCGCGACGGCAGTCACGCCTTCCTCGACGCCATCACCGCGGGAACCGCCGCGCGCGTGCTGCTCGTCGACGGCCCCGCCGTGCTCGGCTGGGAGCAGTGGCGTCGGCTCGACGCCGAGGGGCCGGAGCAGGAGCTGCGTGCGGGACTGCGCGAGGCCGGGGTCCCGTCCGCACAGGTCGACGCCCTCACCGCCGCGCTGTCCGGCGCCATGAACGAGCTCGCCCTGTGGCTCGCCGCCCGCCCCGACGACACCGCGGCGCGACGGCAGGCACACCGGGCACTCGACCGCCTGCTCGACGCCGTGACGTCGGCGCACTGAGCCCGGACGCGACGAGGACCTGGGCACGACGATGCCCCGGACACGACGAAGGCCTGGGCACGACGATGCCCCGGACACGACGAAGGCCCCGGGGTGGAGCCCGGGGCCTTCGCTACGAGTGTACGCCTTACAGCGCCTCGATGATCTCGCGCATCAGCGCGGCGGTCTCGGACGGCGTCTTGCCGACCTTCACGCCCGCGGCCTCGAGGGCCTCCTTCTTCGCCTGCGCGGTACCGGCAGAGCCGGAGACGATCGCACCGGCGTGACCCATGGTCTTGCCCTCGGGAGCCGTGAAGCCCGCGACGTAGCCGACGACCGGCTTCGTGACGTTCGCCTTGATGTACTCCGCCGCGCGCTCCTCGGCGTCGCCGCCGATCTCGCCGATCATCACGATCGCCTTGGTCTCGGGGTCGGCCTCGAACGCGGCCAGCGCGTCGATGTGCGTGGTGCCGATGACCGGGTCGCCGCCGATGCCGATGGCGGTGGAGAAGCCCAGGTCGCGCAGTTCGAACATCATCTGGTAGGTCAGGGTGCCCGACTTCGACACGAGGCCGATCGGGCCCTTGCCGGTGATGTTCGCGGGCGTGATGCCGACGAGCGCCTCACCGGGGGTGATGATGCCGGGGCAGTTCGGGCCGATGATGCGGGTCTTGTTGCCCTTGCTCTGCGCGTAGGCCCAGGCCTCGGCCGAGTCGCCCACGGGGACGCCCTCGGTGATGACGACGAGCAGCGGGATCTCGGCGTCGATGGCCTCGATCATCGCGTCCTTCGTGAAGGCGCCGGGGACGAAGGCGATCGACACGTCGGCGCCGGTCTCCTTCATGGCCTCGGCGACCGAGCCGAAGACGGGGAGCTCGACGGCGTTGCCGTCCTTGTCCGTGTGCGAGACCGTGGTGCCGGCCTTGCGCGCGTTCACGCCACCGACGACCTGGGTGCCGGCCTTGAGCATGAGCGCGGTGTGCTTGGTGCCCTCGCCGCCGGTGATGCCCTGGACGATGACCTTGGAGTCCTTGTTGAGGTAGATCGACATTTCTCTCGTCCTTCAGTCTCAGGCGTTGGCGAGCTCGGCGGCCTTGTCGGCGCCCTCGTCCATGGTTGCGGCCAGGGTCACGAGCGGGTGCGCGTACTCCGCGAGGATCGCGCGACCCTCCTCGACGCGGTTGCCGTCGAGACGGACGACGAGCGGCTTCGAGGCCGTGTCGCCGAGGGTCTCCAGTGCCCCCTTGATGCCGTTGGCCACGGCGTCGCACGCCGTGATGCCACCGAACACGTTGACGAACACGCTCTTGACCTGCGGGTCGCCGAGGATGACGTCGAGGCCCGCCGCCATGACCTCGGCCGAGGCGCCGCCGCCGATGTCGAGGAAGTTGGCCGGCTTGACGCCGTTGTGGTTCTCACCCGCGTAGGCCACGACGTCGAGCGTGGACATGACCAGACCCGCGCCGTTGCCGATGATGCCGACCTCGCCGTCGAGCTTGACGTAGTTCAGGCCGCTCTGCTTGGCCTTGGCCTCGAGCGGGTCGGCGGCGTCCTTGTCCTCGAGCGCCTCGTGCTCGGGGTGGCGGATCTCCGACGCGTTGTCGTCGAGCGTGACCTTGCCGTCGAGGGCGATGATGTCGCCCTCCTCGGTGCGGACGAGCGGGTTGACCTCGACCAGCGTCGCGTCCTCGCCCTTGTAGACGTCGTAGAGCTTCACGAACACGTCGGCGACCTTCTCGACGAGGTCCTCCGGGAAGTTCGCGGCGCGGGCGATCTCGACCGCCTTGTCCTTGTCGATGCCCGTGAGCGGGTTGACCTCGACGCGGGCGAGGGCCTCGGGGCGCTCGACCGCGAGCTCCTCGATCTCCATGCCGCCCTCGACCGAGCAGAGGCTCAGGTAGGAGCGGTTCGCGCGGTCCAGCAGCACGGAGAAGTAGAACTCCTCGGCGATGCGAGCGCCCTGCGCGACCATGACGCGCTTGACGACGTGGCCCTTGATGTCGAGGCCGAGGATCGCCTTGGCGGCCTCGTACGCCTCATCGGGGGTCTTGGCGACCTTGACACCGCCGGCCTTGCCGCGGCCACCGGTCTTGACCTGGGCCTTGACGACCACCACACCGCCGATCTTCTCGGCGGCCGCCTTCACCTCCTCGGGGGTGTCGGCGACGATGCCGGCGAGGACCGGCACTCCGTACTTCTCGAAAACGTCTCGTGCCTGGTACTCGTACAGATCCACTGTGGTTCCTTCACTGGGCTGCTGTTGGTCTGGTGATTCTCTCGATGTCGAGACATCGACCAGTCCCCCAGCCTACTACCTCGGCCTGACCGCTCCGGAGCGCGGGGCGGGCGGCGATGACCGCGGCGGCCGGTCGACGAGGACCTAGGATTTCGTCATGCGAGACTTCCCCGAATCGCGCGACGCCGTCGTCGCCGCCGCCCTCGAGCTCTTCCGGACCCAGGGCTTCGACCAGACCTCCGTCGAGCAGATCGCGAAGGCCGCGGGGGTGTCCCGCTCGACCTTCTTCCGACAGTTCGGCGGCAAGGAGGATGTGGTCTTCGCCGACCACGAGGTCCTGCTGGATCAGCTCAGGGAGTTCCTCGCCGAGGGGCACGACGACCCGTGGGCGGCGGTATGCGCGGCGTCGGAATCGGTGTTCGCGCACTTCTCCAGCGACCCGGAGATGGCACGTCGCCGCTACCAGATCGTGCGCCAGGTGCCGGTGCTGCGCGAGCGGGAGATCATCACGGTGTTCCGCTACGAGCGACTGTTCGACGAGTACCTGCGCGGCGCCCTCCCCGGCGTCGATCCGCTCGACGCGGTCGGGTTCGCGGCGCTCGTCACCGCGGTGCACAATCACGTGCTGCGACAGCTGCTGCGTGGCCGCAGGAAGGTGCCGCTGTCGACCCTGCAGTCGGCGCTCGCGGATGTGCGGCGGCGCTACGGCGTCGCGGACGGGTCCGCCGCGGATGCCCCGGACGACGTGGTGGTGGCGGTGTTCCCGCGGGCGATGCCGGTCGCCGAGGTCACGCGGCGGCTGCGCTCCCGGCTCGACTGATACCGCGGCGGGCTCGGGGCTCGTGGGACCCAGTATCGAGGAGTACGATACTCAGGTCCACGAAGGAGCACCCATGAGCATCGAAGCCTCCCCGTTCCCCGGCGAGCGCGTCTCGTCGTACGACGTCACCGGCCGGCAGGACAGCGACTACTACGCCGTGTTCACCGACATCCCCGCGGCCGACCGCGAGGCCTGGGACCGCGCCAAGGCGTACGTCGACGAGGTCGCCCCGCAGATGGCCGAGGCCTGGGACCGCGCCGAGTACCCCCTCGACGCCGCCCGCCGCATGGGCGAGCTGGACCTCGTGGTCGACGGCATCGACCACCCGTCGCTCACGCGCCTCTCCCCCCTCGCCGCCGGGCTGGTCAACATGGAGATCTCCCGCGGCGACGGCTCCCTCGGCACGATCCTCGCGGTGCAGGGCGGCCTGGCCCTTCGAACCCTCGCGCTGTTCGGCTCCCCCGCCCAGCAGGAACGGTGGCTCACCGCGCTGGCGGACGGCTCCGTGCTCGGCTCGTTCGCACTGACCGAGCCCGACCACGGGTCCGACTCCGTCTCCCTGGAGACCACCGCGCGCCGCGACGGCGACTCCTGGGTGCTCCGCGGCACCAAGAAGTGGATCGGCAACGGCGCCTCGGGCGGCATCACGTTCGTCTGGGCCAGGGTCGACGACGAGTCGGCCGCGGAGCACGGCGCCGTGCGCTGCTTCCTCGTCGAGCAGGACACCCCGGGCTACACCGGCACCGTGATCCGCGGCAAGGCTTCGCTGCGCGCGATCCACCAGGCCCACATCCGCCTCGACAACGTGCGCGTGCCCCTCGACGCCGTGCTCCCGGGGACGACGAGCTTCAAGGATGCGTCGACCGTGCTGTACGCCACGCGCTCGGGTGTCGCGTGGTCGGCCCTCGGCCACGCGACCGCCTGCTACGAGGCCGCGCTGGCCTACGCGAAGGAGCGCGTGCAGTTCGGCAAGCCGCTCGCCAAGTTCCAGATGGTGCAGGAGCGGCTGACGCACATGCTGGAGGACCTCACGGCGATGCAGCTGTACTGCCGCCGGATGGCCGACCTGGAGCAGGCGGGGCAGCTGCGGCCGACCCAGGCCTCGCTTGCGAAGTTCCACAACACCCGCGCCGCCCGCCGCATCGCCGCGACCGCCCGCGACCTGCTCGGCGGCAACGGCATCCTGCTGGAGAACGGCGTGATGCAGCACCTCGCCGACATCGAGGCCATCCACACCTACGAGGGCACGGAGTCGGTGCAGGCGCTGCTGCTCGGCCGCGACATCACGGGGATGAGTGCCTTCGCCTGACGCTGGGCGCCTGCATCACACGGTCGCGGGTCAGTCGCAGCCGCAGCCGCCCGCGGGCGTCTTCACCATGAAGCACACGTCGCACACGCCGTAGTCGCGCTCGACGGGCTTGGGCGCCGCGGGCGTGCGCGGGGCCGCGGGAGTGCGCGGCGCGGAGGAGCGCTTGGCCCGCACGGCGGTCGGCGGCGCGAACTCGCTCGGGTGCGTGACGTAGAAGTACGGTGCGCGCCCCTCGCTCGGCTGCAGGCGCAGGCGGGTCGAGCCCACCGTGACCACCTCGTCCTCCGTGAATCCGTTGGTGTAGGTGCGGCCGATGTGCAGCGCCGCGCCGTCGCCCCGGCGGATGGCCTCGATGTAGCGACCGCGGTCGATCAGGGAGGTCACCCCGATCTGGTCCACGATCTCGCCGATGAAGGCGTGGTTCACCGGATCGATGCGGTGGGCGCGGAGCGCCTCCGGCAGCGAGCGGTACGGACGGGAGGTGCCGGCGGGGGTCGGGCCCTGGACTTCATTCATCCCTTCCAGGATCGCATGGCGCAACCCCCTCGGCCGACCGTCTGCCGCGTGCGAGACTGGCGCCATGCCCCTCGCGACGATCATCGGCTCCGGACCGAACGGCCTCTCGGCGGGCGTCGCGCTGGCCAGAGCCGGATACCGGGTACGCGTGCTCGAAGCGGCGGACACCGCGGGCGGTGGCCTGCGCACGACCGAGGGGACCACGCTCCCGGGGTTCCGGCACGATGTGTGCTCCGCCGTGCACCCCGCCGCCCTCGCCTCGCCGTTCTTCCGGGCCTTCGGCCTCGACGAGCGCGTCACGTGGATCCGGCCCGACATCTCCTTCGCCCACCCGCTCGACGACGGGCGAGCGGCCATCGCGTGGCGCGACCTCGAACGCACCGCGGCCGACCTCGGGCCCGACCGCGACGCCTGGCTGCGACGACTGCGGCCGCTCACCACGCACATCGACGGCGTGACCGACTTCACCGGCAACCAGCTCCTGCGCATCCCGCGCGACCCCGTCACCGCGGCGCGCTACGCGGTGCGGATGCTGGATCAGGGCACTCCCCTCGCCCGCGCCGCCTTCCGCACCGACGAGGCCGCCGCCCTGATGGCGGGGGTCGTGGCGCACGCGAACTCGCCGCAGCCGACGCTCGCGGGCGCGGCGGCGGGGCTGCTGCTGGCCGCGCTCGCGCACGCCGGAGGGTGGCCGTACCCGCGCGGGGGATCCCAGACCATCGCGGACGCCCTGATCGCCGATCTCGAGGCGCACGGCGGCACCGTCGAGACCGGGGTGCACGTCGGCGACCTCGCCAGCCTCGACGGGGGCGACCCCGCGCGCGGCGACGTGCTGCTGCTGAACACCTCGCCGCGGCTCGCCCTCACGCACCCCGACATCCCCGCCCGCTATGCCAGGGCCGTGCGTACCTACCGCTACGGTGCGGCCGCCGCCAAGGTCGACTTCGCCCTGGACGGCCCCGTGCCGTGGGCCAACCCGCACGTGCGGAACGCCCCGACCGTGCACGTGGCCGGAGACCGCGACGAGGTGTGGAACAGCGAGAACGCGGTGGCGATCGGGCGCGTGAGCGACCGGCCCTACGTGCTCGCGGTGCAGCCCTCGGTGTTCGACCCGACGCGGGCTCCGGAGGGCAAGGCCGTGCTGTGGGCCTACATCCACGTCCCCGGCGGCAGCGACCTCGACCCCACCGAGCTCATCACGGCACAGGTCGAGCGGTTCGCTCCGGGGTTCCGCGACCGCATCCTCGCCCACCACGCGGTGCCGGCGTCCTCCCGCGAGGCCCTCAACCCGGCCGAGATCGGCGGCGACATCTCCGGGGGCGTGTTCGACATGCGGCAGGCGCTGCGGCGTCCCGTGCTCTCCCCCGCACCCTGGCGCACCCCGATGCCCGGCGTGTACCTCGCCTCGGCCTCGACCCCGCCCGGCCCCGCGGTCAACGGCATGGCCGGCTGGCACGCGGCGCACACCGTGCTGCGCGACGCGGGCACGCCGGCGGAGCTGGGCGACCTGTTCGGCTGACCGCAACCCCTTCCTCCCCGCGACGCCCGCGGTCCAGGATGGGTGCATGCGCTACGAGATCCCCGCCCCCATGCTCGCCAAGGCGACCGCCACGGTGCCCGACCCCGTGAAGCATCCCGGCGGACTGCTCTTCGAGCCGAAGTGGGACGGCTTCCGCGGGCTGATCGCCTGGGACGGCGAGACCGTCGAGATCGGATCCCGCGGCGCGAAGCCCCTCACGCGCTACTTCCCCGAGCTCGTCGACGCGATCCCGGAGCTGCTCCCCGGCCCGTGCCTGCTCGACGGGGAGATCGTGGTGGCGACCGGGCCGCAGGGAGCGCAGCGGCTGGACTGGGAAGCCCTCAGCCAGCGCATCCACCCTGCCGCCTCGCGCATCGCGAAGCTCGCCGCGGAGACCCCTGCCATGTTCGTGGCCTTCGACCTGCTCGCGTACGGCGAGGACGACCTGCAGACGCAGAGCTTCGAGACGAGGCGCGCCCGGCTGGAGAGCGTGATGGAGGCGGTCGAGCATCCCCTGCACCTCACCCGCACCACGCGCGACCGCGACGCCGCCGTCCGCTGGCTCGAGGAGTTCGAGGGTGCCGGGCTCGACGGCGTCGTGGCGAAGCCGCTCGACCAGCCCTACGCGCCGGGCAAGCGCACCCTGCTCAAGATCAAGCATGCCCGCACCGCCGACGTGGTCGCGCTCGGCTACCGCATCCACAAGTCCGGCTCCGGGGTGGGCTCGCTGCTGGTCGGGCTGTACGACGCCGACGGGACACTGCGCCAGGTCGGCGGTGTCGCGGCCTGGAGCGACGCGCGGCGCCAGCAGCTGGTGGAGGAGCTCGCGCCGCTCGTGGAGCGAGACGCCTCCGGAGCGGCCGTGACGGGCGAGGGTGAGCGTTCGCGGTTCAGCGGGTCGAAGGACGTGTCGTTCGTGCGCCTCCGCCCCGAGCGCGTGCTGGAGGTGCGGTACGACCAGCTGGAGGGTGCGCGCTTCCGCCACACGGTGCAGTTCGAGCGGTGGCGACCCGACCGCGACGCGCGCTCCTGCACGTACGACCAGCTCGACACGGTCGCGGGTTACGACCTCGCCGACGTGCTCAGCTGAGCCGGGTCAGTCCTCGACGGGGTTGCCGTTCTCGTCCCAGTTCGCGGCGTTCTTCTTGCTGGGCTGCACGCGCGGCGGCTCGCCGGGCATCTTGGGGAACTCGGGCGGGAACGGCAGCTCGCCCAGCCCCGCCGCCAGGTCTCGCTCCCACCATTCCAGGAGGGTGTCGATGCGTCCCGGCGTCGCCTGCATGTCGGCCCACGGGTCGCCGATGTCGTCGAGTCGCTGCGGGATGCTGCGCACCGTGAACGAGCGCGGATCGACGTCGTCGAGCTCGTCCCAGTGCACCGGCGTCGAGACGGTCGCTCCCGGGAGCGCACGGGGGCTGTAGGCGCCGGCCATGGTGCGGTCGCGGTTGGCCTGGTTGAAGTCCACGAACAGCCGCTCGCCGCGCTCCTCCTTCCACCAGTTCGTCGTGACCCGGTCGGGCATGCGTCGTTCCAGCTCGCGCCCTGCCGCGATCACCGCGTGCCGCACGTCGAGGAACTCGTGCGTCGGCTCGATCGGCGCGAACACGTGCAGGCCGCGGTTGCCGCTCGTCTTCGCGAACGCCTCCAGACCGGCCTCGCGCAGCACCTCCCGCAGCGCGTGGGCCGCGGGCACGGCCTCGGCGAAGCCGGTGCCGGGCTGGGGGTCGAGGTCGATGCGCAGCTCCACCGGGTTGTCGGAGTTCTCCGCCAGCGACGCCCACGGGTGGAACACGATCGTGTTCATCTGCACCGCCCACACGATCGCGCTGGGCCGGGTGAGCACGATCTGCGGGTGTCGGCGGCCGCTGTTGTACGTCACGGTCACGGCATCGACGAAGTCGGGGGTGCCCTTGGGCGGGTTCTTCGAGAAGAAGCCCTCCGCCCTCGGCTCCCCGCTCGCGCCGACGCCGTCGCGGAACCGTTCGAGCGACACGGGGCGATGGCCGTTGGCCGACAGGAACGGCTGCGCGACCTGCTGCACGTACTCCGCCAGCTCGGCCTTGGTGATGCCGAGGTCGGGCCACACCACCCGGTTCGGGCTGGAGAGGGAGACCTCGCGCTCCCCGTCGGGGTCGGAGACGGTTAGGGTCACGCGTTCGGAGGCCATGATCCGACCCTAGGGCGCACCCCCGACGGGCGGAACCCCCGGCGGCCGGGGGAACACGCTCGGCTCAGTCGTCGATCTGCACGGCGCGGACGAGCACCGGTGCGAGGGCGTCGCGCTCCACCACGATCGACGGACCGGCGGAGTCCACGATCACGCCCGCCATCTCGGCGTGACTCGTGAGCACCTTCGCCAGCTGCTCCGGCTCGAACGGCAGCGGCCGGTCCCCACGCCCCAGGGCGATGACCTCCAGCGGGTGCGAGAAGAGCTGCAGGAACCGGCGGCCGTCGGCGGTCTGGGCCTCGGCGATGCCGACCTGACCGGTTCCGGATCCGTCGTTCACGGCCACCCACATGCGCGTCGTCGCGAGGGCCTCCCCCACTTTCGCCGGGGTGTCCTGCGCGCGCGGGCCAGCGATCAGGGACTTGACCGTCATCTCGGTGTCGGCCTGCTCGAGCGTCTTCTCCAGCAGCTCCGTGGGGAACACCACGCGGTGCGGCGCCGAGGCGTTGTCGATGATGAGTCCGGCGAACTCCCCCGCGACCACGTGCTGCATGACCGAGGTGGACGGCTGCGCGACCGCCGACGTCGCGGAGGGGTCACCCTCGAGCTGCACGGAGTCGCGCACCGCGGCCGCCGAGCTGAACGCGAGCATGAACTGACGATCGCCGTCGCGCACGACCGCGACCGCGAGCGGCTTGCCCTCGCTGATCTGCTCCCTGGCGTCGCCGTTCACGCGGATGAACAGGTGACTCTGCAGCGCCTGCCGCAGCACCCCGAGCAGTTGCTCGTTCGACGCTCCGGCCTCGATCTGGGCCAGGGCCTCGCGCAGCAGGACGTTGTCCTTCATGCCGGGGACGCTCTCCGTCTGCTCCGGCGGGAGGGCCGGGGCCAGCGGCAGCTTCCGCTCCTGCGGCGTCGCGGGCTGCCCGGTCGGGCGCGCGGCGGGGGCGGTCGCGGAGGGTGCGGAAGCGGGGGCGGTGGAGGCGGGGGCGGTGGCGGGAGAGGTGACGGTGGGGGCGCTGGGGTCCGGCTCGGCAGCGGGGGGCGCGACCTCGGGGCCGGCCTCGGCGCCGACGCCGCGGAACGCCTGCACGGAGATGCCCACGGTCGGCGTCGCGGCGGCCTCGGGCGCAGGATCCGTACCCTCGGTCGCCGGCGCTCCGGTCGCGGAGGCGGTTCCCTCGGGCGCGCTCGCCTCGGACGCGGTTCCCTCGGGCGCGGTCGTCTCGAGTGCGGTCGTCTCAGGAGACTCGACCGGGGTGGACTCGACCTCGGGGGAAGCGACAGCGTCGTCGCCGGACTTCTTGCGGCGGGAGAAGAGGGCCATATGAGCCAGCCTAACCGTCTGCGTGTTCCGGCCCCGCGAGCGGCGCTACAGCTTCTCGATCGGCGCGACCTTGATGAGCAGCTTCTTCTGCCCCGCCGTGTCGAACCGCACGTGGGCGATCCGCTTCGCCCCCTCGCCCGTGACCGCGTCCACGCGGCCCTCGCCGAAGTCGACGTGCCGGATGCGGTCGCCCGCCGCGAGCTCCAGGTCGCCGTTGTCGCGCATCTTGGCCGTCACCCGGTTGGGGATCTTGTCCATCGCGGTCGACAGGGGCTTGAGCGACTCCCGCGGCAGCGGCTTGACGCCGAACCGGTCGCCGGAGCCCGAACCGCCGAAGCCACCAGAGCGCCGCGCGTTGAGGGCCCTCGACTGCATGCCGCCGCGCGAGTTCACGTCGCCGGGCGACTGCCGCCAATCGATCAGCGCCGCGGGGATCTCCTGCAGGAACCGGCTCGGCATCGCCACCGACACCTCGCCGAACTGAGCCCGCGTCATCGCGAGCGACAGGTGCAGGCGCTTGCGGGCGCGGGTGATGCCGACGTAGAACAGTCGACGCTCCTCCTGCGGCCCCCCGGGCTCCCCCGCAGAGATGCGGTGCGGGATGAGGTCTTCCTCCACACCCGTCACGAACACCGCGTCGTACTCCAGGCCCTTGGCGGTGTGCATCGTCATGAGCGACACCGACCCCGACTCGTCGTCGAGGTCGTCGGCGTCGGACACCAGGGCGACCTCGGTGAGGAAGTCGGTGATCGTGCCCTCGGGGTTGTTGCGCGCGAAGTCGCGGGTCACGGCGACGAACTCGTCGAGGTTCTCCACGCGCGCCTCGTCCTGCGGGTCGCGGCTGGCGCGCAGCGCGTCGAGGTAGCCGCTCTTGGACAGCAGCAGGCTCAGACCGTCGGCCACCGACGTGGGCGGCGGCACCTCGCCCGTGGCGGGCAGCATGATCGCGGTCGCCTCCGCGAGCACGGCGTCGAGCTGCGCGATCGCGGCCTGGATCTTGGGCCCGACACCGAGCTGACCGGGCATCGACAGCGCCTCCCGGAACGTGATGCCGTGCTCGTCGGCGAACCGGGCGATCGCGGTCTCGGTCACATCGCCGATGCCGCGCCGCGGCTTGTTGAGGATGCGGCGCACCGCCATCTCATCGGCTGGGTTCGCGACGGCGACCAGGTAGGCCAGCGCGTCCTTGATCTCGGCGCGCTCGTAGAACTTGGTGCCGCCCATGATCTTGTAGGGCACGGCCGAGCGGATGAAGATCTCCTCCAGCGCGCGCGACTGCGAGTTCGTGCGATAGAACACGGCCATCTCGGAGTACGGCATGCCGGCGCGGTGCAGCGCCTCGACCTCGTCGGCGACGAACTGCGCCTCGTCGTGCTGCGAGTAGCCGGTGAACCCGATGATCTTGTCGCCGTCGCCCCGGTCGCTCCAGAGCTTCTTGTCCTTGCGGTCGAAGTTGTTGCCGATCACGGCGTTCGCCGCGGAGAGGATGTTCTGCGTGGAGCGGTAGTTCTGCTCCAGCAACACGACCTTCGCGCCGGGGAAGTCGCGCTCGAACTCGCTGATGTTGCGGATGTCGGCGCCGCGGAACGCGTAGATCGACTGGTCGGAGTCGCCGACCACCGTGAGCGAGGCTCCCGGTTCGCCCGCGCCCGCGGAGGGCACGGGGTCGGGCTCGAAGATCATCATGCCGTTCGAGGCATACGGATCGGGCGCCGATCCGACACCCGACACCGGACGCGTGAGCTCGTGGATGAGCGCGTACTGGGCGTGGTTGGTGTCCTGGTACTCGTCGACCAGGATGTGCCGGAACCGCCGCCGATACGTGTCCGCGACCTGCGGGAACGCCCGGAACAGGTACACGGTCTGCCCGATCAGGTCGTCGAAGTCGAACGCGTTCGCGCGCTGCAGCTGCCGCTGGTAGTCGGCGAACACCTCGACGAACACGCGCTCCGCCGGATCGGTCATGTTCGCCTGGCGCGCGTAGGACTCGGCGTCGGACAGCTCGTTCTTGAGCTTGGAGATGCGCCCCTGCACCGAGGCGGGGGTGAGGCCGTACGCGTCGGCCTCGTGCTCCTTCACCAGGCGCTTGATGAGCGCGCGCGAGTCGCCGGAGTCGTAGATCGTGAAGTTCTTCGTGAAGCCGAACTGCTGCGCCTCGCGGCGGAGGATGCGCACGCAGGCCGAGTGGAAGGTGGAGATCCACATGCCCCGCGCGGCGTCGCCGATGATGCCCTCGACACGCTCGCGCATCTCGCCGGCGGCCTTGTTCGTGAAGGTGATGGCGAGGATCTGGCTCGGCCACGCCTCGCGGTTGCGGAGCAGCGAGGCGATGCGGCGCGTGAGCACGCTGGTCTTGCCCGACCCCGCCCCCGCGACGATCAGGAGTGCGGGGCCGCGGTAGGTGACGGCCTCGAGCTGCTGCGGGTTCAGGCCGGCGAGGAGGTCGTCCTGTGCGGGGGCGCCGGAGGACTGGGGGCCGACGGATCCGGGGACGATGAGAGGGGCTTCGGTCATGACCTTACGAGTCTAGGCGGCGGCACCGACATCGCGGTCGCGGGAGTCGTGCGCACGCCGAGAGGGGCGCGCGAGCCTCGCCCGCGCGCCCCTCCGCCCGATCAGTGCGCGCGACGGCGGCGTCCGACCGCCACCGCACCGGACGTGAGCAGCACGAGCGCCAGCACCGCCGCCGCGACCGGAAGCTCTGCGCCCGTGGCAGCGAGGCCGCCCGCGGCGCCCGTGCCCTCCGCGATGCGCAGATCAGCCCAGCCCAGCAGGGCTCCGTCCGCCGCGTAGACCGCGATGCGGTGCGCGCCGAGGGCCGCGTCCGCCGGGACCGTGACCGTGAGGGCACCCGTCGCCGAGAGGGTCCCCGTGGCGAGGCGCACCGGGTCGGAGTACAGCCACACCTCGGCGGCGGTGCCGGCGGCGGCGGAGCCGACCGAGACCGTGACCCGCTGACCCCGGCTCGCGACCGCCGGGTCGACCGTCACGCCGTGACGGTTGCCGTCGACGAGGTCGGTCCCCGGCAGCGGCGGAGTGCCGGTGCCCGGGTTCTCGCCGCCCGGGTTCTCGCCGTCCACGCCGCCTGGCAGCGTGCCCATGCGCAGCGCCTGCGCGGCGAAGCCGTCGGCGAACCACCACACCGGGCGCTGTCCGTCGACAGACAGCGAGGCCGGCGCGGTCGCGAAGCCCTCGTTGTTGATGTCGGGCATGCCCGCCGGTCGCGCATAGTGGGCGATGCCCGGCTGTGCGGTGCCGTTGAGGGTGACCTCGGCCGAACGACCCTGGCAGCCGTCGTCGCAGACCGCCCACAGCGTGTTCCGCACCGTGTCCCAGTCGAGGGCCATGACGCCGGCGAGACCCGGCGCGAGCTCCGACACCAGGGTCGCGGTGCCGTCCGCGGCGAGCGCGAAAGCGTAGACGTGCCCGTTGTCCTCCACCGCGACCAGGAACAGGCCGCTGCCGTGACCGGCGTGGTCGGCGGGGTCGTAGGCGGCGCCCGTGGTGTCGTCGAAGAGCTTCCCGGCGAGCGCCGCGTCCGGCACCCACTGCACGGCCTCCACGCCGAGGTTCGCGCCGACCGCGGGAAGCAGTGCCGTCAGGTCCCACTCCTGCAGGGCGACCAGGTCTCCGGCGTTCGCCTCGGGGTCGACCTTCAGCACGACGTTCCGGTTCACGCCCTTCGCGCTGTTGTCGCGCTCGGAGGCGACGTAGACGAAGCCGTCGCCGTCGACCGTGATGCCCTCGGTGTCGGGGCCGGCGGCGCCGGGGTCCTGCGCATCCTTCTGGAAGCGGACGCGCTTGCCCTCGTCCCAGCCGTCGGCCTTCTCGACCGAGCCGTCGGCGTGCGCATCGAGCTTCCAGATGCGCCCCTCGCCGTTGTCCACGGCCCACAGCACCGCACCGTCGGCCGTCTCCTGCACGTCGAGGCCGGAGCTGTCCTCCAGGAACGTCGGGGTCTCGTCGACCACGCGCACCTCCGCGGAGCCGGGCCACACGCCCACCGGCACCTCGCCGGCGCACACGTTCGCTGCACCCTTGGTCGACTCCGCAGTGACCGCGAAGGCGCCCGTCAGATCGGGGCAGCGGCCCCAGGTGACGGCCGCGTGCCCCTCACCCCAGCTGGTCTCGTCGACGAGCAGATCGCCGTCGAACACCCGCACCGCGTCGCCTCCGCCGAGGCCGAACCCGAGCTGCGCGCGCTCGATCACGAGGTAGCCGCCCGCGGCGATCGAGGTGCCGGCGGGGATCGCGTAGGCGTGCGCGTCGTCGTCGTCCTTCACGACGATGCCCGACACGTCGAGGGCCACCGTCGTCGGGTTCACGAGCTCGACCCAGTCGTCGGGCGAGCCGCCGTCAGACTCCACCTCGTTGATGCGCACCGGGTTGCCGCAGGCGTTGCGCGCTCCCTTGGTGGCGGCTGGTGCATCTATGAACTCGCCCGAGCCGTCGGCGCAGCGCGCCCACACACCCTCGGCGTGTGCGGGGTACACGTGCTGATCGACCGCGGTGCCGTTCGCGTCGCGGATCGTCACGGTGTCGCCGTTGCCGAGCCCGAAGACGAAATCCTCGGGCTGGTCGAACACCAGGTAACCGCCGGGCGCCAGCACGGTGCCGGCGGGAAGCGGCGTGGTCTCGGCGGCGTGCCCGACCGGGTCGTTGTCCATCACGGTCCACCCCGACAGGTCGACCGGCGTGCTGCCGGTGTTGATGACCTCGACCCAGTCGGTGGCGTCGCCGTTCGACTCGATCTCGTTGATCGCGACCGACGGCAGGACGCAGGAGTTCGCCGCTCCCGGGGTCGCGTAGGCGAGCACGAACGCGCCGACCCCGTCGGGGCAGCGGGCCAGGGTGGCAGCGGCGGCGTCCCCGTCGATCGCGGCATGACCCTGCCAGGGCAGCGTGTCGTCGATCATCGCTCCCGACGCGTCGAAGAGACGGATGCGGTCGGCGCTGCCGATGCCGATCGGGTCGCGGAACGCGGTCTCGACGCCGTCGACCAGGCCGATCGTGCCCTCCTCCACCACGAGGAACTGTCCCGCCGCGATCTGCGTGCCCGGCAGGAACGTCCAGCGGTGGTCGTCGGAGTTGTCGCGGATCTCGTATCCGGAGAGGTCGAGCGCCTCGGTGCCCGGGTTGTGGAACTCCACCCAGTCGGCGGGCTGCGAGTCGACCTCGTTGATGCGGATCGAGCCGTCGACGGGCGCAACGCTGCAGTCGTTGGGCGCTCCCGGCGTCACCGCGGTCGCCGGCGCCCAGGCCCCCGTGCCGTCGGGGCAACGCGCCCATACCGACAGCGGGGCCGTGTTGTCGTACGCGTAGGAGTCGACCTCGACGCCGCTGGGGTCGACGAGCACGACCTCGTCGCCCTTGCCGAGCCCGAACGGGAAGTCCACGTCCTTCACGAGCACGAGGAACTCGCCGGGCGCCAGCACCGTGCCCTCCGGTGCTCGACCGACGCTGTCGCGCTTCTCGTCCGCGATGGTCCAGCCCGCGAGGTCCACGGGGGTGTCGCCCGCGTTGTACAGCTCGACCTGGTCGGCGAGCCCGGTGGGCGCGTCGTCGTAGACGATCTCGTTCAGTACGAGCCCCGACGGGTCGGCGACCGGCGCGGTCTCTTCGGTCGGACGGACGCCGGTGGCGGCGACCGCGGCGGGGGCGGCGAGCAGGGCGGCGGCGCTCAGTGCGCACACCGCCGCGACCGCCGCTGCGGACTGCAAGCGGGGCATGGAGTCTCCTGGAGGGATCGCCCGGACGGGCTCAGACGGGTATGAGCCCAGACCACCGACCCCCGGTGGACGCCGTCGGTCCGCCCGGTGCACGGAGGGTGAACGGCGGGTGGCGATCCCGCGGCCTCCGTCGCTGTTTCATCCCGATATCCCAAAACCCCTGCGTCCGCGTACCCGCGACTTCGACTTACCGTGGCCCGCACGAGGCCCGGATTCCGACCGGTCCTGATGCCCGGGTCCACCAGTTTCGAGGGAGTAGCAACGTGCAAACGACAGTCAATTCCGGGCGGGGATCCCGATTCTCCGCCGCCATTTTGACGGCCCTGTTGGCCTTCATGCTGACCATCGGGACAGCAGAGCAGGCTAGCGCGGCGATGCATTGGCGTCCATGGCAAAGCGGTTTCAAATCGATCAGCACCTGCGAAGCTCGCTGGAAGCATCTGAAGTCGTCTGGCCTCGCGGCCAAGTACGGCCTCTATGATCACCAGTGCCGTCGCGACACGAAGGCACCCGGTTACCCATGGCCGCCTTATAAATACGCGCTCTGGGTCCTGGAAGACAACCCCTACGACCCCTGCGGATGCTGATGCCCCCTATCGAACCCCTTACAGCATTCCTCGGCGTGGGCTCGACGGTGACATGCACGGGCGCTCTTCGACGAGAGGGCGATTCCCAGCTTGAGATCGAGCGCCCCTCCGAACCACCGCTTCCAGGAGCGCGACTGCGTCTCACCGATCCGAGCGCCGAACTTCTGGCCGCTCAGGACGGCGGCCTCGTGCAGATCCAGGCAACGGTGACGGAGCGTGCGCTCCGGGTGATCTCGGCGCGTCCAGCGTTAACGCGCGAACCGCCGGCGAGATTCCGCGGGATCGAGGAGCATGTTCCCGCGCCGTTCGACGCGCCGTTCGCCGAGGACGTAGCGAACCTGCTGTTCTCCGACGATCCGCCCCTCGCGGCCGAGTGGGTTCCGTTGTGCCAGGAGCGTCACGGGTCACGCCACTACCTTCACTACGTGGTGGCGTACGACGTCGACACGGTGCGGGATCGACTACGCCCGTTCTTCGGCGACGATCTCCGCGTCGTAGCCTCCGCCCACACGCTCGCGCAGGTGCGCGATGCACACGCTCGAATCGTCCGCGCCGATCCGCTCAACCTCGAAGCCGTGGGAAGTCGTCTCGATGCGGAGGGCCATCCTGTGCTCACCGTTCAGACCCTGTTCCCCGACGACGACCTTCGCGTGTTGGCGGCGTCGGACGTCAGAGCACTCGTCGAGTACTCGAGCTGGGTCAGAGAATCCGAGCACAGGGCGTGACCTCCCGTACCGTCAGGCGATCCGCGTGCCGGGTGGCAGGCGTCGCGCGGGCGTGCGGGTGCGCGCCCAGGCCCCGGCGAACAGCGATCCGGCGATCACGACCTGCACCCCGAGCCCCACGAACCAGCTGGGCACCGACGACTCGATGACCTCCTGCGGTGTGCGGTAGTTCCCGTCCGTGTCGCACTCGTCCCACCGCTGCTCCAGCGGTGACTGCTGGGCGCTGCGCAGGCCGTACTTGATCTGGCCGAACAGGTCGACGGGGTACCCGTCCCTGGAGAACTCGGTGGGCGTGGCGTCCGCGAGCACCACGAACGGGTTCGCGGCGAGCGCCCACCACACCAGGTCGAAGCGCGGCGCCTCGTAGGTCGTCGACACCTCCCACCGGTCGCACTCGACGTTGCCGTTCGCGTCGTACGGACGGCTGTAGCTGGTGGCCTCGCTGCGGATCGCCATGCCGCCCAGCGCGAAGACGATCAGCGTGCCGACCACGAGCCCCGAGACGACGAGGTAGGTGGCCGCGACGGAGAACAGGGGGCGCGCGATGAGCCCGCTGAGCCCGACCCCGATCGCGGCCACCACCACGATCTCGGCCGCGAGCACGAGCAGCGACACCAGGAGCACGAGCGGATCGGCGCCGCCACCGAGCAACGACAGCGCCAGGAACGGCACGGCGACGAGCAGGAACGCCCCGCCGGTCGCGATGGCGGCGAGGAGCTTGCCCAGCATGATGTCGCCGGTCGACGCGGCCGTGACCTGGATCGCACCGAGGGTGGCGGCATCGCGGTCGCCGTTGATCGCGTTGCCGCTGAGCGTCGGCGAGACGAGCACCACGAGCAGCAGCACGATGTTGACGACGATGGAGTACACCCCGGCGCCGACCGCGTCGCCCCAGGAGTACACGGCGAACGCGAGCCCGGTGATGCCCAGCAGCACGAGGGCGAAGACGCCGAGGAGCACGTACCAGCCGACGCTCCGCAGCCGCTGCGTGAGTTCGAGCCGGGCGATGATGCCGATGTTCGCGAGACTCATGCGCCGGCCTCCGTTCCTTCGGTGGTCGCGGGCGATGTGGCCGCGGGCGGGGCGGGCGGTGGCGGGGTCGGCGCGGTCGCCGGCTGTGCGGGCGCGGGGTGCTGCAGGTGCAGGAACGTGTGCTCGAGGTCGCTCTGCGCCGGTGCGAACTCCGCCACGGGTAGTCCCGCCTCCACGAGCCGCCGCAGCGACTGGGCGGCTGCGTCCTCCCCGGCGAACCCCACGAGCACGGCGCCGCGGTCGACGGCGAGCGACTCGGGCGCGAGGCCGAGCTGCGATGCGACCTGCCAGGTGTCGGCGCTCAGGCGCTCCGGGGTGACGCCCGCCAGGCGGATGCGCCACGCGCGCACGCTGCTCTGCGCGGGGGCGGCGTCGACCACCGATCCGGCGACGAGGAACACGGCGTCGTCGACGACCTCCTCGAGCTCCGACAGGATGTGGCTGGAGATGAGGATCGTGCGACCCTCGGCCGCGAACCGGCGCAGCAGCACCCGCAGCTGCACGCGCGCTTCGGGGTCGAGTCCGGAGGCCGGCTCGTCGAGGAGCAGCACCTGGGGGTCGTGCACGAGGGCGCGGGCGAGGCCGAGCTTCTGCTTCTGTCCGCGCGAGAGCACCTTGGCCGGCGAGTCGGCGAGCTCGCCCAGGCCGACGAGGGCGAGCAGCTGCTGGGCGCGGACGGCGGCATCCGCGGCGGTGATGCCGTAGAGCCGGGCGGTCGTGACGATGGTCTCGCGGGCGGTGAGCGAGGGCCAGGCGCCGAGGGCGTCGGGCATCCAGCCGAGCAGTCGCCGGGCCGCGAGCGGATCTTCGGCCGGGTCGACGCCGCCGATGCGGATCGTGCCGGTGTCGGGTGCCAGGAGCGACGCGAGCATGAGCAGCAGCGTGGTCTTGCCCGCACCGTTGGGCCCGACCAGTCCGGTCACCTTGCCCGGTTCCGCGCGGAGGGTGGCCGAGCGTACGGCCTGCACCGTCCCGAAGGCCCTGCTGACGTCCTGCACCAATATTCCGGTCATGCGGTCAGTCTGGCATCGGTTCGCGCGCCCACCCGGGACCTCCGGGCGGATCCCCAGCCGCGCCCGCGACCGGATGACACAATCGCAGAATGCGCACGATCCTCAACATCATCTGGGTCATCCTCGCCGGCTGGGCCCTCTTCCTCGGCTATCTGCTCGCCGGAGTGCTGCTGTGCATCCCGATCGTCACCATCCCCTGGGCGATCGCCTCGTTCCGCATCGCCCGCTACGCCATCTGGCCCTTCGGCCGCGAGGTCGTCAGCAAGCCGACCGCCGGCGTCGGCTCGTTCCTCGGCAACGTGCTCTGGGTCATCCTCGCGGGCTGGTGGCTCGCGATCGGGCACATCGTCTCCGGCCTCGCCCTGTGCGTCACCATCATCGGCATCCCGATGGGCATCGCCGACTTCAAGATGATCCCGGTCTCCCTCATGCCCCTCGGCAAGGAGATCGTCTCCACCCGCCGCGGCGCCTTCGACCGCACGCTCTGACCCGCGGACGTCAGCCCCGGAAGAACGCGACACCCAGGTCGGGGTGGTCGACGAACACGCCGTCCACGCCCTGCCGCGCGATCACGTCCCACTCGGCCTCGTAGTCGCCGAACGCCCCGCGCCCGCCGTCGCCGCGGAACCGCGGGGCGAGGAACGCGTTCTCGGGGCGGCAGGTCCACGTGAACACCGACAGGCCGCGGGCGTGGGTATCCGCGACGATCGTGTTCCCCTCGGCCAGCAGCATCTTCTTGTCGACGCTGATGCCGTCCACCTCACCCACCAGCGCGTCGAGCCCCGCGGGCGTCACCGTCTCGGGGTACGTGCGCGCCCGCTTCCCCTGCGCGACGGCCAGGTCGTACGGACGCCCCTTCGCCTCGATCAGATATACGTACGACGCCGGCACCCCGAGCGCGCGCAGCTGCCGCAGCACGGTCGACTCGAAGCTCTCGATCACCAGCGGCAGCGCGCCGTCCGCCCATCCGGCCTCGCGCAGTTCCGCGGCGATGAGCGGCGCCAGGTCGAGACCGACACTCGCGAAGTAGGTGGCGTGCTTCACCTCCAGCACCACGCCGATCTCCCTGCCGTGCTCCACCGACCCCTCGCGCACGAGGTCGAGCACCTCACGCAGCCGCAGGATCGCCTGGCCCCCGTCGAAGCTCGCGCTCGACACCCGCACCTCGGGCAGCCGCTCGCGGGTGCGCAGCGTGGCGAGCTCGTCCCACGTGAAGTCCTCGGTGAACCAGCCGGTCAGCGTCGCGCCGTCCACGCGCTTGGTCGTCCGGCGATCGGCGAACTCGGGGTGTTCCGCGACGTCGGTCGTGCCCGAGATCTCGTTCTCGTGGCGCACGATCAGCACCCCGTCCTTCGTCGCCACCACGTCGGGCTCGACCGCGTCCACGCCCATCGCCAGCGCGAGCTCATAGGAGGAGCGGCTGTGCTCCGGGCGATAGCCGGGGGCTCCGCGATGCCCGATCACGAGCGGGTTTTTCCTGGGCACGCTCACAGCGTAGAACACCCCGCGCGTGTCGCCGCCCGGGTATCGTGGAGGAAAGCGACCTACTACCCCCCTTTGGAGTGAGGCCCACCAATGAGCAACTTCGCTTTCAACAATCCTGCGTTCCAGCAGCAGGACCCGCGCAACGTCGCGACGTATCCCGGCGCTCCGCAGGCTGCTCAGGGTGCGCAGAACGCCTCGTTCACGCACGCCTCCGTCGACGCCGCCACCAACGCGCAGCTCGAGGGCATGTACGCGGCGCCGCCCGCCGGCGCCATCGAGACCGACCGCATGTCGGTCGAGGACACGGTGTGGAAGACCGCTGGACTGTTCGCGATCCTCCTCGTCACCGCCGCGGTCGGCTGGGTGTGGACCCTCGGCGGCATCTCGGCCCCGCGCTTCGACCCGTACGGCGGCAACACCGTCAACATGCTGCCGTGGATCATCGGTGCGCTCGGCGGCTTCGTGCTCGCGATGGTCATCACCTTCACCTCGCGCAAGACGGTCCGCCCCGCGCTGATCTTCGCCTACGCGGCGTTCGAGGGCCTGTTCATCGGCGGCATCTCCGCGTTCTTCGAGGTCCGCTGGCCGGGCATCGTGTTGCAGGCGACGCTCGCCACGATCGCTGTGGTCGGCGTCACCCTGGCACTGTTCGCGAGCGGCAAGATCCGTGCCTCCAAGAAGGCCACCAAGATCTTCCTCGTAGCCATGATCGGCTATCTGGTCTTCTCGCTGCTGAACCTCGTGCTGATGTGGACGAACGTCCTGCCCGCTGAGCAAGCCTTCGGTCTGTACAGCGCGAAGATCATGGGTATCCCGCTCGGTCTGATCATCGGCGTGCTCGTGGTCATCATGGCCGCGTATTCGCTGGTGCTCGACTTCGACCAGATCCAGCAGGGTGTGCGCAACGGCGCTCCCCGCAAGTACGGCTGGCTCGGCGCCTTCGGCATCATGGTCACCGTCGTCTGGCTGTACGTGGAGATCCTGCGGATCATCGCGATCGCCCGCGGCAACAACTGACGCCCGTCGCGACAGAGGCCCGTCTCCCCTCGGGGAGGCGGGCCTCTTGCCATATCCGGGGAGTGCGGCGCAAGGGGTTGGCACGCGACTGCCGATCGCGGCACTGTGGATATCACGAAGCCCCGGCCCCCCGGGGCTCCCGACATCAAGGAGCTGACCATGAGCTTTCTCGGCTTTCTTCTCCTCGGCCTCATCGCCGGAGCCATCGCCAAGCTGATCCTGCCCGGTAAGCAGGGAGGCGGGTGGTTCGTTACGCTGCTGCTCGGCGTCGTCGGCGCCCTGCTCGGAGGATGGCTCGGCAGCCTGATCCTCAACCGTCCTCTCACGGAGTTCTGGGACCTCGGAACCTGGCTCCTCGCCATCGGCGGCTCGATCATCGTGCTGCTGATCTACGGCCTCATCGTCGGCCGTGGCCAGAAGGTCAACGACTGACGCGCGACCCCACTCGACGCGCCCCCGCGTCATCACGCCCGTCCCCCACGGCTGCGACAGCATCCGTGAGGGGCGGGTCTTTTCGTTTCCCCCGGACCCGTCCTCGCGGGGATGGCCCGGCCCTACGGCGGGGCTCAGCTCACCGCCCCGCGGGCCTTGCGCTCCAGCAGCGCACGCTCGCGGTCGTTGCCCGCGATGCCCGCGGCGACCGCGAACTCGCTGCGGGCCTCGTCTTCCCGCCCGAGACGCCGCAGCAGCTCGCCACGCGTCGCCGGGAGCAGGTGATAGCCGCGCAGCGCGCCCGACGCCGCGAGCTGGTCGACGATGCGCAGCGCCGACGCGGGGCCCGTGGCCATCGCCACCGCCGCGGCGCGGTTCAGCTCCACGACCGGGGACGGGGCCAGGCGACCGAGCGCCTCGTACAGCAGCACGATCCGATCCCAGTCGGTGTCGTCGACCGAGGCCGCGATGGCATGGCACTCCGCGATCGCCGCCTGCAGGCCGTACACCCCGCGACCGCGTCCCAGCCCGTCCGCCGTCGCCAGCGCGGCGCGACCCCGGACGATGCGACTGCGATCCCAGCGGCCACGATCCTGATCCGCGAGCAGCACCGGCTCGCCGTTCGCGTCGCGGCGGGCCGGGAACCGGGCGGCGGTGAGCTCCATCAGCGCGAGCAGACCGTGCACCTCCGGCTCGCGCGGCATCAGCGCCGCCAGCACGCGCGCGAGACGGATCGCCTCCTCGCTCAGCTCCGGACGCATCCACTCCGGGCCGCTGCTCGCCGCGTGCGCCTCGTTGAACACCAGATACAGCACGCCCAGGACCGCCCCGAGCCGCTGCGCATGCTCGTCGCGCGGCGGCACCTCGAACGGCGCATGGGCCGCTGCGAGCGTCTTCTTGGCCCGCACGATGCGCTGCTGGACGGTCGCGGTCGGCACCAGGAACGCCCGGGCGATCTCCTCGCTCGACAACCCGCCGACCACGCGGAGGGTCAGCGCGACCTGCGCCTCCCTCGACAGCACGGGGTGGCACGCGATGAAGATGAGCCGCAGCACGTCGTCGTCGACCTCATCGGGGTCCCACGGATCCCGCACCTCGGCCTGCTCGCGCTCCAGGTCGTGCGCGATCAGGGCCAGACGGTCGTCCAGCCGCTCCCGACGCCGCCACGCGTCCACCGCCTTGCGCTTGGCGACCGCGGTGAGCCACGCGGCCGCATTGCGCGGCACCCCGTCGACGGGCCACTGGCGCAGTGCGTCGACCAGCGCCTCCTGCGCCAGATCCTCGGCGAGCCCGAAGTCGCCGACCATGCGGGTGAGCGTGCCCACGATGCGTGCGGACTCGATGCGCCACACCGCGGCGACGGCCCGCTCCGCCGACCCCTCTGCGGGGGCGGAGCGTGCCGTCATGTCGTGCGCGTCCATCGGCCGGCGGTCACTGCTGCTCGGCGCGGCGGGCCTGCTCCTCGCGCCAGCCCGCCTCCTTCTCGATCCACTCGTTGTCGGCGGGGAAGTCCTCCGGGCCGGTCACGCGGCGCACCTCGAGGTACGACCCGGGTCCGAGCGGCGCACGGCTCGCCCACTCCGCAGCCTCCTCGCGCGACGACACCTCCACGATCCAGAAGCCGTTGAACAGCTCCTTCGTCTCCCCGTAGGGGCCATCGGTGATCAGCGGCTTGTCGGCGCTGAAGTCCACCACGAAGCCCTCCGCGGCATCCGTCAGGCCCTCGCCGGCGACCAGCACGCCCGCCTTCATCATCGACTCGTTGTACCGCCCCATGGCCTCGATGACCTGCTCGAAGGGCATCTCCTGGTACGCCGCCACCGCGTCGTCGGTCGCGCGCATGATGAGCATGAACTTCATGATGTTCTCCTTGTCGGATGGGGCCGTCTCTCGACCCTCTCACTGAAGACGTCGAACGGGAACGGCCCGGATCGACATCGACGGAGAACTTTTCCTCCGACGTCCGCGCCGCCGCGGATCAGGCGCGTCGAGAGGGGCGGGCGGAGACCTCGGCGACCACGCCCGTGAGGGCGGCGAGGGAGCGCTCGGGGCTCCAGGCCGCCGCGACCGACGGCGCCTCAGCGCGCAGCACGGCCAGACGATCGGCGTCGGTCAGCAGATCGCGGAGCGCGGTCGCCAGTGCGCCCTCGTCGCCCGCGGGCACCAGCACGCCGCCACCCGCCCCGAGCACATCGCGGATGCCATAGCGGACGTCGTAGGACACGACCGGTGTGCCGTGCAGCAGCGCCTCCACGACCCCGAGCGGCTGCCCCTCGAACGCGGTCGACGTGAGCAGCAGCGACGCCCGGTCGAGCACCGTGGCCGGGTCGTCGGCATACCCGGCGAGCACCACGCGGTCGCCCGCGTCGAGCTGGGCGATCAGCGCCGCCAGCCGCTCCTGCTCCGGCCCCGTGCCCCAGATCTCCAGTCGCGTGCCGGCGACATCGGCGGCGAGGAACGCACGGATCGCGTGGTCGATGCGCTTGCCGGGCGCGAGACGTCCCAGCACCACCACGAGACCATCCTCGCGCAGGTCGGCGCGGGCCGTGACCGGCGCGATCGGGTTGGGCACCACGACGTGATTCGCGGACGCCCCGAAACGCGCGACCACGTCGTCACGCTGCGTCGCGGTCGGCCAGACCACCGCGTCGAAGCGGTCGGCCAGGCGGAACCACCGCGTCCACAGCGTGTTCATGGTCGCGTCCGGCGTGTACGGCGCCTCCACGTGCATCGTGTGGATCGTGTGGACGATGCGCACGCGCGGGTCGTCCCAGTCAGCGATGAGCTCGCCCAGCTGCCGCGACTCGCAGATCACGACGACGCGACGGTCGCCCGAGGCGGCCACGACGTGGTCGAGCCACGCCCGGTACAGGCCGCGGAAGCCGTGCAGGGCGCCGGCCACTACTCCCGCGGCGTCGTACACCAGCACCGGCTCGTCGGTCAGGTGCCAGTCCGGGTTGCCCGGGATCACCGGGAGCGCGGCGAACGGGCGGCCCTCGACGTCGCGCAGCACCCGGTACTCGACGTCGGGGTCGGCGACGACGGCGGCATCGGCGGTCTCCCGCAGCCACGCAGCCGCCCCGCCCTCCGGTGCGATGGCCTCATCGAAGAGGTTGCGCATCCGCCCCGGGTCGGACAGCGCGCCGCGCTCCGTGAACACCCGTCGATGCTCCGCGTGGTCGGCGGCGGTACCCGGATCGAACGTCAGCAGTTCCGGTCCGGCGCCGTCGCCGACGCCCGCCGCGGCCAGCATCCGGGCGCGGGCGAGGGTCGCGATCGTGTATCCGCCGTCGAGCCCCGGGATGAGGCGGCTGGACAGCACCAGGTAGTCCGCGTCCGGAAGCACGGGTGGGGACTCCTCGGTCATCGTCTCGCACCTCCTCGGCGGACGCGGGAGCCGATCACTCGGCCCCCGTCACTCCCACTCGATCGTCCCCGGGGGCTTCGACGTGACATCGAGCACGACCCGGTTCACGTCGCGCACCCCGTTCGTGATGCGGTTCGAGATCTTCGACAGCACGTCGTACGGCAGGCGCGTCCAGTCGGCGGTCATGGCGTCTTCGCTCGACACCGGACGCAGCACGATCGGGTGGCCGTACGTGCGGCCGTCGCCCTGCACGCCCACCGAGCGCACGTCGGCCAGCAGCACCACGGGGCACTGCCAGATCTCCTGGTCGAGACCCGCCTTCGTCAGCTCTTCGCGGGCGATGGCGTCGGCCTCACGCAGAATCTCGAGACGGTCAGCGGTGACCTCACCGATGATCCGGATGCCGAGGCCGGGCCCCGGAAACGGCTGCCGTCCGACGATCGCCTCGGGGATGCCCAGCTCACGGCCGATCGCACGCACCTCGTCTTTGAACAGGGCCCGCAGCGGCTCGATCAGCTCGAAGTCGAGGTCGTCGGGCAGACCACCCACGTTGTGATGCGACTTGATGTTCGCGGTGCCCGCGCCTCCGCCGGACTCCACCACGTCGGGGTAGAGCGTGCCCTGCACGAGGAACTTCACCGGGGCGCCGCCGTCGGCCTTCGCCTCTTCCACGAGGTCGAGCTGCACCTTCTCGAACGCGCGGATGAACTCGCGGCCGATGATCTTGCGCTTCTCCTCCGGGTCGGTCACACCCTTCAGGTGTCCGAGGAAGGTCTCGGCCGCGTCGACCGTGATGAGCCGCACGCCGGTCGACTCGACGTAGTCCTTCTCGACCTGCTCACGCTCGCCCTTGCGGAGCAGCCCGTGGTCGACGAACACCGCGGTGAGCTGGTCGCCGATGGCCTTGTGCACGAGGGCGGTCGAGACCGCGGAGTCGACGCCTCCGGACAGCGCGGAGATGACGCGGGCGTCGCCGACCTGCTCGCGGATGCGCTCGACCTGCTCGGCGATCACGTTGTCGGGGTTCCAGTCGGACGCGAGCCCCGCGCCCTTGTGGAGGAAGTTCTCCAGCACGCGCTGGCCGTGGTCGGAGTGCTTGACCTCGGGGTGCCACTGCACGCCGTAGAAACGGCGCTCCTCGTTCGCGAACGCCGCGACCTTGGTCGCCTCGGTCGTGGCGAGGACCTCGAAGCCCTCCGGCGCTTTCGCGACCTGGTCGCCGTGACTCATCCACACGTTCTGCTCCGCGGGCTGCCCGCCCAGCAGGACGCCGCCGTCGCCGGAGATCACGGCATCGGTCGCGCCGTACTCGCGCAGCCCGGTGTTCGCGACCTCGCCGCCGAGGGTCTGCGCCATGTACTGGAAGCCGTAGCAGATGCCCAGCGTGGGCACGTCGAGATCGAACACGGCGGGGTCGAGCTTCGGCGCCCCCTCCTCGTACACCGACGACGGGCCGCCGGACAGGATGATCGCCACCGGGTTCTTGGCGGCGATCTCCGCGGCCGTGGCCGTGTGCGGCACGATCTCGCTGTAGACGCCGGCCTCCCGCACACGACGGGCGATCAGCTGCGCGTACTGCGCGCCGAAGTCGACGACGAGCGCGGGGCGCTGCTGGGTCTCGGACTGTTCGGTCAACGGACACCTTCCGGGGCGGTCGCGGAGGCCTCCTCGGCCTCCCGGGTGGCGAGATAGGACTTCACTTCACGGGCGACGATGGCCTCCATGAAGAACGACAGCAGCGGCACGACACCGCCGAGGGCGAGCAGGATGAACCGCGGGAACGGCCAGCGCATCAGGCTCCACATGCGGAAGCATGCGAACAGGTAGACCACGTAGAACCAGCCGTGGGCCACCAGGATGAACAGCGACAGGTTGAAGCCGTCGCCCAGCGACGTCATCTCGCAGGAGTTCGTCATCGGGGCGAACAGCGACCACCACTGGCAGTCGGGGCCCGCGATCACGCCCGCGAACCAGAGCGGTCCGCCGGAGCCTCCCGCGAAGAGCTCGAGGTGGATCGGCGTGTACTTGAGCACCATCTCGGTCAACAGCAGGAGCAGCATGACTCCCGTGATGATCGACGCGATCTGGTAGAACTTCAGCGCACCGCGGATCGCCGGAAAGCTGGCGACTTTCGGTTCGGGCATGGGTCCAGTCTAGTCGGGGCGGAATGCCGTCGACTCCGCCCCGCACGGGCGGCCACCGCCTGACCGGACGAGTTCACCACCCATGATGGTGGGCGCGCTCCCCGACCGCCTCGACGAGTCGATCCGCGTACGTCAGGCCGTCCTCGTCCGCCAACAGGTCGGCACGTGCGGCCACGAACGCCTCGGTGACTCCACCTCGGATACGTTCGACGGCATCCCGCGCCGTCTGCGCATCGACTCCGAGTGTTCTGGCCGCCTTCAACCAGTGCGTCATCCCGATACGGGCCATCACGCGCTCGCCACCGATGGACACGGCGGAGGGCATCGGTTGATCTCCTCTGTAGAGCGCGTTACTTCCGAGGTCGTACAGGGGTGCCAACCGCATCTGCGTTCCCGAGTGGATGACCGAGTAGTTCTTGGCATGGGCGTCAGTGTTCGCCGCAGCACACGTGAAGACGAGCGCTTCGAAGAGCTCGTTCGCCGCGCGGCGCTGCTCGGACGGCGCGAACGCCCGCACCACGCGAGCGAACTTCTCCAGCCCGGGGCCGCCGTCGGATTGGTACTTGAGTGCGGGGTCGACGCTGAGCGCCTGCGCGAAATCCTCCTGATGGAGCCGGTGGAGTCGGCCACCGGTCCGGACACGGTCATAGCGCTCCGCCACGAAGACGAAGTCACCGCGGTCCGTGACCAGGAGCCCGTGGTCAGCGACACGAAGCCCCAGATGACGCCCGGCTCGCATGGTCAGGAACTCGTTGACATCGTGACGGCCACCGCGCGCCGCAGGCTTGAGGATGTGAGTGGTCGGCGTCGAATCGCGCGGAACGCCCCACTGGCCGTCGTCTGAGCGGTACAGCGCGAGTTTGGGCTGGGCACCGGCGAGGCTCCACCGGAACTCGTCGTACCGCTCGGACCAATCCCCCGCCGAATCGACCACCGACGCGACGAGCTCGCCGAGATCGTCGATGAAACGGACGTCGCCCGTGCGCGCTTCCGCATCGTCGGACGCTTCGCCTGGGGGCAGCAGCTGGAGCGCACCGGCCGTGTCGCGTCCGACATGCCGGAGGAGCGCCATCGGGTTCCGGGGACTCGTGTGGTGCGCAGCAGCGATGGCTTCCAGCGTCGCAGGGTTGTCACTCAACAGCCCTTGAAGGAAAGGCCGCGCGACCCGGTTGCCGTACTCGGCACCGGGCACGAGGGGCATGGAGATCGAGAGCGGCGTCGCCCAGGGCGACAGGCCGTCGTCGTATGTGAAGCTGATCGCGCCATGCGCGTTCTGAGAGAACAGACCCGTGCGCTGACCGTCGATGAACGCGACGAGATCGGCCTGGGCAGAAGAGGTGGCTTTCATCGCTCGTCGTCCTCCTCGCCCCACAACGTGTTCAAGTCGAACGCAGAGTTGCCTCGTACGGGCTCTTGAACACTCAACTGCAGTCCGAGAGACTCGACGACCTGCAGCACGCGTCGAAGCGTCGGGTTGTCGAGGTGCCCGGTCTCCAACTTCACCAACCAGGGCCTGTCGACGGCCGCTCGCTCAGCAAGCTCCGTCTGACTCCAGCCCCGGCGTAGACGCGCGGCCCTCATGACGGCGCCGAGCTGTCGCGCCGAGTGGAATGGCTGACTCTCCATGACACCTCCGCGTTGTGCGTTTAAACACACTACCGCTTTTGTGTCATAAAAGTAACACTTCCTCTTGTGTGTTTAAACACACCTCGCGACATGTGCGCTGGAACACACAACGGGCACGACGGAGGCCGCCGGGATCGCTCCCGACGGCCTCCGCTGCGATCATCCGCTCCGGGCTCAGAACCAGCCGGAGATGAGGTCCCACAGCCAGTCGATGATCGCGCCGACGATGCCGCCCGCACGGTTCACCGTGACGGTCGCGGTCGCCGCGTCACCGTCGGCCTGAGCCGCCGAGACCGTGTACTTGCCCGGCTGTGCGCTCTTCGGCACGGTCACCTGCGTGGTGAACGTCCCGTCCGCACCGACCTGCACCGTGCCGACCTGCACCGCCGCGCCCTTCTTGGGCTGCAGCGCGATCGTCACCGTCTCGCCCGGCACATACCCCTCGCCCGTGACCGTGAGCTTCTTGCCCGCGGCCACCTTGGAGGAGCCGAGCTCGATCGTGCCGGCGAACTCCTCCTGGCCGGCGATCGTGAGGGGCACCTGCACCGTCGTGCCCGTCGCGGGGACGTTCACCGTCAGCACCTGGTCGCCGAACACCCCGGACGGCACCGCGAACGTGAGCGCCGCACGGCCGCCCTCGTCCGTGGTGTCGACCACGGCCGGGTCGACCGTGCCCGAGGCGAGCGCCGTGTCGCCGAGCGACAGCGTCACCTCGCCCGGTGCGGCCTCTCCCCCGCTGAACGCGAGCGACGAGAGCGACACCGTCACCTGGTCGCCGGCGCTGTACCCGTCGGCATCGGCCGGGCTGAGCGTCACGCCGACCGCGCGCTGGGCGAGATCGGGCGTCGCGGTCTTGTTCGCGTCGAACCAGTCCACCATCGACTGCAGGTCGATCTTGCCGGTGTCCCGCTTGCCCGCGCCCTCCTTGAAGGTGGCGAAGTTGTCGCCACCCGCCGCGAGGAACGAGTTCGCCGCCACCGTGTACTGCGCGTCCGGGTCGACCGGGGCGCCGTTCAGCGTGATCGACGTGATGCGCGAGCCCTGCGCCGCGGTCGGGTCGTACGTGTAGACGAGCCCCTTCGAGACGCCGAGCTTGAGGAACGGACGTGCCGACCCCGCCGGCTGCCACTGCTCCTCGAGCACGCCCTTGAGCTGCGTGCCGGTGAGAGTCAGGGTGACCAGCGTGTTGGCGAAGGGCTGGACCGTGGCCGCCTCGCGGTAGGTGACGTTGCCGTTCGGATCGCTCGCGGACGACGACGCGTACGTGAGGTTCGCGCGGATGCCTCCCGGGTTCATGAGCGCCAGGTCGGCGCCCGTGGACCACTGCTGCACGTCGGCCACGAAGTTGCCGATCGTGGACTCGCCGCCGCGGTTCTCCGAGCCGTTCGTCTGCCGCGCCCGGTTGAAGTCGGCGGTGATGTCGCCCACCTTCACGGCGCCCAGCACGTCGGCCTCGGCCTTGGCGGCGTCGACGATCGCCTGCACCTCCGGCACCGCCGGGTACAGCGGCTTGCCGGCGGCCGTGAGCGGCTTGATCTCGTTGGTGATCGAGAGCAGCTCCTTCGTGGTCGGGTCGACCTGCAGGTTCATCAGCCCGAGGTTCTCGCCGTACTGCCCGGCGGAGACCACGGGGCGACCGTCGATCACGTGGTTGTACGCGAGGTGCGTGTGCGCCGACACGATCGCGTCCACGTCGTCGTCCACCCCGTAGACGATCTCACCCAGCGGGGAGTCCTCCGTGATGGCCGACAGCGCGGTGCTCTCGGCCCCCTCGTGCACGAGCAGGATCACGACATCCGCCTCGCCGTTGGACGCGTCACCGTCGCGCAGGTCGTCGGCCACCGCGTTGACGGAGTCGACGATGCTGCGCACCTCGAGATCGGCGATGCCCTCCGGGGACACCAGCGAGTCGAGGTCTTCCGTGACGGCGCCGACGAACCCGACGCGCACGCCGTCGACCTCCTTCACCCAGGCCGGGGCGAGCGCGGGCTCACCGGTCTCGGTGACGAACACGTTCGACGAGATGTACTCCCAGTCCGCACGGTCCTGCACGCGATCGCGCAGGTCCTCCCAGCCCTGGTCGAACTCGTGGTTGCCCGCGGCGCTCACATCGAGGCCCGCCGCGTTGAGCGCGTCGATCGTGGGGTTGTCGTCGTTGATGAAGGAGGTGAACGTCGACGCGCCGATCAGGTCGCCGGCTCCCGCGAAGATCAGGTTCGGGTTCGCGTCACGGAACTGCTGCACCGCACCGGCGAGCACCGCGGCACCGGCCGCGGCCCCGTCGGCCTCGATGCGGCCGTGGAAGTCGTTCACCGTGACCACGTCGATGCTCACCGGCGGGATCTCCGCGGAGACGCCGACGATGATCGGGTCGTGGTCGCTGGAGCGGTACGGGGTGCCCTCCTCGGTGGCGCCGAACGCGTAGCCGCGGTCGCTCCACTCCGGCGAGTTGATGCCCCAGACGCCCGCGCCGGTGATCGACGAGACGAGCGACGGCGACGCAATCACGTGGTCGAGCGAGCCGAGCTCGCCGTCGAACGTGTACGTGTACTGCCCGTCGGTCTTGTCGGCGACCAGGTCGCTCCACCCCTGCGAGGCGAAGACGTCGATCGGGTCTTCCTTGCCGTAGGCGTTGAAGTCGCCGATCAGGAGCATGTCGCTGCTGCCGGTCGTCTCTTCCAGCTCCGCCGTGAAGGCGAGGATCGCGTTCGCCTGCGCCACGCGGTCGGCGTTGAAGAAGCCCTGGCCGTCGGCCGGCTCCGCCCCCGCACCCTCGGGCGGCGACTTCGACTTCAGGTGGTTCGCGACCACGGTGACCACGCGGCCGTCGATGTCGAACGCCTGTGCGATCGGCTCGCGCGCGTTGCCCCACACCGACTCGTCGGTCGTCGTGAGACTGTCACCGACCCGCTTCACGGCGTCCTTCTTGTAGATGATCGCGTTGGTGATGTAGTCGGTCGTCGCCGCATCGTTCAGCGCCTCGGGCGTGGGCACGTAGCCCCACACGTCGCTGCCGGCGTCGGCGTTCAGGCCGGCGACCAGATCCTTCAGCGCCGTGTCGACCGGCTTGCCGAGCTTGACCGAGTTCTCGATCTCCATGAGCGAGACGATCTCGGCGTCGAGGCCGTTGATCGCCGCGACGATCTTGGACTTCTGGATCGCGAACTGCGCGGCGTTCGCGGCGCCCCGCGCGTTGGAGTTCTCGCTCTTCAGCGTCGTGAAGTAGTTGTAGACGTTGAACGACGCCACCTGCACGTCGCCGCCCACCTCGGGCGCCTCCGTCGGACGCGGGTTCGTCGCCGCGAAGCCGACCTTCAGCTCGGCGGGCGAGGAGTCGTCGATCGGCACGACCGGCTGCAGACGCCAGTCATCGAAGCCCCACTGCAGCACGTAGCCGTTGTCACCGAAGTCGACCGTGTCGCCGTTGCGGACGACCTGGTCCTTCGTGAAGTAGGGCTGCTGACCCGGGTGGCCGCTGTTGGTCACCTGGATCGACCAGCCGTCGTCGAGCAGGATGCGGTTGGCGCGGTTGGCCGCGGCGATCGCGGCGGCGTCGGCACCGGGACGCGTGGTCTCGGTGCTCTTCACGGACAGGGCATCACCCGCGTTCAGCCACAGCGTGCCGTAGTTGTACAGCTGGTGGCTCGACGCCAGGCGGTAGGTGCCCTCGGGCGCGACGAGCATGTTCTCGTACTGCTCCCGGTCGGCGCCCTGCACCGTGGCGGGCAGCGGAGTGACCGCGGGCACGCCGACGCCCGGCGTGACCACCGTCACGTCCGCCGCGGCGGCCGGGTTCACCTGCGTCTGGCCGTAGTACTCGCTCACGGTGCCGGTGACCGAGACCAGGTCGCCGATCGCGAGCGTGGGGGCCAGCGCGTTCAGGAAGACGAAGACGCCGTCGGAGGCGCCGGGGGTCGCGTCGGTCGCGCCGCCCGAGCCCTGGGTCTGGATGACGATGCCCTTGTAGCCGCCCGTGCGGTAGTCGGCGGTGACGACGCCCTCGACCTGCACGCGCGTGCCGTTCAGTGGCGAGACGTCGGTGGTGCCCTGCACCTCGGCGATGGTCGCCTTCTGCGGCTCCGTGCCGGGGTCGGTGCCCGGGTCGGTGCCGGGGTCGGTGCCACCGGAGTTCTGCGGGGTGATGGTGGCGGACAGCGAGAAGTCGACGCTGTTGTCGTCGGTGTCCGCGCCGTTCGTGCGGTTCAGCGACCGCACATCGGTGTTGCCCGACGGCGCCGTGGCCGCCTTCGTCTCGAACGTGTTGGAGGTGCCGTAGCCGAGCAGGTCGACGACGCCGTCGGCTCCCGCCGCGGACCCGGGGGCGAGCGTGATAGCCGTGGTGCCCTCGACCAGGGCGATGGTGCCGTTCGTCCCGCTCGGGGTGAGACCGGTGACCGCGTCGGGCGTGGGCAGCGCGGCGCCGTTCGTGCCGTTGCTGTTGCCCTGCACCAGGAAGTAGCCGCCGGCGGGGATGCTGCCGGTGAGCGGCGCGATCCCGGTGAACGCCGCCGAGCCGGTCGCCGAGCGGTACTGCAGGGACATGCCGTCGAGCGACACCGCCTCGGACGTGGGGTTGTACAGCTCCACGAACTTGTTCGTGTACGCCGCACCGGCACTGCCTCCGGAGAGATACGCCTCATTGATCACCACCCCGGTCCCGGTCGGATCGGCGACGGCGGGCGTCGCGACCAGCGAGCCGAGGCCCAGGGTGGCGACGCAGGTCACGGCGAGAGCGCCGATGCGCCCCCTGGTTCTGCGGTGCGAGACGGGGGTCATGGGCTCCCCGTGCTCTGAAGCGGACATCATCGGTGCTGTCTCCTCGATCGTGTATCGACCCTGCTCAGGACGCTGTCACCGCACGCATCGGGAACTCCCAGCGTGCGCACATGGAGCGAGCATACGAAGCGGGTCGGACATCCTCAACGGAGTTTTCACGATGGTCACCGACTGCTCACCGAAGGGCCGCGCGCACCCCTGACGAAGGTTCACATCGGGGCACGGCCGCGCGCAGAAGCGCACCGGAGGTCGCGCGGATGCGCACGCCGTTCAGACGCTCTCGGCCGCCGCCGCGTCCTCGAACTCCTCGACCTCGCGCTCCCACGCGTCCTTCGCCAGGCGGTACCAGAGGTAGAACGCGAAGCCCGCGAAGATCGCCCACTCCACCGCGTAGAACACGTTGAGCCAGTTCACCGGCGACTGCTCATCGGGTGCCGGCGAGGAGATGTCCTCGAGGCCCGCCGTCGCGGTGGTCGAGGCGAGGTACGGGCGGTACACGTCGAGCTGCTCCGTGTCGTGCCAGCGGCTGAGCAGCGCGGCGGGCGACATGCGGTCGAGACGCTCCGGGTCGCTGCGCGGCGGCACCGACGGCCCCTCGTCCGAGATGATGCGCCCCGCGACCTCGACCGGGCGACCGTCGGCCTCCGCGGCCAGGCGCTCCACCGCGGCATCGGCGGCCGCGCGGTCGGGAGCCCAGCCGATCGCCACGGCGATCGACACACGCTCGTCCACCCGCAGCTGTCCGGTGACCCAGAACCCCTCGACGCCGTCGTTGAAGCGGCTCGACACCACCAGGAAGTCGTCCGGGATCCACGTCCCGCTCGTCTCGACCCGCTGCCCCACGAGGGGTTCGGCGAGGTACTGCCCCGGCTCGACCACGTCGGACAGCGGCCGCACCTGCTCGGTCACGCCGGGCGGCGGCGGGTCGGTCTCGATCGCGCGCTCCAGCTGCCACTGCCCGAGCCACGCGAACACCCCGGCGACCACGAGGCACAGCAGCAGCATGCCGATCCAGCGTCCGCGCAGCATGACCTCACGGAGGGTCGGCGGGAACGGGGCGGGGGCGGTCACGGTGCGGCGGCGGCGGCTCAGGCCTCGTACGGGGCGAGCACGACCTCGACCCGCTGGAACTCCTTGAGGTCGGAGTATCCGGTGGTCGCCATCGACTTGCGCAGCGCGCCGATGAGGTTCGCGGTGCCGTCGGCCACGGGCGCAGGGCCGTACAGGATCTCCTCGAGCGTGCCGATGCCGCCCACCTCGACCCGGCGGCCGCGCGGGAGCTTGGGGTGGTGCGCCTCGGGGCCCCAGTGGAAACCCTGCCCCGGCGCGTCGGTCGCGCGGGCGAGGGCCACGCCGAGCATGACCGCGTCGGCGCCCATCGCGAGAGCCTTCACGATGTCGCCCGAGGTGCCGACGCCGCCGTCGGCGATCACGTGCACGTAGCGCCCGCCCGACTCGTCGAGGTAGTCGCGGCGCGCAGCGGCGACGTCGGAGACAGCGGTGGCCATCGGGGCGTGGATGCCGAGGGTGGCGCGCGTGGTGGACGCCGCTCCCCCGCCGAAGCCGACCAGCACGCCGGCCGCGCCCGTGCGCATCAGGTGCAGCGCCGCGGTGTAGGTGGCCGCGCCGCCCACGATGACCGGGACGTCCAGGTCGTAGATGAACTTCTTGAGGTTGAGCGGCTCGGCCACGCTCGACACGTGCTCCGCCGAGACGGTGGTGCCGCGGATGACGAACAGGTCGACACCCGCCGCGGCCACGGTGTCGTAGAACTCCTGGGTGCGCTGCGGCGTGAGGGAACCGGCGACGGTGACACCGGCCTCGCGGATCTCGGCCAGGCGCCGCGTGATGAGCTCGGGCTTGATCGGCTCGGCGTACAGCTCCTGCATGCGCACGGTCGCCCGGTCGTCGGCGAGACCCGCGATCTCCGCGAGCAGCGGCTCCGGGTCCTCGTACCGGGTCCACAGACCCTCGAGGTCGAGCACGCCCAGGCCGCCCAGCTGGCCGAGCATGATGGCGGTGCGCGGGCTCACGACGGAGTCCATCGGCGCGCCGAGCACCGGGATCTCGAAGCCGAAGGCGTCGATCGTCCAGGCGGTCGACACGTCCTCCGGGTTGCGCGTGCGCCGCGAGGGCACCACCGCGATGTCGTCGAACGTGTACGCGCGACGGGCGCGCTTTCCTCGGCCGAGCTCGATCTCCATGGTCACCCGTCCAGCCTACCGGGCACCCCGAGGGGGCGCGTGCCCGCGGTCACCGGGCCCGTGCCACGCGGCGCTCGTCCCACACCGGCTCGTCCGACTCGTACACCTCGCCGTCGGAGCCGAACACGAGGAACCGGTCGAACGACCGCGCGAACCAGCGGTCGTGCGTGACCGCGAGCACCGTCCCCTCGAACCGCGCCAGCGCCTGCTCCAACGCCTCCGCCGACTCCAGGTCGAGGTTGTCGGTCGGCTCATCGAGCAGCAGCAGGGTCGCGCCGGACAACTCCAGCAGCAGCACCTGGAACCGCGCCTGCTGCCCACCGGACAGCGACTCGAACGTCTGCAGCGCCTGCCGCACCAGCCCGTAGCGGTCGAGCGCCGAGCTCGCGGCGTCCCGGGGCATCCCCGCCCGGCGGTCGTCGCCGCGGTGCAGGATCTCCAGCAGCGTGCGTCCGACGAACTCCGGGTGCGTGTGGGTCTGCGCGAACAAACCCGGCACCACGCGCGCCCCCAGCACCGCGCGACCGGTGTGCGCGACGGGACTCAGGTCTTCCGCGGCGGAGGAGACGTGACCCAGGGTCGGGTCGGGGTCGCTGCCGCCGCGCGCGAGCAGTCGCAGGAAGTGCGACTTGCCCGAGCCGTTCGAGCCCAGCACGGCCACGCGGTCGCCGAACCACACCTCCGCGTCGAAGGGACGCATGAGCCCGGTGAGCTCGAGCCGCTCGGCCACCACGGCGCGCTTGCCCGTGCGCGAGCCCCGCAGGCGCATGTCGAACTCCTGCGCGGGCGGACGCTCCTCGGGCGGCCCCGCCTCCTCGAACTTGCGCAGTCGCGTCTGCGCCGCCTGGTAGCGGGAGGCGAAGCCGTCGTTCGCCGAGGCCTTCACCTTGAGGTTCGCGACCAGCACGCGCAGCTTCTCGTGCTGCTCGTCCCACCGACGGCGCAGCTCGTCGAGCCGCTCCATGCGGTCGATGCGCGCCTGCGGGTAGGTCGCGAAGCCGCCGCCGTGAACCCACGCCGTCGAACCGGCCGCCCCTGGTTCGAGCGTGATGAGCCGGTCGGCCGCGCGCGCGAGCAGCTCGCGGTCGTGCGACACGAGCAGCACGGTCTTCGCGGTCTGCCGCAGCTGTTCCTCCAGCCACCGCTTGGTCGGGACGTCGAGGTAGTTGTCCGGCTCGTCGAGCAGGAGCACCGCGTCGGGTCCGCGCAGCAGGGCTTCGAGCGCCAGGCGCTTCTGCTCGCCGCCGGACAGCGACGTGAGCTCGCGGTACCGCGCCCGCTCGAACGGCACGCCGAGCGCCGCCATCGTGCACTGGTCCCATACGGTCTCGTGCTCGTAGCCGCCGGCGTCGGCGTACTCCGCGATGGCTGCGGCGTACGCCATCTGCGTGTCGTGCTCATCACGGTCGATCAGGGCGTTCTCCGCCGCGTCGAGGGCTTCGGCGGCGGCGCGGATGCGGGCGGGGGCGACGCGCACGAGGAGCTCATGCACGGTCTGCCCCGGCTCGCCGTGCCCGACGAACTGATCCATCACGCCGAGTCCGCCGTCGATGGTGACGACGCCGTCGTCGGCCGCCTGGTCGCCGCGGATGATCCGCAGGAGCGTGGTCTTGCCCGCGCCGTTCGGCCCGATGAGCGCGCTCGTCGAGCCGGCGCCGACCCGGAACGAGACCTCGTCGAGCAGCGGTCTTCCGTCGGGAAGCGTCAGCGAGATGCCTGATGCGTCGATGTACCCCACAGTGCGTGGCCGTCCTTCCGCCCGCGCACAGCGAGCCGACCAGACTATCAGGATGCTGCGGCCGAGGAGGTCCGGGTCAGTCCGCGCGGCTCAGGGTCTGCAGCACCTCGGTCTTGGGCGCAGCCGGCAGGACGAAGCGGAACTCGGTCCCCACGCCCTCCTGACTCGTCACGTCCATCGAACCGCCGTGCGCCAGCACGATCGCGCGGGTGATCGTGAGGCCGAGCCCCACGCCTGGCACGGCATTCCGCGTGGCCGTCGAGGCCCGGAAGAACCGCGTGAAGAGCATGCCCTGCTCGTCCTCCGGGATGCCGACGCCGGTGTCCGCGACCGAGATCTGCACGCCGCCGTCCACGCGCCGCACGGCCGCCGTGACCCGGCCGCCGCTCGGCGTGAACTTGATCGCGTTCGACAGGAGATTGTCGACGGCCTGCCCGATCCGCCCCGGATCCACGAGCAGCCGGATCGGCTCGTCGCCCGCGTCCGCCACCAGCTCGATGTCCTCCCGCTGCGCGTGCGGACCCGCGGATGCGACCGCCGACCGCACGAGCTCCGCGACATCGGCCTCCACGCGCTCCAACGGGAAACGACCAGACTCCACCTGAGCGGTGAACAGCAGGTCGCCCACCAGGTTGAGCAGGCGCTTCGCGTTGCGCTCGATGATCCCGACGAACTCCTGCTGATCCTCGGTCAGCGGCTGGCCCGGATCGTTCTGCAGCAGGTCGAGGAAGCCGATGATCGCGCTGAGCGGCGTGCGCAGCTCGTGCGAGATCATGCCCACGAACTCGTCCTTCATGCGGGCCACCTCCACCGCCCGCGTCTCATCGGTCAGCACGAACAGGTAGCCCTGCTGGGCACCGGAGCCGTCCTTATGCGGACTCACCGTCACCCGCGCGGGAACGGTCGTGCCGCCCGCCGTGGTGACCTCCACGTCGCCGTCGACCGTGACCCCCTCGTCGGCCTGCGCGAACAGCGCCCGGATGCCCTCGGGCGCCGGCCCCGCACTCGCCCCCGCGACGGACGCCTCTCCCGACGCCTCCCGTCGCGCTGCCGTGTCCTCCGCGAGCATCGACAGCACCGTTCGGGAGAAGAACCGGTCGATGCGAACGTCGTCGAGCGCCTCGTCGGCCGTGAGTCCGAGCAGCCGCACGGCCCCGGGATTCCACGCCGTGATGCGCCCCGCGCGGTCGGTGGCGATCACGGCCTGCGCGGTGATCGAGGACCACAGGCTCTCGAAGGAGTCCAGCAGCACGCGGTACTCGTGCTCCTTCTGCCGCAGCTGCACGATCATCGCCACGTTCTCCGACAGCGCCCTCGTGCGCTCGGTCACCAGATCCTCGGCCTGCTCCACCCGCATCCGCTGCTGCCGCGACAGCTCGTTCACCACGGCGGCGACGGCCGCGAACACGAGCGGCCCCACCACACCCCGCAGCCACACGACGGCGTTCGACGGCGGGTCGGTGATGTACGGCATGAGCAGGGCGAGCGACGACAGCGCGCCGACCACGAACACCCACCGGATGCCGGGGGCGGCCGCGATCCAGATGATCGGCAGCAGCACGAGCGAGCTGAACAGCGACGCCGCCCCGCCCGTCCCCGCACGGAAGAGGCCGAGCCCCACGATGTCGAGCATGGGGACCGCCAGCACGATCCAGCCCTCGCGCACGTGCAGGGCGCTGAGCACCCCGGCCTGCAGCGTGGCCAGCAGCACGATGCCGATGCCGATCAGCGCCGCGCCGAGGTGCGTGAACGGCAGGCCGGGGATGGCCCACGTCATGCTGCCCGCGATCACCGTCGCGACCAGCGTGGGCGCCTGCTTGACGATCGGACTCGGGTTGTCGAACACCCGGTACCAGCGGCTCTCGGCGCGCTCGAGCGGCGTGGCCCTCATCGCGGCACCCCCTCGACCACGCGGTGCAGGTCGGCCCCCGTGACGGGTTTCGGCAGCGCCGCGTCGGCCGGCGGGTAGTCCGCGACATCGAGCACGGAGCTGACCACGAGGTAGCAGTCGGGGAAGCGCTCGTGGATGAGACGCGAGCAGGCGTGACCGGAGATGCCGGGGAGCAGCAGATCGAGCACGGCGACAACCGGATGGATGTCGGGGAAGGCGGCGATCGCGGACTCGGCATCGGGCGCGATGAAGACGTCGAAGCCCTCCCGGTCGAGATACCGCCCCAGGAGCGTCGCCTGATCGGCCGCGTCCTCGACCACGAGCGCCAGCGGCCTCCCGGTCATCGGAGGAGCAGCTCTCGCACGACCACGATCACGATCACGATGCCGAGGGAGATCAGGGCCTGCGGGATGAGCCGCTTCTCGCGCCGGGCGTCCTCGGCGATCTCCTCGACCTCGGCGTCATGCGAAGGTGCGTCCGTCATGAGTCCACCCGTCCGACCTTCTCGGTCTTGATCCACGAGGCGTCGGCGCGGCGCCACTCCTTGAGGTACGAGTCCACCGTGATCGCGCACAGCAGGGAGCCATAGCCGCACACGTAGAGGAGCAGCCCGGCGAAGAAGCGCCCTCCGGGCAGGGGCTCGACGGCGCGCGCCAGCCAGATGCCGAGCATCGACACGGGGCCCCACAGGTAGAAGAACAGCAGCCACCCGAATCGCGCCTGATCCGTCGCCTCTTCGCCGAAGAGGTTCAGCAGACCGTCGAGCGTCCACGGGAACAGCGCGATGAACATCAGGATCAGCGCGCCGAGGCCGGGGAACATGATCGCCTCGCGCCACGACTGCCGGCCGATCCGCGGGTCGAGCTGCACGGAGTACAGCATCGAGAAGATGTAGATGCATGCGGCGGCGATCCACATGAAGCGGAACACGAACTCGGCGATGTCGCTGTGCAGCAGCAGGAGCGCGATCAGGCCGGCGGCGGCGAGCAGCATGAACGCCGGCAGCAGCAGGATCGTGAACCAGGCCAGGCCGAAGCCGACGCTGCCGAGGTTGTGATCGCGGCTCGGGCGGAACCACAGCTTCTTGTAGATGGACGTCAGCTGCACGTTGCCGCGAGCCCACCGCAGCCGCTGCTTCCACAGGCTGTCGATCGTGCGCGGCTCCTCCGCGAGCACCACGGCGTGCGGCTCGAACACCATCCGGCGTCCGTGGAGCTGGCTCTCGAACGTGGTCATCGTGTCCTCGGCGAGGGTCCCGGTCGGGATGCGACCGCCGATGGCCTCCAGGTTCGCGCGGGAGTGCAGCTGGGCGCCGCCCGCGAGGCACGCGATGGCGCCGCCGACGTTCTGCACGCGGCGGGCCGAGAGCTGTCCGATCACGTACTCGATCGCGATGAAGCGCGTCAGGTAGTTCCGGTCGCGGCTGCCCTCCGCGATGTACGCCGTGACCGCGCCGACCTTCTCGTCGGCGAGGTGACGCGTGAGCTTGCGCAGCGAGTCGCGCGCGAAGATCACGTCGGCGTCCATGATGAGCACGGCCTCGGTCCAGTCGTCCGCGAGCACCACGTCCAGCCCGTGGTTGAGCGTGTGCGCCTTGCCCTGGCCGCCCTGCTCGCGCCGCAGATGCACGACCCGTCCGGGGTATGCCGCGGCCTTCTGCGCCACGATCTCGGGGGTGTCGTCGGTGGAGGCGTCGTCGACCACGAACACGCGCAGCCGCTCCGCCGGGTACTCCAGCTGCAGCAGCCTCTCGATCGCGGGGCCGATCACCATGCCCTCGTTCCACGCCGGGATCACCACCGCGACGTTCGGGTGGTACGGGGCGGCCTTCGGGTAGTGGTTCCGGAACGCGTGCAGCGGGAGCGCCAAGAACTGCAGGCCCGTGTTGATGACGGGCAGCGTGCCCACGAGCACGCACAGCAGCAGGACGACCACGATCACGGTCTCGTACCAGGCGAGGTCGGGCATCAGCCGGTCACCTCCACGCCGTCGAGCAGCGGAAGGATGCGGGAGTAGCGGCCGACGTCGGTGGCCACGTGACTGTCGGTCGACGCCACGACCTCGGCGCCCGCGTCACGCAGGGCGGCCAGTGCGTCGGGCCCGGGGCACGCCCACTTCTCGTTCACCTCGACGAGCGTGCCGGTGGCCGCGGCGGCACGTGCCCACTCGCGCAGCCGTTCGGCGCCCAGCTGCTCCTCGGACAGGCCGATCTTGGGCAGGATCGAGAAGCAGTGCGCGAGCTGGTTGCCGGGGTGGCGGTGCATGGTCGCCACGACGGCCCCCACGAACTGGTCGAGCACGTCGTCGGCCGCCCAGCCCGCGGCGATGCGTTCGCGGACGGCGGTGGGGCCGAGCGGCCCGTCCTCGCCCGGGAACTGGTGGTCGGCGATCAGGATGCGGTCGATCCCGGCGGGGAGCGCGGGGATGTCGAGCGCTCCGGACGCGTCGAGGATCTTGGCCTCCACGCCCGTCAGCACCGTGAGCCCGTCCGGCGCTCGCAGGGCGCGGACGGCGGCGAGGTACTCCGGCACCCAGGTCGTGCTCTGGCGCACGTGATCCACCAGGCGCACGGTGTCGAGCCCCGCGGCGACCGCGGCCGCCACGTTCTCCTCGAGTGTGGAGACCGCGTCGTCGGAGAAGGTGGAGTGCACGTGATGGTCCCCCCGGAGCACCGCGTGACTCATACGTCCTCCTGATGACCGGCGTGCTCCGAGACGAGCACGTCGTCGACCTCGACGATCACGTCTTCCAGGAACCGCACCGACGCGACCTCGCGGAACGGCACCTGCACGGGCAGCTCGCGGCCCAGGAACAGGTCGGCGACCAGCGACGGGATGTCCACGCCGGCGGCGATCGTCAGCGGGAGCGCGCCGGGGAAGCGCGGGTTGACCTCGAGCAGCACGGCACGGCCGTCGCGGTCGCGGCGCAGCTGCACGTTGGCGACGCCCACCAGCCCGATCGCCCGGGCGATCGCGGACGCGGTCTCCTCCAGCTCCGGGTCGCGCAGGGTGCGTCCGGCGATCGCGACGCCCGAGTCGACCCTGGCCCTGGTGCGCGGCACCGCGGCGACGACCGCACCGGAGGCGTCGGAGATCACGTCGACCGAGTACTCCTCGCCGGGCAGGAAGTCCTGCACGATGAGGCCCTCGTCGGTCGGCAGCGCGTCGAGCGCGGCGCGGTCGGGCACGAGGCGGATGCCCCGGCTCCCCGCCCCCTGGCGCGGCTTGGCGAACACCGGGAACTCCCAGTCGACCGCGGCGGCGTCGGGACCGGCCAGCACGGTGCGCGGGGTGCGTCCGGTCGGGGCGCAGCGCTCCGCGAGGGCGAGCTTGTCGAGGGCCGTGTGCAGCGTGTCCGACGAGGGCGCGGCCAGCACCGCAGGAGCCAGCTCGTCCCGGCGGTCTGCGAGCGCGATGAGCTCCACGTCGACGGTGGAGATCACGAGGTCGAGGTCGTCCTGGGCTACGAGTCGCGCGATCGCGGGCACGAAGTCGTCGTCGCGTCCCGGCGGCACCAGGCGACGCTGCTCCGGCGGCACCAGGTAGATCCCGCTCGCCCAGCCGTCCATGTCGGCGGCGAACACCGTCAGGTCGGAGCGACGGAGCAGGGAGCGGATCACCGCCACCCCGGCCGGTCCGCCCGCCCCGGTCACCAGCACGCGCTGCGTCATTCAGCTCTCCCGTCGTGTGAGTTCGTGTGCGCCGACGAACTCCGCCGTCTCGCGCACCACTTCCAGCGGCTCCACCGCGTCGCCCCCGCCGAATCGCGACCAGTACCGCGCGGTCGCGGTGACGAACTCGGGGGCGAGGTAGTCACGGCTCGCGGCGGCCTGCGACTGGAAGCACTCCAGCAGACGCAGCTTCTCGTCGAGGAAGCGGTCGATGCGCACGAAGCGCGTCGGTCGGTAGTCGATCGTCGAGGAGGGGCTCTGGTAGCACGCGACGGTGCCGACACGACGGGTCGCGACGATCGTGGCCTCGCTCACGGCGCGATGGTCCTGGTGCCGATCGTGCGGGGAGTGCGTGTAGACGATGGTCGGCTGGATCTCGCGCACGACCTCTTCGATCAGTCGCACGGTGGAGCCGCCGCCGGAGATCTCCGTGTCGACGAGGTCTTTCAGGAACAGGCGGGCGCCGATCCGCTCGGCCGCGGCGAGCGACTCGTTCTGGCGGCTGTCGGCGTCTCCGCCCCTGGCTCCGCGGGACAGGGTGAGGATCGTGATCGCGTCGCCGGCGGCGGCGTGGGCCGCGAGGATGCCGCCGACCCCGATCTCGACGTCGTCGGGGTGGGCGCCGATCGCGAGCACCACCTCGGTCGTCCTCGCCTCCTCGCGTCGCCGTCGGCCCTCCTCCACCAGGCGGGTCACGGCTTCCACGAGCCGGGCGTTGTCGAGCGGCTTGGTGAGGAACTCGTCGGCCTGCGCGCGCAAGGCGGACACGGCGTATTCGACCGAGACGTGCGCGGTCATCACGATCACCGGCACGGTGGGGATCGTGCGGCGCAGCTCGGCGAGCAGCTCGAGGCCGCTGAGACCCGGCATCTCGATGTCGGTGACCACCACGTCGGGCCGCACTGCGGCGACACGGTCGATCGCGGAGCGCCCGTCTTCCGCGAGGTCGACGATGCAGCCGGCACGGCGCTCCAGCACGGTCTTCACCAGCAGGGCGACATCGTGGTCGTCGTCGACGACGAGAATGCGGGGGGCGTCCTCAGACATGTACGGCTCTCCTTGGGGAGCTTCCCTGCCGGTGGGGGCCGGCGTCGCGATCCCGGTGCCTTCATCACCGGAACCGCGGGGAAAGTCGAGCGGGGTACGTCGATTCTGGCACAGGCGGGCAGACCCGGCCGCGCAGCGGCGTCAGGTCGCCGCCCGCGCCGCCCGCTTCTCCTGCTGGTACACCCGGATGGCCTCGTATCGCTCGGCCGAGCGGGCCTGGCGCTTGGCCGCCTCCGCCTCCCGGTTCTTGGGCGGCGCGGTCGTCACGAGGTCGTCCAGCAGCCGTCGCGTGGCCGCAGCGATCTCCTCGACGGCGCGATCGAACACGTCCCTGTTGACGCGCGAGGGCGCCGTCGCCCCGGAGATCTTGCGGACGAACTGGAGCGCCGCGTCGTGGCACTCCTCATCGGTCGCCGCGGGGGCCAGGTTGTTCAGGGGCACGATGTTCCGGCACATACCCGCACGCTACGCCCCGCCCCTCCCCCGCGGAAGCCCACGCACCCGGCCGCGAGCGGGGTGGTGCGTCACCCGCGGCATCGCTACGCTTCGGTGACCGGAGCGGCCGATGAACGCAGCGCGGACCGCACGCTCAACCGAGGAGAGACCATGACGAACCCCCCGCCC
>NZ_JBSHIM010000010.1:0-166017 GCF_053618975.1 Microbacterium sp. NPDC055599 | reverse complement strand
CCCCGGAACCGACCCGGGCACGGACCCCGGTACGGACCCCGGTACGGACCCGGGAACCGACCCCGGAACCGACCCGGGCACGGACCCCGGCACCACCCCCGGAACGAACCCCGGCACCACTCCGGGCACGTCCGGGATGGCCTGGGCGTCGGGCGCAGCCGTCTCCGGTGAGGCCACCGGTCTCGCCATGACCGGCGGTGCACCGTCGCCCGCGCTGTGGGCGATCGCCGCCCTGCTGCTTCTGGGAGGTGCGGGCCTGCTGCGCCGTCGCACGGCGTAGGCGCTGAGCCCCGGCGGCGCCGGTGTCCTCGGGGGAGGAGACACGGCTCCGCCGGTGCGCGGCAGCGTCCGCTCGTGCGGTGCGTCCCCCGCACCTCCTCTGCCGAGCGCGACGGCCGCGCGACACGCGGATGCCCCGTGGCGAACCGCCACGGGGCATCCGTTCACGCCTGCGCTCAGCTCGTCAGCGCGGGTATCGGCTGACTCAGAGGATGTCGTCGACCTCGCCGTGCGGGATGATCGCCGCGCGGTAGCGCTCCACGAGCTCGCGCCAGCCGAAGCCCTCCGTGTACTCGTGCTCGTACACCGCCTCCGTGAAGTGCCACAGCAGGTACGGATGCGCCCCGAGCCCGTACAGCGCCCCGTAGTCGCGCGCGATGAAGGCCGCCCGCTCCTGCGGCGTCAGCTCCCGGTCGTCGGCGACCGCATCCGGCCCGGCGCCGCCCGCCAGCCACCGGTCGACGAAGCCCTCGGTATCGGCGACGTACGCGTTCACGTTGGCCGTGCTCATCTCGACCGCCCTCATGAACTTGCCGATCATGTACCTGCTCACGATGCAGACCTCCACAGGAAGAACGGGCTCGAGGCGAAACGCGACGTGGTGGCCTCCGCCAGCTCGGCCGGGCGGCCCTGCATCGCGGCGAGGGCCGTGACGATGTTCACGTACTGGTAGGTGACGTTGCCGGCCGCCATGATGCGGTCGAACCGGCAGCCGGCGATCGCGGCGTCGAGGTCGCCGTCGCGCATCCACCCGACCGCCTCGGCGTCGAACGCGGGGTCGGGCGAGCCGTTGAACGTGCGCGGCCCTCCGACGTCGGTGGCCATGTGGCCCGAGGTGAGCAGCGCCACCCTGGCCCCGCCGTCCCACGACTCGACCGCGGCGCGCAGGTGATGTCCGAGGGCGGCGAACCGCGCGGCCGAGGGCAGCGGCGGCAGGATGGCATTCGCGTGGATGGGCACGATCGGCAGGTCGAGCTCGGGCCGCACGTACTGCAGCGGGAGCACGAAGCTGTGGTCGAGCCGCCACTCGTGCGACACCGAGAAGTCGATCGCCTCGGGCAGCACCTCGCGTCCGGCGATCTGCGCCGCGAGCTCGGGATGCCCGGTGAGCTCGGCGTACTCCATGCCGAACGTGCGCACCTCGTTCTCGTACGTGCCGTGGTACGACGCGGCTTTGCCGACGATGAACGCGGGCGAGTTGTCGGCGAAGAACTGCCGCACGTGGTCGGTGCCGAGCACGATCAGCACGTCGACCTCGGCCTCGGCGATCGCCTCACGGATGCGCCGGAAGTTCGCCTCCACCGCGACCAGGTCGGGCGGATACGGCTCCCGCATCGCGCGCCACAGCAGCGGGTTGTGCGGGGTCGCCGCCGCCAGCACCAGTTCAGCCACGGTCGGCTCCCTTCTCCGCGGTCACAGCCGGAACAGCTTCCGCGCGTTGTCGATCAGGATCTTGCGGCGCGACTCCTCCTTGAAGCCGAGCTCGTCGAACTCCGCCATCCACCGGTCCGCGGTCATCACGGGCCAGTCCGAGCCGAACAGCACCCGCTCGGAGATGAGCGAGTCCGCGTAGCGCACCACCTCGGGCGGCAGGTACTTCGGAGCCCAGCCGGAGAGGTCGAGGTACACGTTCGACTTGTGCCACACCATCGCCAGGTTCTCCAGGTGCCACGGCCACGCCGGGTGCGCGCTGATGATGTTCAGCTCGGGGAACTCGGCCGCGACGTCGTCGATGTAGGGCACGGGGCGGGCGTTCTCCAGCCGGTACCCTCCCCCGCCCGGGGTGCCGGCGCCCGCACCGGGGAACCCGGAGTGGAACATGACCACCAGCCCGAGCTCGGCGCAGGTCTCCCAGATCGGCCAGAACCGACGGTCGTTCGCCAGGAACCTCTGCCGCGACGGGTTCAGCTCGCCCACGCCCTTGATGCCGTACTCGTCGTGCATGCGGCGGATCTCGGCGATCGCCGCCTCGCCCTTCCACGGGTCGATGCCCGCGAAGGCCAGGAACACGTCGGGGTGGTCTCGCTGCGCCCGGCCCAGCAGGTCGTTGGGGGCGCCCTTGATCCCGCTGGTCGTCTCCGAGTCGGAGTTGACGATCACGGCCATCATCCTGCGGTCGCGGTACTGGTCGGCCTGCTCGGCGAACGACACGACCGGCCGCTCCCGTCCGAAGTGCGCGGCCATCTGCGTGTGCCGCGCACCCATCGCCGCGATGAACTCCTCGGTCTGCGGGTGGGTGTGCACGTCGATCGCCACCAGGTCGTCGATGCCGGGCATCAGGCCGCTCCTTCGTTCAGGGTTCCGGCCGCGGTGCGCAGACCGGTCAGCTCCTCGGTGTCGGCCCCGAGCGCGGGCGCATAGACCAGCTCGGGCCGGCCGCTGCGGTGGAACCGGGTGCTCGGCACCGGCACGCGCACCGCGCCGCCCGGTCCCGCGATCTCCTCGACCAGGCCCATGCTCGCGATCTGCGGGTCGTCGAACAGGTCGCCCATCGTGTTGAGCGGGCCGTGCGGGATGTCGTGCGCGGCCAGGCGCTCCAGCCACTCGGCGCGCGGACGGGTGGCGGCGATCTCCTTGAGCACCGCGTCGAGCTCGTCGTAGTTCCGCACGCGCCCCTCCCGCGTCGCGAACCGGGGGTCGTCGGCGAGGTCGGGCCGCTCCAGCACGTCGAGCAGCCCGGTCCAGAACTTCTCCGGCACCGACATGTGGATCACGAACGCCTTGCCGTCGGAGCCACGGCACGCGTACGCCTGGGCGCGACGCGGACGCGAGTCCGGCGACGATACCTGCCCTGTCTCCAGGAACGCCGAGGCGGACTCGGTGAGGAAGTCGAGCAGCGCACCCACCATTGACACCTCGACGTGCTCGCCCTCCCCGCTCACGTCGCGGGCGTGGAGGGCCGCGAGCACCGCCTGCACGGCCGACATCCCGGACAGCAGATCGGAGAACGCCGGGCCGAGCGGGCGGATCGTGTCGGCGGGGACGACCTGGCTGTACATGCCGCCGGTCGCGGAGATCACCGTGTCGTAGGCGGGACGCTTCGCCGAGGGTCCCGTGGGGCCGAAGCCGGTGATGGAACAGGTGATGACGCGCGGGTTGTGCGCGTGCAGGGCCTCCGGACCGAAACCGAGCCGCTCGGCGACGCCCGGTCGGAAGTTGTCGAGCACGATGTCGGCGTCGGCGACCAGGGCGAACAGCGCCGCCAGCCCCTGCGGACTCTTCAGGTCGAGCACCACCCCGCGCTTGCCCCGGTTGTACGCGGCGAACTGCGGGCTCATGGTCGCTCGACCCTCCCACCGCCGCATCGGGTCGCCCTCCGGCGACTCGACCTTGATCACCTCGGCACCGAGGTCGGCCAGGAGCTTCGCCGCGAAAGGGCCGGAGATGTACTGGCCCAGCTCGACCACCCGGATCCCGGCGAGCGCCCCGGCGCCCGGCAGTGCAGTACTCGTCACGTCTGGTCTCCTCTTCGATACCCGTGGTCAGCGCACATCCACGATCACCTTCCCGTCGCCGGCGCGGGGGAAGTCGCGGTAGGCCGTGGCGATGTCGTCGAGCGCGTACCGGGCGCCCGCGAGCGGCGGCAGCACTCCGGCGGCGGCGAGGGCGAGGGCCTCCGCCACGTCGTCGTACCGGGCGCTCGCGGCACCCGCGAGGCGCTTGCGGCGCAGGTAGAAGTCGCGCGCATCGATCCGCAGGTCGGGGTCGACCGAGGCCGAGCAGAACACGGCCCGTCCACCCCAGCCGAGCGCAGCGACCCCGGCGCTCAGCGTGGGGCCGTGGCCGGAGACGTCGAGCACCACGTCGAAGCCGTCCTCCGCGGCGAGGGCGGCCGTGAGGGCGGCAGGATCGGGCGCGTGCAGGAGCCGCTCGTCGCCGACCGGCGTCAGGGGCCGGCGGGAGGCGGCGACCACGCGGGCTCCCCGGGCGAGCGCGATCGCGACGGCCGCGCGACCGAGCGTTCCGCCCGCACCGGTGACGAGGATCCGCTCGTCGGCGGCGAGCGCGGCGATCCGCAGGGCGTTGAGCACGATGGGGGCGCTGTGCACCACGGCCGTGGCGTCGGCGGCGGTCAGGCCGTGGCGGTCGATCGCGTTGCGCGCGGGCACCGCGACGAACTCGGCGGCGCCGCCGTCGCGGTGCACGCCGACGACGGTCTGCGATGGGCAGTCGGCCTCGTCTCCCTCGCGGCAGCGGGGGCACGTGCCGCAGGCGATGTTGGGCTTGACGACCACGGCCTGGCCGAGGCGCGCGGGGTCGACGCCGGAGCCGACGGCGACGATCTGCCCCGCCGGGTCGATGCCGAGGATGCGCGGGAGCCGGGCGTGCGCTCCGGGGCCGACGCCGGCGATGACGTTGAGGTCGAGCTGGTTGATGCCCACGGTCTCGACGCGGATCAGCACTTCGCCCGGAGCGGCCGACGGCACCGCCGACTCCGTGACGGTCAGGCCGTCCAGGTCGTGGCTGCTCAGCACGGCGGCACGCATGGTCACCTCTTCATCGTGGGACTGTTTCGGATACTGTATCCAATTTTCATCGTGGTCGTCCAGACCCCGTTGTCAGCACGATATCGGCCGAAGCATGGACAGCCGATACCAAATTGGATACCGTATCCCAAAATCCGCGTGAGACGCCCCCCTCACGAAGGGGCGCACGCACTGCCCGAATGGAGAGTCATGCGCACGACAAGAACCAGGCTCGGCCTCGCCGTGGCCGGAGGCGCAGCAGCACTGACGCTGCTCGCCGGCTGCACCTCGCCGACACCCGCACCCGAAGGCCCGGTCGACCTCGGTGACGGGGAACCCGGCGCCGCCGAAGACACCAGCATCACGGTGGCCATCCCCTTCCCCGACGTCACGATGTACTCGATGTTCGTCCTCGGCACCGACCTCGGCTACTACGAGGAGGAGGGCCTCACCGTCGAGGTCATCACCGCCGACAACGTCACCGCCGCGGTCGCGAGCGGCAGCGCCGACATCGGCGTGGAGTCCACCGGCACCGTGATCGACGCCATCCGCGGCGGCGTGGAGATCGACCTGGTGTCGGGCCACTACTGCCGCCAGAACTTCGACTTCGCGGCCCAGTCCGACGTGGAGAGCGTCGAAGACCTCGACGGCACCTCGATCGTCCTCGCCGGAACCCCCGGCGACCCGGCCGAGTTCCAGCGGGCACAGGTGCTCGCGGAAGAGGGCTGGGACCTCGAGAGCATCAACGCCGAGGTCGTCTACCCCGGACCCGGCTCCGAATCGTGGACCGAGTTCTTCGTGAACGACCGCATCTCGCTGCAGCCCTTCTACGCCGACGACCGTGCGGCGCTCGAGGAGCACGGCGCGAACATCGTCGTGGAGTCGCTGCGCAACTGGGCCAACGACGTGCAGATCGCCGGCACGGCCTGGGTGAAGGAGAACCCGAACTCGCTCGTGCGGTTCCTGCGCGCCACACTCAAGGCCACCGACTTCATGACCGCCCCGGCACCGGGCGAGTTCCCGGAGAACGCGGAGGAGGCGCTGGACATCTACGAGGCCAACGACTTCGACGTGCAGGAGCTCCGCGACTCCGACAGCGTCTGGATCCTCGACGGCCACCTCGCCTGCCCGAACCTGTACTTCGACGCGGACGCCTGGGACACCACGATCGAGACGCAGAAGCTCGAGCCGCTGGAGTTCGACGACGCGCAGCTCGCGCACCTGTTCAAGGCGCAGGAGCTGCTCGGGCTCGACAACGAGGGACCGGCGACGCTCCCCTACCCCTGAGCCGCACGACCCCGGACGAGGCCCCACCGTTGCGCATGGCGGTGGGGCCTCGTCGCGTCCGCGGGTCAGTAGTGATCGCGGGCCTGGAGGATCACGATCTGCTCGTCGCTCACGTAGTACACGAGGCGGTGGGTCTGGTCGATGCGGCGGGACCAGGCGCCGGAGAGCACGTGCTTCAGGGGCTCCGGCTTGCCGATGCCCTCGAACGGGTCACGGAGGACATCGGCGATCAACTGATTGATCCGTCGCAGCGTCTTCCGGTCCTGGCCCTGCCAGTCGGTGTAGTCCTCCCACCCGTGCGGGTCGAAAGCGAGCCGCCTGCTCACTCGTCGATCAGGTCGTGCTGCTCGGACTCACCTCGGCGGGCGCGCTCGAGTGCCGAGAGGAGCCGCTCCGCGCCGACGGGGTTGCGCAGCAGGTAGGCCGTCTCCGTGAGCGCGTCGTAGTCGTCCTTCGACATGAGCACGGCGTTGCCGCGGCGGGACACGACCTCGACCGGAGCATGGTCGTCGTTCACCTGCTGGATGAGACCGAAGAGACTCTTCCGCGCCTCGGTTGCGGAGATCGCCGTCATCTCGTCACCTCCTGAGTGGTACAGAAAAGCGTACCACTCGGCGAGGCGAGAAGGCGGACCCGACCCCCGTCGCGCATGAGACGGGGGCCGGGAGTCGGGGGCGGCGTCAGCCGACGATCTTGCGCTCGTCGTACCAGGGCGCCAGCCTGCGGCGCAGCACCGAGATGAGGAACAGCGTCAGGTTCGCGATGATCACCATCACCACGACCATCGCGATCGCCTCGTCCATGCGGAACTGATACGCCGCGAACTCCAGCAGGTGACCGAGGCCCCCGGTCCCGCCGAGGAACTCGCCGAGCACCTCGCCCGTGAAGCCGAGGGCTGCACCGCGCTGGATGCCGGACAGGCTGTAGGGCAGCGTCGCCGGGAAGATGACCTTCCACCCCAGCCCGATGCCCTTCGCGCCGTACACTCGTGCCGCGTTCACGAGCGACGGGTTCACGGTGACCGCGCCCTCCATCGTGTTCAGCAGGATCGGGAACACCGCGAGCAGGATCACGAGGGCGATCTTCGACTCGCTGCCGAGCCCGAGGCCCAGGATGAACAGCGGAGCGAGCGCGACCTTGGGCGTGGAGTACAGCACCCACAGGAACGGGGCCACCATGAAGCGCAGCACCGGGGACCAGCCGACCGCGAGCCCCACGACCACACCCACGACGATCGCGATGGCGAGGCCGATGAGCAGGTTCGTGACGCTGAAGCCGAATGCGCCCCAGAACTCCGGGTCGACCATGAGCCGCCCGAAGGCCACGGCGATCGCGCTGGGGGCGGGCAGGAACGCCTCGGGCACCCACTGGAACCAGGTGACCGCCGCCTCCCACACGAGCAGCACGGCGGCAACGACCGCGATCAGCAGCAGCGTCCACCTGCCCTCGCCCGCACGCACCACGCGCCGGGGCCGCACGATCCGCACGGTGCCGGTTGCCGAGACGACGCTCATCGCCTGCCCTTCCTCGTCCACGGCGCGACGCCGCGCTCGATCGCGGTGACCACCTGGGTCATGCCCACGCTCCACACCACGACGATCGCGATCGCCGCGAACGCCTGATCCGTCTGATACGTGTTGGAGGCGCGGATGATGAGCGCGCCCATGCCGCTCGACGACCCGGCGAGCTCGGCCACGACCATGCCGATCGTGGCGAGCACGACCGCCTGGCGGAGACCGGCGAACAGGAACGGGATCGTCGACGGCAGGTACACCGAGCGGTACAGCCGCAGGCGGCCCGCGCCGTACACGCGGGCAGCGCGGATGATCGACGGGTTCGTGGTGCGCATGCCCGCGGCGACGTTCAGCAGGATCGGGAAGATCGCGCTGATCGTGACGAGGAAGATCACCGGTCCGATGCCGAAGCCGAACCAGGCCTTCGCGAGCGGCTGGTATGCGATCGACGGGGTGGCGTAGATGGTCCAGGCGATCGGACCGACCACGCGGTCGACCGGGAGGGACGAGCCCATCAGCAGGCCGACCGGGATGCCCACGACCACGGCGAGCGCGAAGCCGGTCAGCCACGCCTGCGCCGAGATCCCGGCGTTCGCGGCGAGCGACCCGTTCGCGATGATCTCCCCGAAGCCCTGCGCGATCGACAGCGGGGGCGGCAGGAAGACCGGGTTGATCCAGCCGAGGACTCCGACCACGAGCTGCCACAGCAGCAGGAGCACGACGACCTCGACCGCGATGACCGCGGCCTTGCCGCGCGTGCTCAGCCCCGCGAGCCAGGCGGCGACCCCGCCGCGTCCGAGGTTCGGTCCCGTGGCGAGCAGCGCGCTCATTTCGACACCGCTGCCGCCGTGGCCTCGCCCTCCAGCGCCTCCCAGAGGTGGTCGCGGAGTTCGAGGAAGCGGGGATCGTGCTGCACCGACCGCTCGGAGCGCGGCCGCTCGATCCCCGTGGTGATGATCTCCTTGATCGCGCCGGGGTGGCTCTTGAACACCACGATGCGGTCGCCCAGGAGGATCGCCTCCTCGATCGAGTGCGTGATGAACAGGACGGTCTTGCCGGTCTTCTCGATCAGCTTCTCGATCTCGTCGCGCATCACCTCGCGGGTGAGGGCGTCGACGGCGCCCAGCGGCTCATCCATCAGCAGGATGCGCGGCTCGGCGACGAACGCCCGGGCGAGACCCACCCGCTGCTGCATGCCGCCGGACAGCTCCCGCGGGTACGACGACTCGAAGCCCTTGAGGCCGACCATGTCGATGGCCTCCTGCACGCGCTCGCGCCAGTCGGCCGTGCGGAGGCCCTTCTGCATCTCGAGCCCGAACTTCACGTTGTCGAACACCGTGCGCCAGGGCAGCAGCGCGTAGTCCTGGAAGACGACGGCCCGGTCGGGTCCCGGGCCGTCGACCTCCGTGCCATCCACCAGGACGGACCCGGTGCTCGGCGCGACGAGGCCGGCGATGACGTTCATGAACGTCGTCTTGCCGCACCCCGACGGGCCGAGCACCGTGATGAACTCGCCCTCGAGCACGTCGAGATCGACGTTCTCGATCGCGATCAGCTTCTTCCCCGTGCGCGCCACGTCGTAGCTCACGGAGAGTCCGGTGACCGAGATCAACGGGTCCGTGGCGGAGGGTGCGGTGTCTTTCACGTCAGTCATCGTCGACCTCTCGTCTTGTCGCCGCGCTCGGGTGCGCGGCTTATCGCAGCTTAGGAAGCACCTCGGTGCCGAGGAGCTCGATCTGCTCGAAGAACCGATCGAACTTGAACCGGAAGTCGAACACCAGGTGCTCGGTGCCGATCTCCTCGAACCGGCGGATCTGATCGACCGCCTCGTCGGGGCTGCCGACGATGAGCTGACCCTCCAGGTCTTCCACGGTCTCGAAGCTGCCGGACGGCGGCTTCACCGCGAACTTCGCCTTGTTCGCCCACGCCAGCAGGCCGGGGATGTTCACGTGCTTGAGCGCCTCCTCGCGGGTGTCCTCGATGGAGGTGGGCGGGATCACGGCGATGGTCGGCATCGGCCGGCCGTTCTCGTCGGTCATCTCGCGCATGGTCTGGATGCGCTTCTCCATCGTGGCCAGACCCGTGCGGCCGGGCATCCAGCCGTCGGCGAACTCCGCCGCGAGGCGGGCCGACCGCGGGGTCGCGCCGCAGTACCAGAACGGGATGCGACCGCCGACGGGCTTGGGCTCGATGGTGACGTTCTCGAACGAGAAGATGCCGTCGTCGTAGGTGACGTCGTTCTCGGTGAACACGCGGCGCAGGATCTCGGCGTTCGAGCGCACCATCTCCACGCGGTCCAGGTCGCCCCAGCCGATCGCCTCGAACTCGTGGTCGAACGTGCCGGCGCCGAAGCCGAGGATCAGGCGCGGGCCGAGCAGCTGGGTCATGGTGCCGGCCATCAGCGCGGTCACGAGCGGGTGCCGGAACGGGATGAGCGACCCGGTGCCGAGCTCGATCTTCTCGGTCACCGCGCCGATGGCGGTGAGCGTGGTGAGCGCGTCGTAGAACGTGCGGTTGGGCTTCTCCATCTCGCCGTGCGGCTCGAACACGAGGTGGTCGCGCACCCACACGGAGTCGAATCCGAAGCTCTCGGCGAGCTTCGACCCCTCCAGGAGCTTCTCCTTGCTCGCCTCCTCGCCGAAGTGCGGCAGCAGCAGTCCGAATTTCATGTCAGTTCCTCTCTGCGGCCAGTGCCGCCCTGTCTTCCGCCGAGGCGGCGAGCTTTCCGAAGGCGGGGTCGCCGACGACCTCGCGGTCGACGTACACGTCTTCTCCGCGCACGAGCGTGCGCTGGATGCGGGCGCTGATGGTGCGCCCGTCGTACGGGGTCCAGCCGATCTTCGACAGCACGTCGTCGTTCGTGATGGTCCACTCGTCGGCCAGGTCGGCGATCACGATGTCGGCGTCGGCGCCGATCGTGAGGGAGCCCTTGACGCCCTCCAGGCCGAACTTCGCGGCGGGGATGTGGGCGACCATGTCGATCGCACGCTGCAGGTCGAGCTCGCCCTTGTTCACGGCGTCGAGCATGAGCTCGTAGTAATACTGGATGCCCGGGGTGCCCGTGTGAGAGCTCCACATCTTGGTCCAGCCGACCTCCTTCTCCTCGCGGGTGTGCGGGGCGTGGTCGCTGGCGGCGATGTCGATCGTGCCGTCCCGCATGCCCTCCCACACGGCGGTGCGGTTGTCGTCGGGCACCCAGTAGCTCAGGGCGTAGGGACCGAGGGTCTCCACGTCGTCCCATGTGGACAGGAACGGTGCCCAGTGGTTGACCTCGCACGTGACGTCGATGCCGTTCTGCTTGGCGCGGCGCACGGCCTCGATCGAGCGCCGGGTCTGGATGTGCGCGATGTGCACGGGGCAGCCGGAGGCCTCGGCGAGCCGCAGCACCACGTCGATCGCGGTGTCCCAGATCACGCCCTCGCGCGCGGCGTAGGCGGAGGCGTAGCCCTGCGGGGTGTTCTCGCCGCGGGCGAGGTAGGCGCCCTCGATGTAGTCCATGAGCGCCTGGTCGTGCGGGTGCACGATGAAGCGCTTCCCGGTCTGGGCGATGTGGTCCATGATCTCGAGCAGGTGCCCGTGGTCGTGGATGCCGGTTCCGGAGGGGTGCGGGTAGTCGCGGCCCGTGTCGACGACCATGTAGATCTTGTAGGCGCGGATGCCGAGGTCGCTCATGCCCGCGATCTCGTCGAACTTCGTCGGGGCGGGGTTGTGGTTCCAGTCGACGATCGACGACTCCTCGTAGCGCCGGAACACGTCGGTGAGGGTGGCGACGTCGGTCGTGGGCGGCTTGAGGTTGGGCATGCCGAACATCGTCGTGACACCGCCGGCCGCGGCCTGGAGGCTGGTCGTGTAGATGTCGTCCTTGTGCTCGTAGCCGGGCTCGCGGGTGTGCACGTGCACGTCGACCATGCCGGGCAGCACGAGCTTGCCGGTGGCGTCGATCGTGCGCGCGGCGTCGATGTCGGTGTCGGCCGCGACGATGCCGGCGACCCGGCCGTCCGCGACGAGCAGGTCGGCGACGACCGGTCCTGCGGGGGTGACGACGGTGCCGCCGGTGATCTTCAGATCGACGCTCATCGCGCGACCTCCTGTTCCTGAACGGATTCTGTCTGGATGGACTCGCCGATCGCGGGCGACGGCGTGGTCCGGTGGATGAGATGCGCGGGGCGCACGTGCGTGTCGAACCAGCCGACGATCACCGGGGTGGTCTGCTCCCAGTACGTGTCGTAGGCGGCGTAGTGCGTGGTGTGCCGCTGCATGATGAGCTGCTTGGGGCCGCGCGCCGCCTCGTACAGCGCCTCGGCGTGATCGGTCGGCGTGGTCGCATCGCCCTCGACGCCGATCACGAGCAGCGGCGTGGTCAGGCGGGCCGCGGCGTCGATGGGGCGGTAGGCGATGATGCCCTCGGCGCACGCGAGCGGCACGGCGGAGGGGATGCGGTCGTCGACGTCGGCCTTGATGGTGGTGGCGCGACGCTCGGCCGTGGGGATCATGATCTCCTCGCGGGGGTGCACGATGCGGCCCTCCCCCGTGGTGACGCGCCGGCGGCGGTCGTCGTCGAGCGACTTCTGGAAGTCGAGCCACTCGTACTCGCTGCGCATGCGGTGCAGCCAGTCCTCGCCGTCGGCCACGGGAACCTGGCTGACAGCGGCCTTGACGCGCGGATCGACGTCGGCGAGCAGCACCGCGTTGCCACCGCCGGTGCCCCCGGTGCCGAACACCCCGATGGCGTCGGCGATCACGTCGTCGCGCGTGGTGAGGTAGGTGACGGCGTTGACGAGGTCCTGCAGCTGCCAGGCGGGCGAGAGGTAGCCGCGGTCGCCGTCGGAGTCGCCGAAGCCGCGGTAGTCGATCACGAGCACCGCGAAGCCGGCCGCGACGAGGGCCTCGTGGTAGCGGACGTAGAGCTTGGCGTCCTTGAGGCCGAGCCAGCCGGGCCCCTGCACGATCGCGCGGTACGGGCCGTCATGGTCGGGGGTGCGCCAGATCGCGGAGATGCGGGAGCCCTCGCTGAAGAACGAGACGGGTGTGGTCTGCATGGATTCCTCTCGGCTGAACGCGGCGTCGCGATCGGGCGATGTGCGCCGCGGCGGTGGGGCTTCTTCATCATGACCCATTTTGGATCCAGAATCCAGTATTGATTGGATCCAAAATCCGAGCTAGCATGACCGCATCGCGCCGACCCGATTGGCCGGCGCCGGTGGTCCCGACCTGGACTGCGACCGCGCACACACCCGCGCCTCCCCGCCCACGTCCTCCGGAGAACCATGACCCCCACCGCCCGCGCGCTCGGCGCCGCCCCCGTCCTCGCCCTCCTCCTCGCCGCGGGCCTCAGCGGCTGCGCGAGCGGCCCCGCCTCCCCCGCAGCCGCCGACGCCGACCGGCCCCGTGCGACCCTCGACAACTGCGGCACCGAGGTGACCCTCGACGGACCGCCGCAGCGCATCCTCACGGTCAAGTCCTCCACCCTCGAACTCGCCCTGGCCCTCGGCGCGGGCGACCGCATCATCGGCTCCGCCTTCACCGACGGCCCGCTCCCCGAGGCGCTCGCGGCGGAGGCCGACGGCATCCCCACCGTGTCGGACAAGGTGCCCTCGAAGGAGGCCGTGCTCGATCTCGAACCCGACCTGGTGTTCGCCGGATGGGAGTCGAACTTCTCGGTCGACGGCGCCGGCGAACGGGACGACCTGCAGCAGCTGGGCATCGCCACCTACGTCGCCCCGGCGGCGTGCAAGGCGCCCGGCTACATGCCCGACCCGCTCACGTTCGACGACGTGTTCGACGGTTTCGCGGAGGCGGGCGAGCTGCTCGGCGAGCAGAAGGCCGCGGCGGCCCTCGTCGCGGAACAGCGGACCGCCCTCGACGCGATCGCCCCCGACGACCGCGGGCTCTCCGCCGTCTGGTACTCGTCGGGCAGCGACCAGCCCTTCGTCGGCGCGGGCATCGGCGCCCCGCAGATGATCATGGCGGCCGCGGGGCTGGAGAACGTGTTCGCCGAGGTGCACGACACCTGGACCTCGACCTCGTGGGAGCTGATCGCGGAGGCCGACCCCGACGTGATCGTGCTGGTGGACGCCGCGTGGAACACCGCCGCGTCGAAGCAGGAGCTGCTGGCGTCGAACCCGGTGACCGCCCAGCTCGACGCCGTGCGGAACGAGCGGTACGTGGTCGTGGACTTCCCGGCGACGGAGGCCGGGATCCGCGACGTCGACGCGGTGGCCGCGATCGTCGCGCGGCTCGGAGAGCTGTGAGCGTCGCGGCGCCGCTGCGCACGGCGGCCCTGGCCGCGGTCGTCCGCCCGGCACGGCGACGGGGGCGCGCGGCCTCGGCGACCGCGGTGCTGCTGCTCGCGCTCGCGGGGTCGGTCGTGGCGGCGGTCGCCATCGGTCCCGCCGACATCACGCCGTCCGAGCTGCTGGCGAGCGCGTGGTCGCACCTGACCGGGGCCGCGAGCGGGCTGAGTCCGATCCGCGACGCGATCGTGTGGGAGGGACGGGTGCCCCGCGTGCTCACGGCCGCGGCGGTCGGTGGCGGCCTCGCGCTGTGCGGCGCGGTCATGCAGGCCCTCACCCGCAACCCCCTCGCCGACCCGTACCTGCTCGGCTTGTCGTCGGGAGCGTCCACCGGCGCCGTGATCGTGATCGTGCTCGGCGCCGCCGTGGCCCTGCCGTTCGCGGCGTTCGCCGGGGCACTGCTCGCCCTGGCGCTCACCCTCGGGCTGGCCAGGGCCGCCGGCGCCTCGTCCGCGACCGCGGTGGTGCTGGCCGGACTCGCCGTGTCGGCGGTGCTCGGCGCGCTCACCAGCCTCGTGATCTTCTGGAGCGCGACGACCGACAGCTACCGCGAGATCCTCAGCTGGCTGCTCGGCTCCCTCGGCGGCGCCGACTGGTCCTCGGTCGCGCTGGCCGGGACCGCCGCACTCCTGTGCGCCGTGCCGCTGCTGGCGGCCGCCCGCCCGCTCGACAGCCTGGTGCTCGGCGACACCGCCGCCGAGGCGCTCGGCCTGCCCGTGACCCGGCTGCGCGTGCTGCTGTTCGTCTGCACGGCACTGCTCACCGGGGCCCTGGTCGCCGTGAGCGGATCGATCGGCTTCGTCGGGCTGATCCTGCCCCACGCGGTGCGCGCGGTCGTCGGCTCACGGCACCGGGTGCTGCTGCCGGTGTCGTTCCTGGCGGGGGCCGTGTTCCTCATCTGGGCCGACACGATCGCCCGCACCGTGTTCGATCCGCGCGAACTGCCGGTCGGCATCGTCACGGCGCTGATCGGCGGGCCCGTGTTCGCCGCCCTGATGCTGCGCATGCGGAAGGCCAGGGCATGAGCGGGGCGACTGGTGGGCTGAGCGCGCCGAGCGCCGGACCCGCATCCGCTCCGCGTCAGCGCCCACGGACGGCACGCTCGTGAGCCCGGCGACCGACGGCCTCGACGCGCGGCGGCTCCGGTTCGGCCACGGCGACCGGGCGATCCTCGACGACCTGTCCCTCACGGCGCCCGGCGGTGCGATCACGGCGCTTCTCGGCCCCAACGGCTCCGGCAAGAGCACGCTGCTGCGCCTGATCGCCGGCACCCTCCGCGGCGAGGTGGAGGCTCTCGCGCTCGACGGGGTGTCGCTGCCCGACCTGCGCCGCCGCGCCCGTGCGCAACGCGTGGCCCTGGTCGAGCAGGAGTGGTCGGCGGCCGAGGGGCTGACCGGACGCGACATCGTGGCGCTCGGGCTGCTGCCCCACCGCGGATGGCTGTCCTTCGACGGCGAGGAGGGCGACGCCGCGGCCGTGCACGACGCCCTCGTCCGCGCGGGGGCCCTCGCCGTCGCCGACCGCGACGCCGCGACGCTCTCCGGCGGCGAGCGCCAGCGCGTGAACCTCGCCAGGGCGCTCGCCCAGCGCCCGTCGCTGCTGCTGTGCGACGAGCCGACCAATCACCTCGACATCCGCGCCCAGCTCGACGCGCTCGCACTGCTCCGTCACCTCGCCGACGACGGCATGACCGTGCTCGCCGCACTGCACGACCTCAACCACGCCGCCGCCTTCGCCGACCGCATCGTGGTGATCGCGGACGGACGGGTTCAGGCCGCGGGAACCCCGGGCGACGTGCTGACGCGGGAGCTCATCGCCCGCGTCTGGCAGGTCGACGCGCAGGTGCTGTCCCGCGCGGGCAGCGGCCGCCCTCTGATCGTGTTCGACCCCGAGCCCGCCGTGCTGCGGTGACCCCGCGCGTGCGTGTGCTCAGGCGGAGCGCGGGCGGAGGACCGCCAGCGAGCGCAGGGCCCAGCCGAACAGGATCGACAGCACGCCGATGCCCATCGCGAACGCCGCGACGCCGAACGACACCACGGAGGTGAACAGGGACGCCCGCAGGAACGAGGCGTTCATCAGGGTGGCCCGCACCGGGTCGTCCATCGCGAGCTCCGCGTAGGTCTTGCCGTCGGACGCCTCGAGCGCGTGGTGCTGGATGATGTCGGCCTGCACGTAGGCGGTGAGCGGTCCGGCGACCGTCTGCCCCTGGAAGGCCATCGCGTCGTCGGGGATCGTGATGTTCTCCGCCCGCAGCTGCGACGACACCATGATCCAGACGACGATGCCGGCGACGATCAGCACGATGCCGCCGACGATGCCCAGCACGCCGACGACCTTCACGATCCGTCTCCTGCCGTCGTCGGGGTGACGGACTTCGGTGGTCTCGGTCGCTTCGCTCATGGCCGCTCTCCTCGCCTCGGGGACTGCGCCTCCAGGCTAGGGCCGGGGCCGCTGCGCCTCTCGCGGCACGGCCGGAAATAAGCCGGGTGATTCCCCGAGTGCCTCCCCGAGAGCGGCCGCGGCGAGGGCGGCGGCGGTGTCGAGGTCGCGCATCCACAGCGGGTGCACGGGCGCGGGCAGCCCCTGCGCCTCGAGGTCGGGCGCGAGAGGGGCGTCTTCCTCGGCGATCAGCCACGCGTCGAGCAGGCCGCCCGTGGCGCGGGGGCCGTAGTGCCGTCCGACCGCATCGGCCGTGGGGGGAAGGCCGACCGCGGCCAGGCACGCATCGGCCATGCCCCGCACGGGGGATCCCGCGATGATCGGCGACACCCCCACCACCCGACCGGAGGCCGCCCGCACGGCCGCGGCGAGCCCGGGCACGGCCAGGATGGGCCCGAGCGACACCACGGGGTTCGACGGGGCGAAGAGCACGGCGTCGGCCGCGGCGATGGCCTCGACCACGCCCGGCGCCGGGGTCGCGCGCTCGATCCGCGGGTTGTCGAAGCGCTGCGCGGGGACGGTCGCCCGGTGGCGCGTCCACCACTCCTGGAAGTGCATGCGCCCGAGGGTCGTGTCCACGTGCGTGTCGACCTCGGTATCGGTCATCGGCAGCAGCGCGACCCCGAGCGGCCAGCGCGACGCGAGCCGCGCGACGACCTCGGTCACGGTCGCGCCCTCGTGCAGCCACCCGGTGCGGGCGATGTGCGTGCCGAGGTCGAGGTCGCCGAGCGTGAACCACGGCCACCCGGCACCCCAGGCGTGCAGCTCGGCGGCGGTGCGTTCGGATTCGCCCGCCCGGCCCCAGCCCCGCGCGGTGTCGTTGACCCCGGCGAGCGCGTAGACCATCGAGTCGACGTCGGGCTGGAGTCGCAGGCCGCTCAGCCACAGGTCGTCGCCGGTGTTCGCGATCACGGTGATCCGGGCGCGCGTGCCCCCGTCGCCGTCCGGCCAGCATCGCCGTGCGGCCTCGCGCACCCCCACCGTGAACTTCGCGCCGCCGACGCCCCCGGCGAGCACGACGATCCGCGGGGCGGCCTCGGGCCCGGGTTCGACGTCGGTCGAGGCGGCCGCTCCGGCGAGCGTGGCCACGCGCGCCGACGGGGTCGCGGACGAGACGGGCTCAGCCCGCCCGACACCGACGCCGGACGGGCCGGGGTCCTCCGGCCCGGTCATGATGCCAGCACGAGACGTGGGGCGAGGAGCGCCGCCGTGCGCGGACCGAGACCGCACCGTCGGGCGGCTCGGAGGTGATCGGCGTGGTCGAGGTCGCGGCGCAGCCCGCTCAGCACGGGGAACCCCACCTCGGCGAACCCGGCAGCGCGGTGCGCGGCGGCCGAGTCGTCGCCGAAGCAGGGCCGCAGCGGTACGTCGGCGCGGGCGGTCGCGAGCACGGTGCCGGTGCCCTCCGCGTCGGGCACGAAGGCCCGCGGGTGGGCCGCGGCGTAGTCGAGCGCCCGGGTGAGCTCGTCGGGCAGCAGGGCCGGGAGGTCGCCGAGCAGCACGGCCCGCGGGAGCCGCGTCGACGCCGCAGACACCCCCTGCGCGATCGCCGCGGTCAGTCCCTCGACGCGGTCGCGCACGATCCGCACGCGGGGCACCGGGAGCAGGGCGGCCGCGGTGACCTCGTCGCTCGTGACCACCACGACCTCCGCGACCCGCGGGCACAGCGCGGCGGCCTCGACTGTGTCGAGCGCGATCGCCCTGGCGAGCGGCTCGCGGTCGACGCCCGGGAGCCGCAGTCGCGTCTTCCCGAACTCCGCCCGCTTCACCGGGATCACGACCACCCACTCCCGCGCCGGGGCGTGCGGTGACGCCCCGGCACGCAGACCGCCCGTCATGGCCGCGCCCTCACCCGCGCAGCCGCGGCGCGATGTCGCGCTCGAACAGCTGCAGGAACCGGCGCTGGTCGTGACCGGGCGCGTGGAAGACGAGGTGGTTGAAGCCCCAGTCGATGTACTGCTGGATCTCGGCGGCGACCGCGTCGGGGTCGTTGCCGACGATCCACCGCTTGGCGATGGTCTCCAGGGGCAGCGCGTCGGCGGCCTTCTCCATCTCGACGGGGTCGGTGATGTCGTGCTTCTGCTCCTTCGACAGCGACAGCGGCGACCAGAACCGGGTGTTCTCCAGCGCCGCCTCCGTGGTCTCCTCGTACGACAGCTTGATCTCGATCATGCGGTCGTACGTGTCGAAGGAGCGCTCGGACTGCTCCAGGCCCTGCTTCACGGCGGGCAGCAGCTGGTCGACGTAGAGCTCCTGGCCCTTGCCCGACGTGCAGATGAAGCCGTCGCCCGCGCGGCCGGCGTAGCGGGCGACCATCGGGCCGCCCGCGGCGATGTAGATGGGGATGCCGCCCTCGGGCCGGTCGTAGATGGAGGCGTCGTGCGTGGAGTAGTACTCGCCGTCGAAGCTCACGCGGTCGCCCGACCACAGCGCCCGCATGAGCCGCACCGACTCGCGCAGGCGGGCGTAGCGCTCCTTGAACTCGGGCCAGTCCTGCTCCCCGGCGCCGCGGAACCCGGTGGCGATCTCGTTGAGCGCCTCGCCGGAGCCGACCCCCAGGATCACCCGGTCGGGGTACAGGCAGCCGAGGCTCGCGAACGCCTGGGCGAGCACCGCCGGGTTGTAGCGGAAGGTGGGGGTGAGCACGGAGGTGCCGATGCGGATGCTCGACGTGCGCTCGCCGACAGCCGCCATCCAGGTGAGCGAGAACGGCGCGTGACCGCCGGTGTGCCGCCACGGCTGGAAGTGGTCGCTCGCGAACACGGACTGCATGCCGTGCGCCTCGGCCGCGACCGAGATCTCGACCAGCTCACGCGGGTCGAACTGCTCGGCGCTGGCCTTGTATCCGAGGGTCAGTGTCATGTCGCATCCTTCTGTTCGGGTGGGGAGAGTTCGGCGCGCGCGGCCGCATAGCCGTCGCGGTAGCCCTGGTCGAGCGCCTCGGCGGTGCCCAGCCAGAAGAGGTCGCGGTCGGCGCCGCGCACGATGCTCGACGCGCCGGGCAGGTCGAGCGGACCCACGAGGTCGCCGCGGCCGCGCACGACGGCGACCGGGTTCCCGCTGGCCTTGCCCTTGACGAGGTCGGCGGCGGCGGCGAGCTCATCTGCGACGCACAGGGTCGTGACGCTGAGCACCTTGCCCGCCTGGTCGGTGGTGCCGCGGAGGTCGGCGACCATGTGCACGCCGCCGCCGCCGATCGCGACGTCGGTCTGTCCTTCGCGCCAGGGCCGCCCGAGGGTGTCGCTGAGGAGCACACCGACCTCGGCGCCGGTCGCGGCGCGGAGCCCCGCGGCGAGCGCACGGGCGGAGCGGTCGGGGTCTTCGGGCAGCAGCAGCACCCAGCCGTCGGGGGTGTTGCTGGCGTCGACGCCCGCGGCTGCGGCGACCATGCCGAGGCGGTTCTCGACGATGCGCATGGTGTGCCCGTCGTGGGTGCGGGAGGCGACGAGGCGCACGGTCTCCGCGGTGATCGCGGCCTCCCGGTCGGCGGCCTGCACGTAGCGTCCCTCCGCCTTGGACACGATCTTCGACGTGACGACGAGGATGTCGCCGTGCAGCAGTTCCACGCCCGTGGCGAGGATGAGCGCGACCAGGTCGTCGCCCGGGCGCACCTCGCCCATGCCGGGGAGGGCGAACACGTGCAGGCCGGGGGCGGTCATGCGCGCACCTTCGGCAGCACGTCGCGTCCGAAGACCTCGAGCCACTCCCGCTGGTTCGGCCCCACGTTGTGCAGGTAGATGCGGGTGAAGCCGAGGTCGGCGTAGCGCTGGATCTGCGCGCGATGCACGTCGGGGTCGGCGGAGATCAGCATCGACGCGCGCATGTCGTCGGGAGTCATGCCGCGCACGAGCTGCTCGAAGTCGTAGGGCGAGCGCACGTCGCCTCGCCGCATGCGCAGTGCCGCGATGGGCCATTCGGCGTGGGCCTGGGCGAGCGCCTGCTCCTCGGTCGGCGCCCACGACAGCGGCAGCTGGAGCACGCGCGGCAGAGTGTCGGCGTCGCGCCCGGCCTCCCTCGCGCCCTCCGCGAAGCGTGCCAGCAGCGGGGCGAGGCGCTCGACCTCGGCCGCGACCGTGATGAGGCCGTCGGCGTTGCGGCCGGCGCGGCGCGCGGTGACGGGGCCCGCGGTGGCGACGAACACCGGGGGCGCGGCCGGGGGCATGGTCCACAGCCGGGTGGACTCCATGCGGAAGTGCTCGCCGCGGTGGCGGGTGTCGCGGCCCGCGAGCGAGGCGGTGAAGAGCTTGCGGATGATGTCGACGGCCTCGAACATGCGGTCGATGCGCTCGGCGGGCTCGGGCCAGTAGCCGCCCGTGATGTGCTCGTTCAGCGCGTCGCCGGAGCCGACCCCGAGCCACGCGCGGCCGGGGTACAGGGTGGCCAGCGTGGCGGCGGCCTGCGCGACCACGGCCGGGTGCGTGCGGAACCCGGGGGTCGTGACGCCGGGACCCAGGTCGCCCGTGGTGTGCGCGCCGATCGCGCCGAGCATGGTCCACACGTGCGCGGAGGCCCGGTGTCGCGGGAGCCACGGCTGGAAGTGGTCCGTGGCCATGATGCCGCGGAACCCGTGGGCCTCGGCGGCGATGCAGTTCTCGATGACGGCGGAGGGCTGGACCTGCTCCAGCATCGCGGCGTACCCGATGTGCATGGCCCCTCCTCTCGCGTCGTCGCTGTCTCCATTGAATGGATACTGGATCCAAAAGTCAAGAGCCGTGTCGGCAGGCCTCTCCGGGCGCGGGCCTGGCTCGGCTTCCGCCCCTCACCCCCTCCCGCGGCGGCGCTGCACGGCGAGGGTCACGGTGGCGGAATCGGCGGGGGCGGGTGCGGCGGCGGCGAGGTCGGGGAGACCGGCGGCGACGGTCTTGCGCGTGCGGCCGATGGCGCGGCGGGACAGCGCCCACTGCAGGCCGTAGCCGATCGCGAACACCATGAGGGTGAAGATCAGCGCCATCGCGGCACCCTGATCGGGTGCGTAGAGCTGCGCGGACCGCGGGTTGATCATGGCGTAGATGTACATCGACAGCGGACGAGACGACGGCGTCGCCAGGAACGCCGGCAGCGTGAACTCGTTCGTGCCGAGGATGAACATCTGGATCCACACGGCCATCACGGTCGGCATCAGCAGCGGCGCGATGATGCGGCGGAACCCCTGGAACCTGCTGGCCCCGCTCGTGAGCGCCGCCTCCTCCAGCTCGGGCCTGATCTGCAGCGTCGCGCTGTACGACGAGCGGTACGCGATCGACACCCGGTACGAGTAGGCGATCACGAGCGCGAACAGCGTCCCGGCGAGCGGGATGTAGGGGTTCAGCACCATGAAGGTGAGGAACATCGCGAAGCCGGCGATGGTCGCGGGGATCGCGACCGACGACGACGCGAACAGGTCGAGCGCCTTCACCCACCCGGTCTTCTTGCTGCGGGCGATGCCGTACGCGAGCACGGTCGCGAAGACCACCGCGATCGTGGCGCTCCCGCCCGCGATGAGCACCGTGCGCCCGAGCGACACCCAGAACTCTGAGTCGGCGAGCACCACCCCGAACGCCCCGAAGTCGGTGCGGCTCAGCATCGCGTCGATCGAGAACGCCACCGGGTACGGGGTGATCGCCGCCCACAGCAGCGCGAGCAGCGGCAGCACCGCGGTCAGCAGCACGAACACGGCCACCAGCACCATGACCGGGATCTTCCACGGCCCCATCCGCATGGTCGACGGCCGGAAGCCCTTGCCCGACACGGAGGCGCGGCGCTCCGCGTTCCTGGTCGCCCTCAGGTACACCGCGAACGCGATCGTGGTGATCACCAGGAACACCAGGCCCCACGCGGCGGCGAGGCCGTACTGCGGCAGCTCCCCCGCGTTCGAGCTGATCAGCGTCCACAGCTTCAGGGCGAAGATGCTGCGCCCCGACTCCTGGCCGAACAGCAGCGGCACCTCCAGGCTGCCGAGGCCGAGGATGAACGTCAGCACCGTCACCCCGAGCAGCCCCGGCCACAGCATCGGCAGCGTCACCCGCCGCAGGGTCTGCGGCCATGACGCGCCCGACACCCGCGCCGACTCCTCGAGCGACCCGTCCATGTTCGTCAGGATCGGCACGATCATCAGGTACGGGAAGGTCACGTTGGTGAGCGCCTGGATGACGATCATCGTCGGGAACGCATACGGGTCGATCGGCACGTCGCTCGCGAACGGCAGCAGCCGCAGCAGCTGGTTCAGCACACCCGACTCGGGCGACAGCATCAGCAGATACGCCTGCGCCTTCACGATCGGCGGGATGATGTACGGCACGATCACGAGCACCGAGATGAGCCGGCGCCACGGGGCGTCGGTGCGGACGGTGACCCAGGCCAGGCCGAACGCCATCAGCAGCGTGAGCAGGGTCGAGCCGCCGACGAAAGCCCCGGTCGCGCCGAGCACGCCCCAGAAGTCCTCGCGCAGCTGCCACAGGGTGACGAAGTTCTCGACGCCCCACTGGGCGGACGAGACCCCGAAGGGCAGGAACGGACCACGGAACGCGGTGATCACCTGAACGATCAGCGGCACCGCGAGCAGGAGGAAGATGACGATCCCGGAGACGACCATCGCGATCGTCATCGAGGTGGGACGCCGGCGTCCCGTGGTCCGTCGTGCCTGGAACATGGTTATCCGTTCAGCGCCTTGTCGGCCGCGTTGATCATGGCCTGCCAGTCGTCGCGGGTGTCCTGCGTCTCGGTCTCGGCACCGCTGTCGAGGCCGAGCAGCAGCGCATCGGCGTTCGTCTTCATGAGGCCCGTGGCCTCTCCGAAGGTCGCGGCGGGGAGCCCGGCGAACGGCACCTGCGTGCTGGCGAAACGCTCGTCGGTCATGCGCAGGTGGATCCAGTCGGGGTCGAACGCGTTCCAGAGGGTCCACAGCGCGGCGCCCGGCTTGTTCTTCGCGTCGGAGTTGACGCCCGAGAACTGCGCCCACACCCCGGAGTGCTCGAACGGCGCCACCTGCAGCGACGGGTTCGGATTGAACAGGGTCTGGTTGAGCGCGACCGGCACGTCTCCGCTCGACAGCGGGGCACCCTGGTCTTCGAGCAGCTTCATGGTGCCGGACGACATCAGCTCGTCGATCAGGTCGAGCATCGCGTCTTCACCCTCGGCCATGCCGTAGCCCGCGAAGACCACCGCGTTGTAGCCGGCGACCGACACCTTGCCGGTGTACTCGGGGGCGAGCAGGCCGTCGAGCGACGCCGGGACCTCCGCGATCTTGTCGGTGTTGTACTGCAGCAGCGACCCGTTGATGCTGTCGGGCATGAGCTCGGGGGCACCGAGGGTGAGGTACTCCTCCGGCACGCCGAAGCTCTGCCAGTCGACCTTCTCCCAGAAGCCCTCGTCGTACATCGCGGCCATCGAGGTGATCGATCCGGAGACGACGTCGGTGTTGCGCGACCCGGTGGCCTTGGCCGAGATGATCGCCGACGACAGGTTGTAGGTGAGGCCCCGCGTCTCGACCTTGATGTCGGGGAAGCGCTCGTTGAACTGGGCGATCACGTCGGGCGACAGCTCGTACCAGTCCCAGATGACCAGGGTGCCGCCGTCCTCCTCCTTCGCCTGCTCGTAGAGGGCGTCGAGCTGCTTGTCGATCTCGGGCCAGTAGTCGTCGTAGAAGTTCTCGCAGCGCGTGATGGCTCCGACGTCGACCGCGTCGCACGTGGCCGCGGCGGCGTCGCCCTTCAGCGAGCTCTCGCCGTCGCCCGCCTCGGCCTGCGTGCCGCAGCCGCTCAGGGCGAGTGCGACGACCGCCGCTCCGGCGACGGCTCCCAGTGTTCTCTTCATGATCCGAATGTCCTCTCTGACATCAGGTGCGTGATCTCGGGTGTGGTGCGGGTTGCGTCATGCGGCCAGCACGCGGCAGGCGTGCGGGACCAGTTCGAGGAAGACCCTGCCGCCCTCGGGGGGTGTCGCCAGCGGAGCTCCGCGGCCGACGATCGTGCCGACCGTCTCGCCACCGGCGAGCACCTCGGCCTCGTACTCGACGATCTCGCCGAGGAACTCCACCCGCACGATGCGCACGGGGACGACGTTGGGGCGCTCGACCGCGGTCTCGTGCCAGCGCACGGCCTCGGGCCGCAGCGTCAGCGTGACCTCGTCGCCCGCCGTGACCCCGTCGGGGACGGGCGTGTGCAGCCGGGTGCCGAGTGCCTCGACCACCGCGTCATCGCTGCCGTCGCGGTCGACCACACGGGCGGGCACCATGTTCACGCGGCCCACGAAGTCCGCCACGAAGCGGTCGGCCGGCTGGTCGTAGAGCTCGCGCGGGGCGGCCTCCTGCACGATGCGGCCGCCGTTCATCACGGCCACCCGGTCGGACATCGACAACGCCTCGGACTGGTCGTGGGTGACGTAGAGGGCGCTGATGCCGAGGCTGCGCTGCAGGCTGCGCAGCTCGTTGCGCATGGTGTCGCGCAGCTTCGCGTCGAGGTTGGACAGCGGCTCGTCCAGCAGCAGCAGCCGCGGACGGTGTGCGAGCGCGCGGGCGAGGGCGAGTCGCTGCTGCTGCCCGCCCGACAGCGCGGTGGCGGGGCGCTGCGCGAGGTGGTCGAGCTGCACGAGCTCCAGTGCCTCCATCGCGCGCTTCTTCGCCTCCTGCTTCGGCAGCCGGGAGCCGGCGACCTGGAGGGGGAAGATCGCGTTGGCGAACACGGTCATGTGCGGCCAGATGGCGTAGTTCTGGAAGACCATGCCGATGTCGCGCTTGTCGGGCGACACGTGCTGGGTGCCGGTGGACAGCACGCCCCCGTCGAGCGAGATGACTCCGCCGTTGCTGCGCTCGAGCCCGGCGACGCACCGCAGCGTCGTGGTCTTGCCGCAGCCCGACGGCCCGAGCAGGGAGTAGAACGTGCCGGGCTCGATCGTGAACGTGACGTCTTTCACGACGGGGACGGCGGCGCCGTCGAGCTCGTAGTCCTTCTTCAGGGCGTCGACGACGAGTCGTCCGCCCCCGGCGTTCGCGGTCATCGGCGTCCTCTCCCGAGCCTCTGTTCTGGATTCTGGATCCACAATCATCGCTGCCATCATCGTCCCTCTCCCGTCGTCGCCGCCACCGGCTGCGGGGCGGCGGGTGCACCCCACGGCCGCGGCCTCACGAAGAACAGCACCACGAGCGCGCACACCCCGAAGGCCACGGCCGACAGCAGCAGCGACTGCGACATCGCCCGCGCCAGCCCCGCGCCGTCCTCGTCAGACAGCACACTGCCGGGGTGGATCGCACCGGGCACGAACCCGCGGATCTGCGCCGCCAGGGTCACGTTCATCAGCACGGCCAGCAGGGCGGAACCGATGACGGAGCCCATCTGCCGCGTCGTCGAGTAGACCCCGGAGCCCGCCCCGGCCTGCGTGTGCGGCAGGTTGCGCGTGGCGGTCGAGGCCAGCGGCCCGAACATGCCGGACACCCCGACCCCGAGCAGCGCCGACGGCAGCAGCAGCAGCCAGAACGGCGCATCGAGCGTCATGGTCGCGGCGTACCAGGCCATCGCGACCGCCGAGATCGTGAACGCGGCGAAGGTCACCCAGCGCGGTCCGACCCGGTCGCTGAGCTTTCCGACGAACGGCCCGAGCACTCCGGACACCACCGCCATCGGCGCGAGCATGAGGGCCGCGAGCGTGGGGTCGAGGCCCCGGGCGACCTGGAAGTAGAAGGCGAGCGGCACGGGCATCGCGGTGATGCCGACCCCCACCAGGAAGATCGTGGCGTTCGCGACGGAGAAGTTGCGGTCGCGGAACAGGGCCAGCGGCATCAGCGGCTCGGAGCGGCTGACGCGCTGCCACACCACGAACAGCACCAGCAGCACGACGCCCGCGGCGATCAGCCCCCACACCGTGACCGGACCGGCGATCACACCCCAGTCGTACACCTCCCCCTCCTGGAGTCCGAAGACCAGGAGGAAGAGCCCGGCACCCGAGAGGATCACGCCGAGCAGGTCGAACCGATGGGGGTGGCCGTCCAGATCCGGCACCAGCCGCCACGCGACGACGAACGCCACCACGCCGACCGGGACGTTCACGAAGAAGATCCACTCCCAGCCGACCGTGTCGGTGAGCACGCCGCCCAGGATCGGCCCGACGAGGGTCGCGAGGCCGCCCACGGCACCCCACGCCCCCATCGCCTGGCCCCGGCCGCGCGGCGGGAAGACGCGGGCGATGATCGCCATGGTCTGCGGCGTCATCAGCGCGGCGCCGAAGCCCTGCACGGCCCGCGCCGCGATCAGCATCTCGATGCTGCCGGACAGGCCGCACGCGAGGGAGGCGAGGGTGAACAGCACGAGTCCCGTGAGGTACACCCGCTTGGGGCCGAACCGATCGCCGAGGCGGCCCGTGATCAGCAGCGGCACCGCGTAGGCGAGCAGGTACGCGCTGGTCACCCAGATCACCGTCGTGAGGTCGGCGTCGAACGCCGCGAGGATGACCGGGTTGGCGATCGCCACGATCGTCGTGTCCACGAGGATCATGAAGAAGCCGATGCACAGGGCCCACAGGGCGGGCCACGGCCGGACTGTCTGCGTCATGAGCTGCTTTCGGGTGGGGCGTCACGGGGGGCGGGTGGTCCGGGGTCCGTCCTGTTCGCCCCCGAGTGCAGGACGGACGCCGGAGTTCCGGGGGCCGGGGTCAGCCGTCGGCGGAGGGGATCCCGGTGACGGGCTCCCCCAGCAGCGGCGTCGACACGGCGTAGATGCCGTGGTTCGCGAACAGCCAGATGAGGTTGCGGTCCCACTCGACGAAGACGCCGTGCACGGGTGCGGCGAGATCGTCGTCGTCCTTCAGTCCCATCGGCGGCACGAAGTAGGCGCCCACCTTGGGGTCCTCGGGGTCGCGCACGTCGAAGATCTGCAGACCGGCGGCGTAGAACGCATACGGGATGACCCCGCCGTGCGGCGTGCCGGTGTTGGTGAAGTAGCCGGAGCGCTTGGGGCCGAACGAGCCGCGGCGCTGCGCCCAGTCGGTGAAGGCCGCCTCCGCGGGCGGCGTGGGCCGGGGCAGCGTGCGCACGACCCGCGGGTTCGTCGGGTCGCTCACGTCGATCTGGTAGATCTCCTTGGCGGGCTCGTAGCAGTCGGTGTTCATCGGGTAGCCGGAGACGTAGACGTACCCGGTCTCCTCGACCTGGGTGGTGTCGACGTTGTCGCCCTCGGTGCCGGCGACGCTCGTCGGCAGCGGGCACCAGCCCACGTGGTGGATGTCGGTCGGGTCGGAGACGTCGAGCACGAAGAAGCCCTGGCCGCCCTGCGCCGCGTAGCCGTACGTCCAGCCCGACTCGACCGAGCGGGGCAGGAACACGCCCATGCGCGAGCCGAACCAGGAGGTCTTGTTGTTCCAGCGGTCGTTGTCGGCCAGGTACGGGGAGTCGTCCTCCTCGCCGGCCCGCGAGCCGGGCACCCACCAGGTCGACAGCAGCTCGGGCTTCGCGGGGTCGGACACGTCGTAGGCCGCGTGGCCCGCGGTCCACAGCGTGGTGCGGTACGGCTGGTTGGTGAAGGTGTTGTCGGGCGCGGTGGCCACGAACAGGTACTTGTCGCCGTAGTACACCGGGAGGTCGAGCACGCCGTTGCCCTCCTGGATCTCGCCGGGCGAGTGGTTCGGGTCGGTCGACACCTCGGTGAGCAGCGTCCACTCGCGCGGGCTCGGGCCGTCCATCCGCCAGGTGCGGAAGCCCCGCAGGCCCTCCCACTCCTTCAGCTGCCCCTCGACCGTGTCGTCGAGCCACTTGTTGGCGACGCGCCCCTGGAGGAAGTACCGCGGGGTCTCGCTCGCCTGGATCGCGATGTACGCGCCGAGCTCCTGGTTCCACTGCACGGTGGTCGCGCCGAACTGCGGGCGGGGGTCGCCCCAGCCCCACTGCTCCTCGTCGACGATCGTGAGGTGGCGCGGGTCGGTGATGTCGTACAGCTTCCAGTGGTTGCCGCCGCCGTAGTGCAGCATCAGCCGCCGCCCGTCCCAGTCGTAGATGCACTGCCACGAATGGCTCGTGTTCACCACGATCGGATAGAACGCCTCGGCCTTCGCGTTGAGCGTGTAGGTCTCCGGGTCGCGGTAGTCGAGCTGACCGGGCCAGTCGACGAACACGTCGCGCGGGACGGAGGGGGTGTGCGCGGGCGGCAGGAACGTGCCGTCGGGCTGCATGCCCCACGTGGAGGGGTCGGGATCGGCCGGTTCTCCGGCGACGCGCTCGAAGTCCTCCGGACGGTACTTCTTCGCATCGGGCACGTAGGGAGAGCCGGCCATGTCGCCTCCATTGGCTGAATCGGGTGGGATCGTCACGACGTCGTGTCGTCCCCCTCAGATTCACCCGGTGCCGCGATGCTGTCCAATATCCATACGGGTCAGAGCCATGACCATCCGGGCATATCAGCCGAGGGGTCGCGGCTCCCCCTCCGTGTACTCGCTTTCCAGGGCCGCGAGCCGCGCGCCCTCCTCGCGCAGGTGCGTCAGCAGGGCGGTCGCGGCGGGCGAGGGCGCCCGGTCCTTGGGCAGCGTGACGCCGACCGAACGCCGGATCGAGCTGAGCGGCGTGGGCAGGATCCGCAGCTCGCGGTCGTCGACCGCGATGAACATCGGCAGCGCCGCGATCACGTCGGTCGAGATCAGCAGCGTGCGCAGCGTCAGCATCGACGTGCACTCCACGCGGTCGGGCGGCAGGGGCAGCCCCTCGTGGAAGAACACCGCCTCCAGCTCCGCGCGCAGGGCGGTCTGGGCGACGGGGAAGATCCACGGGTAGGAGATGAGCTCCGCGAGCGAATGCGCCTTGGCACCACCGAGCACCGGGTGCCCGGCCCGCGCGACCAGGCGGATCGGCTCGAGGTGCAGCCGCTCCTGCTCCAGTCGCACCGGCACCGTGGGCGACAGCCGCCCCACCGTGAGGTCGAGGTCGCCCGCGAGCAGCAGCTGCTGCAGGGTGTCGGGCGTGCCCTCGCGCACCACCACCGTGAGCCGGGGATGCTCGGCCTTCAGCCCCGCGATCGCCCGCGGCAGCAGCAGGTTCGACCCCGCCAGGTGCGTGCCGACCGTGACCGTGCCCAGCTGCCCGGACTGCAGCAGCCGCACCTCCTCCCCCGCCGCCCGCAGCTCGGCGAGCACGGACCGGGCCCGCTCGATGAACGCGTGCCCGTACGGCGTCGGTCTGACCCCGCGCGGCAGGCGCTCGAACAGTGCGACCCCGAGCACCTCCTCCACCTCGCGCAGACCGCGCGTGACGACGGGCTGGGTGATGTGCAGCGACTCGGCCGCGCGCACGAGCGTGCCCTCGTCGGCGATCGCGGTGATGAGGACGAGGTGCCGGATCTTGACCCGGCCGTCGAGCAGTCGATCGGTGACCATGAGCGGGACTATAGCCGTGGGGGCATGGCAGTGCATCAAGAGAGTATTTGTCGGCATCCCTTCGACGTTCCTAGCCTGAGCGCATGCCTTCCGAGACGATGACGCCTCCCCGCCCTGCCGCCGAGCAGGGCCGGGCGCCCCGCGCGATCCACAACCTGATCGCCGGCGAGCGCGTCGAGGGCATCGGCTCCTTCGCCAAGATCAGCCCGATCGACGGCACGCTGATCGCCGAGGTGCACGAGGCCGGGGCCGAGCAGGTCGACCGTGCGGTGGCTGCCGCCCGCGCCGCGTTCGACGGACCGTGGGGTCGCATGACGGTGGCCGAGCGCGCCCGCCTGCTGCGGGGCGTCGCCGACGCGATCGACCGCCGCGCCGACGAGCTCGTGGCCGCAGAGGTCGGCGACACCGGCAAGCCCGAGTCCCTCGCCCGCGACCTCGACGTGGCCAGGGCCGCCGCGAACTTCCGCTCCTTCGCCGACACGGTCTCCGCCACCGGGCTCGACTCCTTCCTCACCGAACTGCCCGACGGCCGCCGCGCCCTCAACTACGCGGTGCGCAAGCCCCTCGGCGTGGTCGCGGTGATCGTGCCGTGGAACCTGCCGCTGCTGCTGCTCACGTGGAAGCTCGCGCCGGCCCTCGCCACCGGCAACACCGTGGTGATCAAGCCGTCCGAGGAGACGCCGTCGTCGGCCACGCTGCTCGCCGAGATCCTCGCGGAGGCGGGGGTGCCGGCCGGGGTGGTGAACGTGGTGCACGGCTTCGGCGCGGGTTCCGCGGGCGAGGCCCTCACGAAGCACCCCGGCATCGACGGTGTGACCTTCACGGGCGAATCGTCCACGGGCTCCGCGATCATGCGGGCCGTCGCACCACGCGTGCGTCCGGTGTCGTTCGAGCTCGGGGGCAAGAACGCCGCGCTCGTGTTCGCCGATGCCGACCTCGACGCCGCGGTGGCCGGACTCGCCCGCAGCACCTACCTCAACACGGGCCAGGTGTGCCTGTGCACCGAGCGCATCTACGTCGAGCGGTCGGTGTTCGACGACGTGGCGGCCGGGCTCGCCGAGCACGCGGGGCGGCTGCGCCTCGGTCGGCCGGAGGACCCCGCGACCACCACGGGCCCGCTGATCTCGCAGGCGCACCGGCAGAAGGTGCAGTCGTACTTCGACCTCGCGGTGTCGGAGGGCGCCACGGTGCTCGCGGGTGGCGGGGTGCCGACCCTCGGCGACGGACTCGACGGCGGCTCCTGGATCGAGCCGACGCTGTGGACCGGGCTCGACAACAGCCACCGCACCGTGCGCGAGGAGGTGTTCGGCCCGGTCGCCGCCCTCATCCCGTTCGACAGCGAGGAGGAGGCGATCCGGCTCGCGAACGACACCGACTACGGGCTCGCCGCCGTCACCTGGACCACCGATCTCACCCGCGGTCACCGCGTCGCCCAGCAGATGCGCACCGGCATGTCGTGGGTCAACACCTGGTACCTGCGCGACCTGCGCAGCCCGTTCGGCGGCGTGGGGCTCTCCGGCATCGGTCGCGAGGGCGGCCACCACTCGCTCGAGTTCTACACCGAGCCGACGAACGTGTGCGTGCAGCTGTGACCGAGCTCCTCGACACCGAGGCCGTGCGGACCGCAGACGAGCGGCTGCGCCGGGCGGCCGAGACCGGTCGCCCGTGCGCTCCGGTGCGCGACCTGCTCGGCGACACCGACCAGGACGCCGCGTACGCCGTGCAGTCGCTCGGCATCGCCCGTCGCGTGGACGGGGGCCGGCGCATCGTGGGGCGCAAGATCGGCCTCACCTCGCCGGTCGTGCAGGCGCAGCTCGGCGTGGACAGCCCCGACTACGGCGTGCTGCTCGACGACATGATCCACGCCGACCGGGAGCCGCTCGACCTCGGGCGCTTCCTGCAGCCGCGCGCCGAGGCCGAGGTGGCGTTCGTGCTCGGGCGCGACCTCGACTCCCCCACCACGACCGTCGCCGACGTGCTGCGGGCGACGGAGTTCGTGCTGCCCGCGATCGAGGTCGTGGACTCCCGGGTGGCGGGATGGGACATCCGCCTCACCGACACCATCGCCGACAACGCCTCCAGCGGCGCGGTCGTGCTGGGCACGACCCCCCGCCGGCTCGACGGCTTGGATCTGACCGCGCTCGGCATGACGCTCGACCGCGACGGGCGCCCCGTCTCGACCGGCAGCGGCGCCGCGTGCCTGGGCAGCCCCGTGATCGCGGTGGCCTGGCTGGCGCGCGAGGTCGCCCGGCGCGGACAGCCGCTGCGCGCGGGCGAGGTGATCCTGTCCGGGGCGCTCGGGCCCATGGTCGACGCGACGGCCGGCGTGTTCCGCGCCCGGCTCGACGGACTCGGAGAGGTGCGCGCCGACTTCCACGGCACGGCCTCCGGCACGGCGACGGAAGGGGCGGCGGCATGACCACGGGAATCGCCATCATCGGCTCCGGCAACATCGGCACGGACCTGCTCATCAAGGTGAAGCGGCTGTCGACCACGCTGCACGTGGTGGCGATGGCCGGGATCGACGAGCACTCGGACGGCCTCGCGCGCGCCCGCCGCCTGGGTGTCGCCACCACGCACGAGGGGGTGGACGGGCTGCTCGCCCTGCCCGAGTTCGCCGATGTCGAGCTGGTGTTCGACGCGACCTCGGCCGGCGCGCACTCCCGCAACGACGCCCTCGTGCGCAACGCCGGACGGCTCATGGTCGACCTCACCCCCGCCGCGATCGGCCCCTACGTGGTGCCCGTGGTGAACCTCGACGCGCACGCGGGCGCCACCAACGTGAACATGGTCACGTGCGGCGGGCAGGCGACCGTGCCCATGGTGGCCGCCGTGTCGCGCGTGGCCCCGGTCGCATACGCCGAGATCGTCGCCTCGATCGCCTCGAAGTCCGCAGGACCCGGCACCCGCGCGAACATCGACGAGTTCACCGAGACCACGGCCCGCGCGCTGGAGGTGATCGGGGGCGCCGAGCGCGGCAAGGCCATCATCGTGCTGAACCCCGCCGACCCCCCGCTCATCATGCGCGACACCGTGTACTGCCTGGTCGAGGGCGACCCCGCCACGCTCGACCGCGACGCCGTCCGCACCTCGGTGACCGACATGGTCGCCGCGGTGCAGGGGTACGTGGGCGGCTACCGGCTCGCGCAGGACGTGCAGTTCGACGCGGTCGACGAGGGGTACGTCCCCGCGCTCGACCGGGCGCTCCGCGGCACGCGCGTGACCGTGCTGCTGGAGGTGACCGGCGCCGGGCACTACCTTCCGGAGTACGCGGGCAATCTCGACATCATGACCTCGGCCGCCCTGCGCACCGCCGAGCGACTCGTCGCCCGACGGACGGGGGTTCCCGCATGACCGGCTCGACTCCGCGCGTGTACGTGCAGGACGTGACGCTGCGCGACGGCATGCACGCCATCGGCCACGGTTACACGACCGACCAGGTTCGCGACATCGCCCGGGCCCTGGAGGCGGCGGGCGTGGATGCGATCGAGGTCGCGCACGGCGACGGCCTCGGCGGATCCAGCGTCGCCTACGGGCACGGCGCCCACACCGATTGGCAGTGGATCGCGGCGGCCGCCGAGGTCCTGGACCGGGCGGTGCTGACGACCCTGATCCTGCCCGGCATCGGCACGATCGACGACCTCGCCCGCGCCCGCGACCTCGGTGTCGCGAGCGTGCGGGTCGCGACGCACTGCACCGAGGCCGACGTCGCGATCCAGCACATCACGTGGGCGCGCGAGCACGGCATGGACGTGTCGGGGTTCCTGATGATGAGCCACCTGAACGATCCGCGCGGGCTCGCCGAGCAGGCGCGGATCATGGAGCAGGCGGGCGCCCACTGCGTGTACGTGACCGATTCGGGCGGACGCCTCACGATGGCCGACGTCGCCGCGCGCGTGGACGCCTACCGCGACGCGCTCGACCCCGCGACGCAGATCGGCATCCACGCGCACGAGAACCTCTCGCTGAGCGTCGCCAACAGCGTGACCGCCGTCGAGCACGGCGCATACCGCGTCGATGCCTCGCTCGCGGGCCAGGGCGCCGGAGCGGGCAACTGCCCCGTCGAAGCGTTCGTCGCCGTCGCGGATCTGCTCGGATGGGAGCACGGGTGCGACCTGTTCGCGCTGCAGGACGCGGCGGAGCAGCTCGTGCGTCCGCTGCAGCGCCGTCCGGTGCGCGTCGACCGCGAGACGCTCACCCTCGGCTACGCGGGCGTGTACTCCAGCTTCCTGCTGCACGCCGAGCGCGCGGCCGCGGCGCATGACCTCGACGCGCGGGACATCCTGGTCGAGCTCGGACGACGGCGCATGGTGGGCGGCCAGGAGGACATGATCGTCGATGTCGCGCTCGACCTGGTCGCCGCGCGTTCCGCGGGGGCGGCCTCATGAGCACCGACGCGGTCTACGCCGCCGCCCTCGACACCGCCCAGCGCACGGCCGCGCCCATCAACCAGCTGTCGCCCACGGAGGAGGTCGACCTCGCCACGGCCTACGCCACGCAGCACGCCCTCATCGCCCGACGGGTCGCCCGCGGCGAGCACATCACCGGGGTCAAGCTCGGGTTCACGAGTCAGGCCAAGGCGCAGCAGATGGGTGTGCACGACGTGATCCTGGGCACCCTGACCGATGCCATGCGCCTGGACGACGACGGCGTGTTCGCGCGGCGGTCCGCCATCCACCCGCGCATCGAGCCCGAGGTCGCCTACCTCCTTCGCGCCGACCTCGACGCATCCGCGGTCGACCGGCCGCTGTCGGAACTGGTGGCCGCGGTCGCCCCCGCCCTGGAGATCATCGACTCCCGGTACCGCGACTTCCGCTTCAGCCTCGCCGACGTGGTGGCCGACAACGCCTCCGCCGCGGCCTACGCGATCGGCCCCTGGACGCCGCTCGACCGCGCGGGCGCCATCGACAACCGGGCCGTGCGGTTCGAGGTCGACGGCCGCATCGCCGCGACGGGCTCGACCGCCGCGATCCTCGGCGACCCCGGTCGCGCCGTCCTCGCGGCCGCTCGACTCGGCGCCCGCCACGGCTTCGTGCTGCGGGCGGGCATGGTGCTCCTCGCCGGGGCCGCGACCGCCGCTGTTCCCCTGCCCGACCGCGGTGTGGTCGAGGCGACGGTCACCGGTCTGGGCGGCGTCACGATCCGCACGGACGACGGTTCCGCGTCGTCCGGCCCGAAGGGAGCATCATGACCGAGTCCCGCGGCATCCTCGTGGAGGGCAAGGCCACCCCGCGCGGACGCTTCCCGCACGCCAAGCTCAGCGGCGACCTCGTGTTCGTGTCGGGCACCTCCAGCCGCCGCCCCGACAACACGATCGCGGGCGCCGAGGTCGACGAGTTCGGGGCGACCCGGCTCGACGTCGCGGTGCAGACCCGCGCCGTGATCGAGAACATCCGCGCGGTGCTGGCCGCCGCGGGCTGCGACCTCGACGACCTCGTGCAGGCCACGACGTTCCTGGTCGACATGAACGACTTCGCCCCCTACAACGCCGTCTGGGCCGAGTACTTCGACGAGCAGGGCCCGGCCCGCACCACGGTCGCCGTGCACGCCCTGCCGCATCCGCACCTGCGCCTCGAGATCCAGGCGATCGCGAGGCGCCCCGACCGCACCACCCCTGCCACTCTCGAGGAGGAGAAATGAGCACCATCCCACCCGTCATCGACTTCGCCGCCTGGATCACGGAGAACGAGCACCTCCTGAAGCCGCCGGTCAACAACAAGGCCGCCTGGACGCCGATGGGCGACTTCATCGTGCAGGTCGTCGGCGGCCCCAACCAGCGCACCGACTTCCACTTCGATCCGTACGAGGAGTGGTTCTACCAGTACCGCGGCAACATGCACGTGAACATCCAGACGGAGGACGGCCCGCAGCGCATCGACATCCGCGAGGGCGAGATGTGGCTGCTGCCCGGCAACGTGTTCCACTCCCCGCAGCGCCCCGAGGAGGGGTCGATCGGCATCGTGATCGAGCGCATCCGCGAGGAGGGCACGCTGGAGAAGTTCGCGTGGTTCTGCCCGAACTGCAACACCAAGGTGCACGAGGTCGAGCTGCAGGTGCGCGACATCGTGGAGGACCTGCCGCCGGTGTTCCGCGAGTTCTACGACAGCGAGGAGGGGCGCACCTGCCCCGAGTGCGGCACCGTCCATCCCGGCAAGGGCTGACGCGGCGTTGGGCACGATCGACGTCCACACGCACTTCGTGCCGAGCGCCTGGCCCGACCTGTCCACGCAGGTCGGGCCGGGGCTCTGGCCGACCCTGCGCGTGGACTCCGAGCGCGAGGCGATGATCATGCTCGGCGAGTCCGAGTTCCGTCGCATCGGCGACGACTGCTGGGATGCCGAGGTGCGCCTGGCCGACATGGACGCCGACGGGGTGGAGATGCAGGTGGTCTCCCCCACCCCGCTGTTCTTCTCCTATGACAAGTCGGGAGACGAGGCGGTGAAGGTCGCGCGCCTCTTCAACGACCTGGCGCTGGAGATCTGCGCCCCCGCACCCGATCGGCTCATCCCGTTCGCGCAGGTGCCGCTGCAGGATCCGGATGCCGCGTGCGTCGAGGCCGACCGCGCGATCGCCTCCGGTCACGCCGGCGTCGAGATCGGCAACCACGTCGGTGACCGCGACCTCGACGACGCCGGCATCGTCACGTTCCTCCAGCACTGCGCCGAGCGCGGGATCCCCGTGTTCGTGCATCCGTGGGACATGGCCGGCTCGCCGCGACTCGATCGCTGGATGGCCCGCTGGCTCACGGGCATGCCCGCCGAGACGCACCTGTCGATCATCGCGCTGATCCTCGGCGGAGTGTTCGACCGCGTTCCACCGTCGCTGCGGCTCGCGTTCGCGCACGGTGGCGGCTCGTTCGCGTTCTGGCTCGGCCGCTTCGAGAACGCGTGGCGGCAGCGGCCCGACGTGATCGGCGTGAGCGCACAGCCGCCCTCCGCCTACCTCGACCGGTTCAGTGTCGACAGCGTCGTGTTCGACCCGGCCGCGCTGCGCCTGCTCGTCGACACGCTCGGCGCCTCGCAGGTGATGGTCGGCAGCGACTACCCGTATCCCCTGGGCGAGCGACCGGTCGGCGACGTCGTCCACCGCTCCGCCTTCCTCGACGACGCCGAGAAGACCGCCATCCTCCGCGACAACGCCCTGCGCTTCCTCGGCCGCTGACCGCACGACCCGAACGGACCCGCCCCATGAGCACCACGACCCCGCCCAGCGCCACGACCCGCACCGCCCTCGACCGCGCCACCTGCCAGGCGCTCGACGCCTCCGATCCGCTCGGGTCGTTCCGCGACCGCTTCGTGCTGCCGGAGGGCGTGATCTACCTCGACGGCAACTCCCTCGGCGCGCTCCCCCGGCACACCCCGGCGCACGTGCAGCGCGTGATCACCGAGGAGTGGGGCACCGGGCTCATCCGCAGCTGGAACGACGCGGGCTGGTTCGCGAAGCCGCGTACGGTCGGCGACCGGATCGCCCCGCTGATCGGCGCCGCGGAGGGCGAGGTCGTGCTCGGCGACTCCACGTCGGCGAGCCTCTTCCAGGCCGTGGTCGCGGCGGTGCGCATGCGGCCGGGGCGGCGCGTGATCGTCGCCGAGCGCGGCAACTTCCCCACCGATCTGTACATGCTGGAGGCCGTGCAGGAGCTGCTCGGCGGCGGCGAACCCCTGGAACGGCGGCTGATCGCCGACGACGGCCCCACGCTCGACGACGTGCTCGACGACCACGTGGCGGTGGTCGTGCTCACCCAGGTCGACTACCGCACCGGGCGGCTGCACGATCTGGCCGAGGTCACGCGCCGCGTGCAGGCCGCCGGGGCGCTGGTGGTGTGGGACCTGTGCCACAGCGCCGGGGCGCTGCCGATCGACCTGAACGCCGCCGGGGCCGACTTCGCGGTGGGCTGCACCTACAAGTACCTCAACGGCGGCCCGGGGTCACCCTCGTTCCTGTGGGCCGCGTCCCGCCATCACGCCGCCGCCCGGCCCGCGCTCACCGGCTGGCACGGCCACGCCCGTCCGTTCGACTTCACGGTGGACTACGCCCCGGCGCCCGGCATCGAGCGGTTCCGCGTCGGCACACCGCAGCTGCTGTCGGTCGCGGGACTGGAGGCGAGCCTCGACATCTGGGACGACGTCGACCTGGAGCTGCTGCGCGAGAAGAGCCTGCGGCTGACCGAGCTGTTCCTGTCGCTCGTGGACGCGCGGCTCGCAGAGCGCTGGGGCATCGTGTCGGTCACACCGCGCGAGTCGTCCCGCCGCGGCAGCCAGGTGTCGCTGCGCCACGACGACGGCTATGCGGTGATGCAGGCCCTCATCGAGCGCGGGGTGATCGGCGACTTCCGGGCGCCCGACCTCATCCGCTTCGGGTTCACCCCGCTCTACACCTCCTACGCCGACGTGTGGGATGCGGTCGACGTGCTGCACGACGTGCTGGAGACCGAGGTGTGGCGCGAGCCCCGCTTCGCGCGCCGCGGCACCGTCACCTGAGCCCCGGGCTGTCCTGCGCCTGCGGAGCGGTGTGTGCGCGGACTCGCCCGCCGCGAGTCGTGCGCCGCGTCAGGAGTTGTCCGCGCCCTCCGCGGCCGCGTCGTCGAGCAGGGCGATCACGCCGTCGCGCACCTGGGTCAGGTGGGCCTCCAGCACGCCCAGCGCCTTCTTCGCGTCGCCGGCCGCGACCACGTCGACGAGCTCGGTGTGCGAGTGATCGTGCGAGCCCGCGGGCCCCAGCCGCCACCCCAGCACGTAGCGCCCGAGCTTGAGCCGCAGCTGCTCGATCATCTCCCACAGCAGCGGGCGGGCCTGCGCGTCGTACAGGGTGGCGTAGAACTCGGTGCGCGCCTCGACGAACTCGCCGCCCTCGGAGATGTCGTCGGCGGTCTTCGCGAGCTCCCGCAGGCGCTCGACCCGGTCGGGCGTGATCTCCGCCATCGCCAGGCGCAGCGCCTCCTTCTCGAGCAGCATGCGCAGGTGGTAGACCTCCCCGGCCTCCTCCGTGGACAGCGCCCGCACCATCGCGCCGCGGCGGGCGTGGAACACCACGAGCCCGTCGGCCTCGAGCTGGATGAGGGCGGAGCGGATCGGGAGGCGGGAGATGCCGATCGATTCGGCGAGGGTCTCCTGGCGCAGTTTCATGCCGGGCGGGAGCGTGCCATCGAGGATCGCGTCGCGGATGATGTCGTACGCCATCGCGCCGACCGACCGATACCCGGCCCCGTGTCGCTGGGCGAGCTTCTGCAGCGCATCGGCGCGATCCTTCGCAGACGCGGCCGCGTCCCCTGACTTCACCATGGGTCAGAGGCTATCGGATAGAAGCCCTCAAACTCTGCATTCTGGATCCAAGATCACCGAACGCGTCGCGGCCGGAGAACGACGAACGCCCCCCGTCCCGGAGGACGGAGGGCGTTCGACAGACGTGCCTTACTTGGCGGCGACGACCTGCAGCGTGATGACCGCGGTGACGTCCTCGTGCAGACGCACGGTCGCCTCGTGCTCACCGGTCGCCTTGATGGGCGACGTGATGTGCACCTTGCGCTTGTCGATCGCACCGAGACCGGCGGCCTCGACCGCGTCGGCCACGTCGGCGGTCTTGACCGAGCCGAAGAGACGACCCTCCTTGCCGGCCTTGACCGCGAGGCGCACCTTGGCGGCCTCCAGCGAGTTCTTCAGGGCCACGGCCTCGTCGCGGTCGTGGATCGCACGCGCCTGGCGTGCGGCCTGGATCGACGCGACCTGCTTCTCGCCACCGCGCGTCCACGCGGTCGCGAAACCCTGCGGGATGAGGTAGTTGCGGGCGTACCCGTTCTTGACCTCGACCACGTCACCGGCGCTACCCAGCCCGGCGACCTCGTTCGTGAGAATCAGCTTTGCCATCTCAGTACCCCTTACCGGCCGGCGCCAGCGTAGGGCAGGAGCGCCATCTCGCGGGCGTTCTTGATCGCCGTGGCGATCAGACGCTGCTCCTGCACCGACACACCGGTGATGCGACGGGCGCGGATCTTGCCGCGCTCCGAGACGAACTTGCGGAGGGTGGCGACATCCTTGTAATCGATGACACCGACCCGGATGGACTTCGCGGGGGCGGCGTTCTTCGCGCCCTTCCGCGGCTTGCGGCGGTCGCCGCTCGACTTTCCAGCCATTGCTCTTCCTTAGTGATGATGATCGGACGCTGCGCGCTCGCGCGCATCCGGAGAATTGATCAGAACGGGGTGTCGTCGCCGAAGCTGCCCGGAGTGCTCCAGGCGTCGGCGCTGGTCGACGAGCCGGGCGTGGACCACGGCTCCTCCGACACCTGCTGCTGCTGCGGACGGGACTGCCCGCCACCGCCACCGCTCGAGGCCGCACGGGTGACCTGCGCGGTCGCGTACCGCAGCGAGGGGCCGATCTCGTCGACCTCCAGCTCGATCGCGGTGCGCTGGTTGCCCTCGCGGTCCTGGTAGGAACGCTGACGCAGACGGCCCTGCGCGATCACGCGCATGCCCTTGGTCAGCGAGCCCGCCACGTGCTCCGCGAACTCGCGCCAGACCGACGCGCGGAGGAACAGCGCTTCGCCGTCCTTCCACTCGTTCGCGGCACGGTCGAAGTTGCGCGGCGTCGATGCGATGGTGAAGTTCGCCACCGGCAGCCCGTTCTGCGTGTACCGCAGCTCGGGGTCGGCCGTGAGGTTTCCCACCACGGTGATGACGGTTTCGCCGGCCATGAGACTTAGGCCTTCGCAGCCTTGGCGGCCTTGCGGGCAGCCTTCTCTTCGGAGCGCTTGGCCTCGGACGCGATCATCGCCTGAGCCTCTTCCGCGCGCAGGACCTTGGTGCGCATGATCTGCTCGTTCAGCTTGAGCTGACGGTCGAGCTCCTGCGTGGCGGCGCTGGTCGCGGTGAAGTTGACGACGGCATAGATGCCCTCGGTCTTCTTCTGGATCTCGTAGGCCAGACGGCGCTTGCCCCAGATGTCGACGTTCTCGATCGAGCCACCATCGTTGGTGATGACCTTCAGGAACTTGTCGAGCGTCGGGGCGACCTGGCGCTCGTCGATCTCGGGGGTCAGAATGACCATGAGTTCGTACTGGTGCGTCACTTACCCACCTCCTTCGGACTAGAACGGCTCTCGGGACTTTCCCGGGAGCAGGAGGGTGTGTGCACGTGCCCGCCCGTGGAACCCGAGTGGGTGCCGGAAGGCAGACAACCTCGACAGTCTAGCGGACATTCCTCCGAGCCGCCTCCCACCGATCGGCCCGCGGCTTGGCATGCTGGAGGGCGTGCCCGATGACCGTCATCGGGCACATGACTGGAGGGGGGCGCCATGCGCGTCAACAAGTGGGGGGTCGGCGTCGTTCTCGCCGCCGCCGTCATGCTCACCGGATGCTCGGCGGGCGGACCGGACAAGCCGGCCGACGCGAAGCCGAGCACGGCCGCATCGCAGGAGGCCGACGCACCGGCCACGGACTGCCCCGAGCTGGCCGAGGGCGCGACCGTCGACGGCACGGCGCTCGGCACGTGCATCGCCGACGCGATGGCCGACTCCGCGGGCTACGCCGCCAAGACGAGCGTGCTGGGCATGGAGAGCACCGCCCGCGTGAACCCCTCCGAGAACGCCCTCGAGTCGATCTCGCCGATGGGCTCGATCGTCGCGATCGGCGACGACGTGTGGGTCAAGTCGCCGTCGAGCGACTGGCAGCCGGCCGACCCGGACTCCAGCGACCCGATCATCGCGGGCCTCAGCACGAGCGCGGCCGACGTCGCCGCCATGGACCCCGCCGCCGCGGCCGAGGCCCTCGCGGGCGACTTCACCGTGAGCGGCACCGGCGAGCGCCTCGGCCAGAAGGTGTTCCTGATCACCGGTTCGGTCGACCAGCAGGGCACGACGGTCGACGTGGCGTTCGAGGTCACCGCCGACTACGTCAACCTCGCATCGAAGAGCACCGCGTCCGTCGAGGGCCAGTCGCTGGAGATCGCGATGGAGATCACCGAGTGGGACGTGAAGCAGGACATCGTCGCCCCGGTGTGATCCGGGGATGACACGAAGGGCCGGGGCATGCGCCCCGGCCCTTCGTCGTCCGGCCCCGCGTCAGTAGGCGACGGGCGGGACCTCGGCCCACACGGCGCGGTCGTCCGTGGAGGGGGCGTCGGGGATGCGGCCGGCGCCGTCCGGCTCGGGGATGGCCGCGAGCAGGGCCTGCGTGTAGGGGTGCTGCGGCGCGGACCACAGCTGCTCCGTGGGGCCCGACTCGAGCACCCGTCCCGCGAACATGACCAGGGTGCGATCGGCGATGCGGCGCACCACGGCGAGGTCGTGCGAGATGAAGAGCATGCCGGCGCCGGACTCGGCCACCAGGTCGCGCATCAGTCCGGCCACGCTCGTCTGCGTCGAGGCGTCGAGCGCCGAGATGGGCTCGTCCGCCACGAGCAGCGAGGGCCGCGCGGCCAGGGCCCTGGCGATCGCGATGCGCTGCTTCTGCCCGCCCGAGAACTGGTGCGGGAAGCGGGTGCGGACGTTCGCGGGCAGCCCGACGCGTTCGAGCCACTCCTCCACGGTGGATCCGGCGGCACCGCGCGCTCGGGCGGTGGCGATGCCGTCGGAGATCTGGTCGCCGATGCGTCGGCGAGGGTTCAGCGAGGTCGACGGGTCCTGGAACACCATCTGGATCCCGGTCAGGGCGGTCGACCGGCGGCGGATGCCGAGCGGCGTGACCGGGGCCCCGCGGAACTCGACCGTGCCGGCGGCGGTCTTCTCGATGCCGACGACGGCGCGGGCGAGGCTCGACTTGCCGCTGCCCGACTCGCCGACCAGCGCGACGGTCTCCCCCGCGGTCACGCGGACCGACACCCCGTTCACGGCGATCACCGGCGGGTTGCCCGGGTAGCGCACGACCACGTCGCGCGCGTCGAGGACGCTGACCTCACTCATGCGCATCCTCCTCGATCGGGTCGACCGCATCGACCTGGTCCGTCGCGTCGACCGCGGGCGCCTCGATGCGCGAGCCGGGGAGGGCCGCGAGCAGCATCCGCGTGTACTCGTGCTGCGGGTGCAGGAACAGGGTCTCGCGGTCGGCGAGCTCCACGATGCGGCCGTCCTTCATGACCGCGACGGTGTCGGCGATCGCGCTCATCACGCCGAGGTCGTGCGTCACGAGCAGCACGGCGAGGTTCCGTTCGATGGCGAGGTCGCGCAGCAGCTGCAGGATGCCGGCCTGCACCGTGACGTCGAGCGCCGTGGTGGGCTCGTCCGCCAGCAGCACCTCGGGGTCGCACGCCAGGGCGCACGCGATCGCGATGCGCTGCCGCTGCCCGCCCGAGAACTGGTGCGGGTAGCGCTTCAGCGCCTCCGCCGGGTTCGGCACCTGCACGGTCTGCAGCAGCTCCACCGCCCGCTCGCGCGCCGCGGCGCCCGTGAGGCCGAGGTGCACGCGCATGTGGTCGGTGAGCTGGCGGCCGACCGGGAGCTGCGGGTGCAGCGACGCCGACGGGTCCTGGAACACCATCGCGATGCGCTTCCCGCGGATGCGGTTGAGGCCGCGGCGCTTCAGGCCGAGCAGCTCCTCCCCCGCGAGGGTGATCGAGCCGCCCGTGCGAGCCTGCCGCGGCAGCAGCCCGAGCACCGCGAGCGAGGTGAGGGTCTTGCCGGAGCCCGACTCGCCCGCGAGGCCGTGGATGCGCCCGGCCTCGAGCTCGAGCGACACGCCCTTCACGAGCGGACGGCCGATGTCGACCGTGAGATCGCGGATGCTCAGCGCGGCGGTCATGCGGGCACCCCCGTCGCGGAGGCCTGGTGGTCGGCCTCCTTCTCGTGCGTGACCTCGGCGGTGGGGTCGAGCACGTCGCGCATCGCATCGCCGAGGAAGTTGAACGCCAGCACGACCGTGAGGATCGCGAGACCGGGGAACACCCCGAGCCACCAGGCGTCGAAGTTCTGCATGGCCCCCGAGATCATCGACCCCCACTCGGCGGTGGGCGGCTGCGCGCCGAGGCCGAGGAAGGAGAGGCCGGAGAGCAGCAGGATCGCGGCGCCGATGTCGAGCGTGGCGAGCACGAGCACGGGCCCGGCGATGTTGGGGAGGATGTCGACGAACAGGGTCCGCAGCGGCGAGTGGCCGAGCAGGCGTCCGGCGATCACGTAGTTCTGTCCGCGCAGGCCGAGCACGATGCTGCGGGTGACGCGGGCGTACTGCGGCCACGACACCACGATCGCCGCGATCACCGCGTTGAACAGCGACGGGCCGAGCGACGCGGCGACCACCATCGCGAGGATCACGGTCGGGAACGCCATGAAGAGGTCGGTGATGCGCATCAGCGTCTCGTCGACCGCGCGGCCGAAGTAGCCCGCGACGGCGCCGATCAGCGTGCCGATGATCATCGCCGCGATCACGAGCATGAGCGCGAGCGGCAGGCTCACCGTCGCTCCGGTCATCAGTCGCGAGAAGATGTCGCGGCCGTTGCCGTCGGTGCCGAGGATCGTGTCGATGCCCGGCTCCTGCAGTCGCGGCAGCACCTGCGCGTTCGGCGGGTACGGCACCCACCACTGCGCCGTGAAGGCGATGACGATCCAGGCCGCCGCGATCACGGTGCCGATGATGCCGAGCGGGGTGCGCCAGGCGCGGGGCCAGCGGAAGCGGAAGCGCCAGGGGCCGGCGGCGGCGTCGATGCGGCTCATGCGATCCTCACTCTCGGGTCGAGCACGCCGTAGAGCAGGTCGACGATGAAGTTGATGAGGAGGTAGATGACGCCGACGACCAGACCGACGCCCATGATGCCGGGCAGGTCGAGGTTCGCGGCGGAGTTGTAGGCGTACGTGCCCAGGCCCGGCCACGCGAACACCGACTCCACGAGCACGGTGCCCGACAGCAGGGCCCCGAATGCGACGCCCACCACGGTGAGGATCGGCAGCGAGGCTCCGCGGAGCACGTAGTCGAGGATGACGCGCATGGCCGGGAGGCCCTTGGCGCGGGCGGCCCGCACGTAGTCGCTGCCCAGCACCTCCAGCACCGACGTGCGGATGAACCGGGTGAGCAGGCCGATGGTCACGAGCGAGAGCACCATGACGGGAAGGGCGAGGTGGGCGAGCGCGTCGAAGAAGCCGACGCCGTCGCCGTTGAGCAGGTAGTCGACCGTGTAGAGCCCGGTCACGCGCGGCGGCGGGGTGATCGACGGCGAGATGCGCCCCGAGCCCGGCGCGATGCGCAGCTCCAGGAAGAAGACGTAGAAGCTGACCAGCGCGAGCCAGAAGGTGGGGACGCTGAGGCCGACGAGGGTGACCACGCGGATGACCTGGTCGGTGACGAGGCCCCGGCGGTAGGCGGCGAGCGTGCCGAGCACGATGCTGACCGCGAGGCTGACGATGATCGCCCCGATCGCGATCTCGATCGTCGCGGGCACCGCGGTGGCGGGGTCGCTGGTGACCGGGCGTCCGGCCACCAGCGACGTGCCGAGGTCCCCGCGGAGCAGGTTCCCCATGTAGATGAAGTACTGCACGAACAGTGGCTGGTCGAGTCCGTTCGCCTTGATGAACGCCTCGCGCGTCGCCGGGTTCTGCGACGCGCCCTCACCGAGGGCGGCCGAGACCGGGTCTCCCGGCACGAGGTTGGTGAGCGCGAACGTGACGATCGTCACGCCCACCAACAGGAGCAGGGAGGTCCCGGCCCGCCGCAGCAGGTATCCGACGAGAGGCGAACGGCGCCGCTGCGCCTGCCTCTGCACGGCCACTGTCGTCATGGAAGGTCCGTTCAGCCGGCCGGGGCGATCTCGGCGATGTCCATCTCCCACACGGAGTTGTACACGGCACCGGTCACGTCGCTCGCGGAGGAGATGTTGCGGCCGGGGACGATGAGCGGCACGAACGGACCCTGCTCCTGCATCGCCTCGGCGAACTCGGTGAACGCGGCCTCGCGCTGCGCGGGGTCGGTGGCGCTCGCGGCACCCGCCGCGATGCCCGCGATCTCCGGGTTGGCCTCGGCCGCCCAGCCGGCGCGCAGGCCGACCTTCAGACCGGGAGCGAAGGGGAGGAAGTTCGCCGAGTCGGCGTAGTCCGGACCCCAGAACCACAGGCCGAAGCCCTCGGTGCCGTTGACGTACGCGTCGAGCTCGGTCGCGAACGGGGCCGGGGCGAGCTCGACCGTGATGCCGGCGTCTTCGAGCTGCGCCTGCACGCGCTCCGCGAGCGGGGTGAACTCCACGCCGCCGACCGGGTAGTCGTTCGGGAACTGCAGCTTCAGCGTCTGTCCGGTGTAGCCGGCCTCGGCGAGCGCGGCCTTCGCCTTGTCGAGGTCCTGCTCCACGCCGCCGTCGAGTGCTCCCTCGAATCCGGGCGGGATCACGCCCGTCGCCTGCACGGCGCCCGCACCGGCGAGCTCGAGCAGCGCGTCGTAGTCGAGCGCGTAGCGGATCGCCTCGGCGATCTTCACGTTGGCCAGCTCGCCGGCCACGGCGGGCGACTGGTTCAGCAGCAGGAAGATGGTCTGGCCCGACGGGACCGAGTCGACCGTGATGTCGTCGCCGAGGCCCGCGACCTGGTCGCCGTTGAGGTCCATCGCGACCATCGAGTCGCCGCCCTTGAGGTTGGCGAGCTGCGTGGCGCTCTCCGACACGTTGCGCACGACCACGCGGCTGTAGGCCGACTTCTCGTCGCCGTTGTACTCGTCGTTGCTCTTCAGGACCACCTGCGAGCTGAGGTCGAGCGTGTCGAGCACGAACGGCCCGGAGCCCGCGGACTCGCCGTCGAGGAACTCCTGCGCCGAGTCGGTGCCGTCGATCGCGCCGCCGTTCTCGATCACCACGTCGGAGTTCACGATGCCGAGGGCCGGGTTCGCGAGGATGGCCGGGAGCTGCAGCAGCGGGGTCTCGGACGTGAACCGGATGGTCTTGTCGTCGACCTCGGTGATGGTGAGGCCGCCGAGCAGGAAGTTGGGCTTGGCGTCTTCCATGCCCTGGATGCGCTGCAGCGAGAACACGACGTCCTTCGCCTCGACGGGCGAGCCGTCGGAGAACACGCGGTCGCCCTCGAGCGTGAAGGTGAACTCGGTCGCGGCATCGTTCTGCTCCCACGAGGCGAGACCGGGGACCGGCGTGGAGACGTCGGAGCCCTCGAAGTCGACGAGGGTCTCGTACAGGGCCTTCGCGATCATGTTGCCGGTCGGGTCGTAGGTGTGACCGGGGTCGGCGGTCTCGATCGAGAACGCGGTGTCGATGACGAGCGAGTCGGAGCCCTGGGACGAGTCGGAGTTGTTCGCCGAGTTCCCTCCCGAGCAACCCGCGAGCGCCAGGAGCGCGACGGCTCCGAGCGCGATGACCGGCGTGAAACGGCGTGACGACATGAGGGCCTCCAAGGGCGAGGAGTACATTCGGGTTCCGGTGATGTCCGATGTGGACGACCGGTGATCAGATTCGCATCATATGCGACGATGTGTCCAGCAAGTGCGGGTCACATCGGCACGCTTTGTCCAGAACCTCGGATGTCAGGAGCAATATGTCCAGCAAGGATGCGGATCCGTCGAAGCTTTCTGGACGAAGTGCCGCCCCACTGGATGAGACGGCGTACAGAATCCTCGATGTGCTGCGTGATAACGGTCGCGTCTCGATCGCCGCACTGGCCGAGAAGGTCGGCATCTCCCGCGCCAGCGCGTACACCCGGGTCGAGTCCCTGGTGCACGACGGCGTCATCACCGGCTTCAGCGCCCGCGTCGATCACGCCAAGGCCGGACTCTCGATCGGCGCGCTCGTGTTCGTCACGGTCATGCCTCAGGCCTGGGCCTCGTTCCGGGAGCGCATCATCGAGATGCCCGACGTGGAGTGGTGCGCCATCACCACGGGCGAGCACGACGCGATGCTGCTGATCCGCGCGGTCGACGTCAGCGGGGTGCACGAGTTCTCCACCGGGGTGATCGCGCAGCTGCCCGAGGTGCGCACCGTGGTCAGCGTCGTGGTGCTCGACGAGGTGGTCCGCCGCCCCTACCTGCTGCCCGCCGACCTCCCGGAGCGCGACACCGAGGTGCCGCTCGGCATGACCCGCTGGACGCCCGCCTCCCCCGGCCGCGACACCCTCCCGCCCCGCTGACCCGGGGTCAGCGCTCGGTGTCGCTCCGGCCGTATCCCTCGAGGATGAGCAGCGCAGCGAGGATCACGAGACCCACCACGAGAAGAGCGAGCCCGACCCCGGTCACGTCGACCGGATGGATCTCGAAGGACTCCGTCGCCCCGGGCACCGGTGAGGCTACGCTCACGGTTCTCGAAACGGTGAAGAAGATCCCCATCGACAGTGTGGCGACGGCAAGCACCCAGGCGCCGAGCCGCGCGAACCTCCTCGATTTCCTTGCCACGAGTCACTGACCAACCGTGAAGCCCGGGACGGGGCTGAAAGCCGTCAGCACACGACTCGTCGATAGAAGCGTCTGCGCGGACCTCCCGTGCGCCTTGGTCAGCTTCCACTTCTGGATCTGATAGGTCACTCGGGTGCCGACAGCCCAAGCTTTATAGGAGGCTCCCGCGGGTGCAACCGGCGACGTCAATTGAATGGAACTCGTGACCGTCTTGTCTTCGCTGATACCGATGCCCGCGGCTACCGTCGCGGTTGAGAGACCGAATGATGCATCAATGTGAGTGCTCACGGTGTACGAGTTCGCGATCGTGCACGTTCCTCCGCCTCCGCCACTCGCCACCTGGCAAATCCCGAGCTGCTTGCTCTTGTTCGTCACGTGTAACACGCTACCTGACATCGGCGCTTACGAGGCTGCCCCGCTGACCCGGGGTCAGACGGCGGGGATCTCCTCGACCACGCTCAGCTGCGGCAGGCCGTGCATCTCGTAGTGCTCGACGAGGCGGATGCGGCCGTCGTCGGTGAGCTCGAGCTCGCTCTCGCCGTCGCCGGTGACGACGGTGCCGTCGGTCTTGAGCACGTGCACGAACGACACCCAGATGGTGTCGGCCGTGCGGGTTCCGACGAACTTGCCGAACGTGACCGTGTCGCCCTCGTACCCGCCCCAGATGGCGCCGTCGCGCTCGAAGTACTCGAAGATGCTGGGGGCGTCGGGGTCGACGGCGGAGGTGGTGGACGACACCATGCGGAAGCGTCGGCCGTCGAGGGAGGGAAGGGTCGCAGTCGCAGTCACCCCTCGATTATGGAGGATGCCGCAGACACCGCCGCGCGGGAGGCCGGGCGCCCGGGCCCGGCCGGTACCGTGGGTCGCATGGAGTGGATGGCCGACCCGAGCCCCGGCGCCTGGCTGCGCGACCGCCTCGACGACGACGTGACCGCGAGCATGCACGGCGTGGTGCCGCGCGGGTTCCCCGCCTACGCGCGCGTGTTCCATCCGGGGGTCGTGCGCTCCCTGCCCGACCGCCCGTACCCCACCCCCGACGAGTGGGAGCGCCTGCCGGAACCCGAGCGCCGCCGGCTCGACGCGCAGTTCTCCGGCGAGCGCGTGACCTGGGCCGACACCGCCGCGGTCTTCGGCACCACGATGCACGCACTGGCACAGTGGCAGCGGATCGTGCGCACCCCGGTCGACGGCGACTGGCGCACCCGGATCGGCCCGGACGGGCGCGAGTACAACGCCCCTGCGGAGGGGGAGCTCGACCCCGACCTGCTGTCCGTGCTGGCGGGCCACCTCGCCGCGCACACCGCGACACCCGACGCGGGGGTCGCGGCGCTGTGGGAGGGATGGGGCGGGCTGGTCGGCTTCTTCGGACAGACGCCGTCGCGCGCGTTCCTCGGGTTCGACGACGACCCCCACCACCGGGCGATGCTGGAGCGCAGCACCCACGATCCGTTCAACAACGGCTTCCGCAAGCCCACCTGGCAGGAGGGCATCCTGTCACGCGAGATCTCGGAGGGGCCCCGGTTGCGGCTCCCCCAGCGCGACCACGTGCCGTTCACCGCCGGAGCATCGGAGTTCGCCGATCCGGACTGGGTCCTGCGGGCGCCGTGGCGCGACCTCGCCGCCGAGGAGCACGGGTTCCCGCCGTCGGCGCAGAGTCCGAGCCTGCTGTGGCCCGACGACCGCGCCTGGGTCATGGTCTCGGAGATCGACTTCGACTCGACGATCGTCGCGGGCTCGCCCGAGCTCGTCCGCGCGATCTGCACGGACGAGCGGCTGGAGGCGCTGGCCCTGCGCGAGGGCGCCGACCTCACGTGGGACGCCGACGAGGTGAACCGGTGACGGCGCCCGCTCCAGCGCCGAGCTTCGACGCCCGTCCCCTCACGGAACCGGTCGACCCGGCCGCCGTGCGCGCCTTCGCCGCCGAGCTGCGGTCGCGGCGCACATCGGGCATGGCGGTGTCCTCCATCATCGCGATCGTCGCCGTGTCGATCGCCGGGCTGGTGATGCTGCCGATCCTGTTCACGGTGGTGCTGAGCCTGGCCGCATCCACCGGATCCCCCGGCGCGGCCGCGATCCCGCTCGTGCTGATCGTGCTGCTCGCGGCCGCGGTCGGCGTGCTCATCTGGATGGCCGTGCGCAACGGTCAGGCCACCCGCTACCGGCTGCACCGCTTCGCCCAGGCCAACGGCATGACGTACGAGCCGCGCGTGGACGACCCGCCGCTGCCCGGCATGATCTTCCAGCTGGGCCGGTCGCGCCTCGCCACGGACCTGGTGCGCGGCAGCCACCCGCGGTTCGTGGAGTTCGGCAACTACCAGTACACGGTGCAGTCGGGGAAGAACTCCACGACCTACCGCTGGGGCTACGTGGCCGTGAAGCTCGACGTGCCGCTGCCCAACATCGTGCTCGACGCGACGGGCAACAACGGCTTCGGCTCCAACCTGCCGGCGTCGTTCCAGCGGGCGCAGCGGCTGTCGCTCGAGGGCGACTTCGACCGGCACTTCACCCTGTACTGCCCCGAGGGCTACGAGCAGGATGCGCTCTACCTCTTCACGCCCGACATCATGGCGCGGTTCATCGACAACGCCGCGCAGCTCGACGTGGAGATCGTCGACGACTGGCTGTTCCTGTACACGCAGCGCAAGGCGTCGACGCTGGATCCGGCGACGTGGGCGTGGCTGTTCGGCGCGGTCGGCGCGCTGCTGACGAAGTTCGACCAGTGGGCGCGATGGCGCGACGATCGGCTGGCTGCGCAGCGGACGCCGCCCGTCACGGCGGGATCCTCCGGCGGGCACGCACTGCCGTTCGCTCCGCCGGTCGGCCTGCTGACTCCGCCGCCGGGCGTCGCGCCGCAGGGACGACGCCTCAAGCGCACCGGGACGTGGCTTCCCCTGATCGTGGTGATCGGCTTCGCGGCGTTCTGGTTGCTGACGCGCTGGAACTGACCGCGTCCGAAGTGGGGGTGGGTGTCGTCTGGGGATCGACTCCCACCCCATCCCCCCTCGGGATCGAAAGGAATTCCGACGTTCCCTCCGCATGACGGCGATGCCGTCGCGCCCGCCAGGTCAGCTGGGGACTGACACCGGGAGGCGCCTGCCCAGGATGGTATACCGGTCGACGTTGCGTCCTGTTGCGTCCATGCGCCGGAATGGACCGCTCGCTCAGCTCTCCGCGACGGGCTCCCGCGCCGGCCACGACCGCGTCACCCGGTCGAGCACCCCATCCAGGGTCGACCACGCATCGGCCGACCGCATCGACGTGCCGATGCGCTCCGCCGCCACGCGGAACGAGGGCTGCGCCAGCACGCGGTGCACGGCCGCGGCGATCTGGGCGGACGCCGGGGTGTTGGTGCGGAGGTTCACGCCGGCGCCCGACCAGCCCACGCGCGCCGAGACCTCCACCTTGTCCTCCGTCTGGCCGGCGACGACGATCGGCACCCCGTGGGCGAGGGCCTGCTGCACACCGCCGTACCCGCCGTTGGTGACCAGCACGTCGATCTTCGGCAGCAGCCGGTCGTACGGCAGGTACTCCGCCACCCGCACGTTCTCCGGCAGGTCGCCGGGAAGGCTGTTCCTCGGGCGCCCGCCCGTCGTCACCACCACGAGCAGGTCGGACGGCGCGAGCCCGCGCACCGCGGGCAGCACGAGCTGGGTGAAGTCGGAGTTGGCGATGGTGCCCTGGGTGACGTGCACGACCGGGCGGTCGCCGTCGAGGTCGTCCCACCAGTCCGGCAGCGGGGCGTCGGACGCGGTCGTGGGCAGCGGTCCGGCGAAGTGCACCGTGTCGGGCAGGTCGCCGCGGGGATACTCGAACTCGGGCACCGTGAACTGCACGTAGGCGTCGGTGCGTCCCGCCCAGTCCAGCACGAAGCCGCCGAGGTCGCGGCCGACGGTCTGCCGCGCCATGTCGTCGGCCTCCCGCTGCACCCCGCCGAAGATCGCGCGCTCGGCGACGAGCCGCAGGGCCGCGTTGCGCAGGCGCCCCAGCGGCCCGCGCATCGGGGTGACGCCCAGCCCGAACGGCGCGGTGTCGACGCTGCGGGCTCCGAGGGGGAAGATCCCGAGCGCGATCACGGGCGGCCGCTCGGCCGCGGGCAGGAGCTGCAGCAGCGCACCCCCGACGAAGAGCGGCTCGGTGAGGACGGCGTCGATGCGACGGGAGGCGAGCTCGGCGCGCACGGCCGCGAGCTGGGCGGCACCGGGCCGCACGAACAGCGTGCTCATGTCGAACCGGAGTGCTGCGGGGCCGGTGAGACCCGCACGCTCGGGGAACGCGCCGTCGGCGTCGTCGAGGTCGACGTCGGCCTCGGGCGGCAGCGGAAGGAAGCGGGCGCCGCTGGCCAGCACCCGGTCGGCGTAGCGGGCGCTGGTGAGGAATCCGACCTCGTGCCCGGCGTCGACCAGGTGCCGGGCGACCTGCAGGAGGGACAGCACGTGACCGTGAGCGGGAGTGCAGGTGAGGAGGTAGCTGGACATGGCGTGCCTTCGGTTAGGATTGACTATACCGTCGAAGTATTCATCACCCCCTGAGGAAAGTCAATGGCTGAAGCCGCCCCGCGTGCCTACACGTCCGCCCTGCGCACCCGCCAGGCCCAGGAGACGCGAGCGCGCATCGTCGCCGCAGCCGCCCGCCTCTTCGCGTCGCAGGGGTACCAGGCGACCACGATCGCTGCCATCGCCCGCGAGGCCGGGGTGTCGGCCGAGACCGTGAAGACCACCGCGGCGAAGGCCGAGCTGCTGATCGCCGCGTTCGAGGTGACGTTCTCCGGGTCGGAGGCCGCGGAGTCACTCGTGGAGACGGAGGTCGCCTCCGGACTGCTCGACCTGCCCGACGACGCATTCCTCGACGGCGTGCTCACCCAGATCACCACGGCCAACCAGCGCGGGCACGGCCTGTGGACCGTCCTGCTCGGGGCCGCGCTGTCCGACCCCGTCGTCGACGAAGCGCTCCGCCGCATCCTGGACAACCGGGCGGCGGACTACCGCGGGTTCGTGGCGGAGCTGGTGCGGCGCGGCATCGCCCCCGCGGCCACCGACACCGACGCGACCGCCGATGCCCTGTCGTTCCTGCTGTCGCCCGAGAGCTACCAGCAGCTGGTCGCGCAGTCCGGGTGGACGCCCGCCCGCTACGCCGACTGGCTGCGTACGACGGTGCTCGCCGAGGTCACACGCCCCTGACGCGCCTGCGCGTCAGCGCGCCGACCAGCCGCCATCCATCGTGTGGCTTGCTCCGGTGATCATGCCCGCCGCGTCGCCCGCGAGCCACAGCGCGAGCGCCGCGACCTCCTCCGGTTCCACCAGCCGCTTGATCGCGGACTCGGTGAGCAGCACCGATTCCAGCACCTCGTCCTCCGCGATGCCGTGCAGCCGCGCCTGGTCCGCGATCTGCTTCTCCACCAACGGCGTGCGCACGTAGCCCGGATTCAGGCAGTTGCTCGTCACCCCGTGGGCCGCGCCCTCCAGCGCCGTGACCTTCGACAGGCCCTCCAGCCCGTGCTTGGCCGCGACATACGCCGCCTTGAACGGCGAGGCCCGCAGGCCGTGCACGCTCGACACGTTCAGCACCCGCCCGAACCCTCGCTCGTACATGCCGGGGAGGGCGGCGCGGATCAGCAGGAACGGCGCCTCCAGCATCAGCCGCAGGAGGAACGAGAACCGCTCCGGATCGAACTCCTCGATGGGGCTGACGTGCTGCACGCCCGCGTTGTTCACGAGGATGTCGGTGTCGATCCGCACCTCGGCGAGCGCGGCGACGTCGGACAGGTCCACCTGCCACGCCTCCCCGCCCACCTCCGCCGCGAGGGCCCGCGCCGCGTCGCCGTCGATGTCGGCGACGGTCACCCGGGCCCCCGCGGCGGCGAACGCGCGCACGCACGCGGCGCCGATCCCGCTCGCTCCGCCCGTCACGAGGGCCCGGCGTCCGGACAGATCCGTCATGCGATGGCCTTCTCCGCGTCCAGCCGTGCCGCGGTGCGCGCCGCGTCCTCGTCGTCGATCGCCTGCAGGGAGATGCCGGTGGTCTCGCGCAGCGACAGCACGGCGATCGCCGTGACCACGCAGGCGATCACGATGTAGATCGCGATCGGCAGCCAGGAGCCGAAGTCGCGCAGCCACTGGATCGCCAGGATCGGCGCGAGCGAGCCGGCGAGGATGGCCGTCACCTGCGAGCCCAGCGAAACCCCCGAGTAGCGCATGCGCGTCGGGAACAGCTCCGCCATCACGGCCGGCTGCGGCGCGTACATGAACGCGTGGAAGCAGAGCCCGATCGTCACCGCGAGCACGATCAGCACCGGGTTGAGGGTGTCGAACAGCGGGAAGGCGAAGAACGCCCACGTCGCGCTGAGGATCGCGCCGGTCAGGTACACGGGCTTGCGGCCCCAGCGGTCGGCGAGCCGGCCGAGCTGCGGGATGACCGCGAAGTGCACCACGTGTGCGATCAGCAGCGCCAGCAGCAGCTGGCTGGTGTCGTACTCGTGCACGGTCTTGAGGTACACGATCGTGAAGCTGACGACGATGTAGTAGACGATGTTCTCCGCGAACCGGAGGCCCATGGCCTGCACGATGCCGACCGGGTAGCGGCGCAGCACCTCGACGACGCCGTAGGAGGTGGCCTTCTCGGCCTCGACCTGGGCCTTCGCCTCCAGGAAGATCGGCGCCTCCTCCACGTGACGGCGGATGTAGTAGCCGACGAGGACGATCACGGCGGACAGCCAGAACGCGATGCGCCAGCCCCACTCGAGGAACGCGGCGGAGCTCATGACCCACGAGCTCACGAGCAGCACGAGCGTGGCGAGCAGGTTGCCCACCGGGACGGCGGCCTGCGGCCAGCTCGACCAGAACGCACGCGAGCGGTCGGGGCTCTGCTCCGCGACCAGCAGCACCGCGCCGCCCCACTCGCCGCCGACCGCGAAGCCCTGGATGAACCGCAGCGCCACGAGCATCGCGGGGGCCCAGTAGCCGATGCTCTGGAACCCGGGCAGGCAGCCCATCAGGAACGTCGCGGCGCCGACGATGATGATCGTGGCCTGCAGGGTGGGCTTGCGGCCGAAGCGGTCGCCGATCTGCCCGAACACGATGCCGCCGAGCGGGCGCGCGATGAAGCCGACCGCGTAGGTGACGAAGGCGGCGATGATGCCGTCGAGCGGGGAGCCGGTCGCGGGGAAGAAGTAGGTGCCGAACACCAGGCTCGCGGCGGTGGCGTAGAGGAAGAACTCGTACCACTCGACGACGGTGCCGGCCATGGAGGCCGCGACGACGCGCTTGAGCTTCGACGGGGGTGCGGCGGTCGGGGATGCAGCAGTGGGGGATGCCATGTCTCTCCTTCGGGTGTCGACGGTGACACCTCCCGACCAGTGTCGGCGGGCGCTGAGGCTGCAGCAATGCCCAGTCACGCGCAGCCCCTGTGCATAATTGCAGAATGGAGGCGACGAGGCGACCCCGGGCTGACGACCTGCTCGTGCTGCTCGCGGTCGCCCGCACCGGCCGCTACACGAGCGCCGCGACGCACCTCGGCCTCGACCACACCACGGTCGCCCGGCGCATCGCCGCCCTGGAAGACGCCTTCGGCGGACGGGTCGTGGCTCAGTCCGCATCCGGATGGGAACTCACCGACCTCGGGCGCACCGCCGCCGAGACCGGAGGACGCATCGAGGCCGCACTGTCGCAGCTCGACGACGGCGGCGGCGACACCCCAGACCCGGTCGCGGGCGTCGTGCGGATGTCGGCCACGGACGGCTTCAGCGCCTACATCGCGGCGCCCGCCATCGCCGACCTGCGCCTCGAGCATCCGCGGCTGACCGTCGAGATCGTCGCCGCGACGCGGCGGGCGGCCGAGCACCGCGCCGGGCTCGACCTGGAGGTGGTGGTCGGCGCACCCCAGACCCGCAGAGCCCACGCGGTGAAGCTCGGCACCTACACGCTCGGCATGTACGCCTCGCGCGACTACCTCGCGCGCACGGGCACGCCGGCCACGCGGGAGGAGCTGGAGCGGCATCGCCTGGTGTACTTCGTCGACTCGATGCTGCAGGTGGACGCACTCGACCTCCCGCGCCGGCTCGTGCCCGGGATGCAGGACGGCCTCACGTCGACGAACGTGTTCGTGCACGTGGAGGCGACCAGGGCGGGCGCGGGCATCGGGCTGCTGCCGTGCTTCGCCGCCGACCGCCACGACGACCTGGTGCGACTGCTGCCGTCGGTGTTCGCCGAGAAGCTGCCGTACTACATGGTCGCCCGGCCCGAGTCGCTGCGGCTCCCCGCGGTCGCCGCCCTCGCCGACGCGCTGCGCGCCCGCACCCGCGCCTCCCGGGCGATGCTCGACGGCCTCACCGCGTGAGCGTCGTACGGTCAGGCGAGGCCGAGGGAGAGGAGCTCGGCGGGGTCGAGCATGCGCGAGCGGATGAGGAACCGCAGACCCGTCGGGCCCTCCACGCTGAAGCCGGCGCCGCGGCCGGGGACCACGTCGATCGTGAGGTGTGTGTACTTCCAGTACTCGAACTGCGACGCCGACATGAACACCTCCACGGGCTCGGTCAGCCCCACGTCGAGCCGTCCGAGCAGCACATCGCCCGGACCGGTGAGGAACATCCCCACGGGGTAGCACATGGGCGCGGAGCCGTCGCAGCAGCCGCCCGACTGGTGGAACATGAGCGGACCGTGCTGCGCGGTCAGTTCACGCACGAGTGCGGCCGCGGGCTCCGACACCGCGACCCGCTCGGGGGTGCTCTCCGTCATGTGCTCGTCCTTCCGTGGTGCCCGGTCGTCGAGCGAGACCCCGCCGCTCGCGCGTCGCTCGCTCGACGACCGGAGTATCCCGGGCGGACGCTGCCGCGCCCGCCCGGGAGGCGGATCAGAAGAAGCCCATCGGGCCCTCGGCGTACGACACCAGGAGGTTCTTCGTCTGCTGGTAGTGGTCGAGCATCATCTTGTGGTTCTCCCGGCCGACGCCGGACTGCTTGTACCCGCCGAACGCGGCGTGCGCCGGGTACTGGTGGTACGTGTTCGTCCACACCCGACCGGCCTCGATCGCCCGGCCGGCGCGGTAGGCCGTGTCGCCGCTGCGGCTCCACACCCCCGCGCCGAGACCGTACAGGGTGTCGTTGGCGATCGAGATCGCGTCGGCGAAGTCGTCGAACGAGGTGACCGACAGCACAGGGCCGAAGATCTCCTCCTGGAAGATGCGCATGTCGTTCGTGCCCTCGAACACGGTCGGCTGCACGTAGAACCCGTCGCTCAGGTCGCCGCCGAGGTCGGCCCGCTCACCGCCCGCGAGCAGTCGCGCCCCGCCCTGCTTCCCGATGTCGATGTAGCTGAGGATCTTCTCCAGCTGGTCGTTCGACGCCTGCGCGCCGATCATCGTCGCCGGGTCGAGCGGGTTGCCCTGCACGACCTTCTTCACCCGCTCCAGCCCGTCGGCGAGGAAGCCGTCGTAGATCGAGCGCTGGATGAGCGCCCGCGACGGGCACGTGCACACCTCGCCCTGGTTCAGCGCGAACATCGTGAAGCCCTCGAGCGCCTTGTCGTAGAACGGGTCGGTCGTGGAGCGCGCGACGTCTTCGAAGAACACGTTCGGGCTCTTGCCTCCCAGTTCCAGCGTCACCGGGATGAGGTTCTGCGACGCGTACTGCATGATCAGCCGCCCGGTCGTGGTCTCGCCCGTGAACGCCACCTTGCGGATGCGCTTGTGCTGCGCGAGCGGCGCCCCGGCCTCGATGCCGAACCCGTTCACGATGTTCACGACGCCGGCCGGGATGAGGTCGCCGATCAGGTCGAACAGGAACAGGATCGAGGCGGGGGTCTGCTCGGCCGGCTTGATGACGATGCAGTTGCCCGCGGCGAGCGCCGGCGCCAGCTTCCACACGGCCATCAGGATCGGGAAGTTCCACGGGATGATCTGTCCGACCACGCCCAGCGGCTCGTGGAAGTGGTACGCGACGGTGTTCTCGTCGAGCTGGCTGATGCCGCCCTCCTGCGCCCGCAGGACCCCGGCGAAGTAACGGAAATGGTCGATCGCGAGGGGGATGTCGGCGGCGAGGGTCTCCCGCACGGGCTTGCCGTTCTCCCAGGTCTCGGCGACCGCGATGGCCTCCAGGTGCTGCTCCATCCGGTCGGCGATGCGGTTCAGCAGCACCGAACGCTCGGCGGGGCTGGTCTTGCCCCAGGTGGCGAATGCCCTCCACGCCACGTCGACCGCGCGGTCGACGTCTTCGCTCGTGCCGCGGCCCACCTCGGTGAAGGGCTTGCCGTTGACCGGGCTGATGTTCTCGAAGTACTGGCCCTTCACGGGCTCGACGAACTCGCCGCCGATGTAGTGCCCGTAGCGGGGGCGATAGGTGGCCACGGCACCGGGCTGCCCCGGAGCGGCGTAGGCGAGGGACACGTCTTCTTCGACGATGGTCATGGGGTCTCCTTCGACGGGTGGGCCGCGGCCTCGATGCTCAGCGGCTGTCTCCGACGGTAGGCGGCTCCCCGTTGCAGCCCCGTGCGCAACGTTGCAGGAGGTTGCAGCCTCAGGGGAGCGCGGCGAGGAAGGCGCGGAACCGCTCGGCCATCGCCCCCGGTACCTCGGCGATCGTGAAGTGCCCGCCGTGCTCGAGCCGCTCGAACACGCGCAGGTCGCGGTAGTAGCCGCGGGCGAGCCCCTCGGGGTAGTCGTGCTCGTGGCGCTGGATGAACACCGCGGCGGGTACCGTGACCGGCGGCATCGGAGCGGGAGTGTCGGCGCCCTCGTAGTACGGCCGGAAGGAGCTCGCGATGCTCTGCGTGACCCAGTAGATCATCGCCTCGGTGAGGATGCGGTCGCGCGAGATCACGGCCTCCACGGCCGCCGGGTCGTCGCCGTCGGTGTCGGCCCACTCCGACAGCTTCTCGGCGATCCACGCGAGCAGCCCCGCCGGGGAGTCGTTGAGCGCCGCGGCCAGCGTGTCGGGCCGCGCCCACTGCACGTGCCCGTACGACCCGTTCGGTCCGTGCTCGGCGTCGAGCCGGGCGAAGAACGCCTGCACCTCCGGGTCGTCGCTGGCCGCCCGCTCCTCCGGCGTGCCGAAGTGCGCATGGGTCGCGACGATGCCCGCCACCTGCTCGCGGTATGACGCGGCGATCAGATCGCTCACGTTCGCCGAGACGTCTTCTCCGTAGGTGACGTAGGAGTCGTAGCCCAGCACCTCGGTCATCAGCCGGTGCATCGTGGCGGCGAAGCGCCGCTCGTCGGCCGGACCGTCGGCGTAGGGCTGCGAGAACGCGAAACCGGGCAGGCTGGCGACCACCACGTGGACGTCGTCGAGGACCGCCGCGGCGTCGAGCTGCAGCGCGAACGTGTGCGGCCAGCCGTGCATGAGGAGCAGCGCCGGGGCGTCGGGCCGCTCGGAGCGCAGGTGCGCGAAGTGGATGTCGGTGCCGTCGACCTCGGCGAGGAACTGCGGGAAGCCGTTGAGCCACTCCTCCCGCGCCCGCCAGTCCCACTCCGCCCAGGACTGCACGAGCTCGCGCAGCCAGGCCGCGTTCATGCCGGAGCGCATGCGCCGCGGCGAGTCGTCGAGCAGCCGCGCGCGTCGAAGGCGGGCGCGCAGATCGTCGAGCACCTCGTCGGACACGTGCACGCGGAACGGACGGATCTCGGTCATGCCCGGACGCTACGCGGGGCCACCGACAGCGCGTTCGATGCGGGTGACCAGGCCCGCCCGCCGCGGCGAGCGCGCGGGCAGCATCTCCAGCGCGAGCCGCAGCACCTCCGCGTCTTCCCGCCCCTCGGGGATGTCCGCGTACGCGAGCAGCACGTCGAGACTCGCCTCCGACAGCATCGCCTCCCGGAGCGCCGCGCGCACGGTGTCGCGGAACTCCTCCACGCCCGGTGAGGTCGACTCGGGCAGCACGGCGCCGCGGTAGGCGGTGAGCGCGACGCGGTGGGCGCCGCGGTCGAGCAGCGACAGCACGTCGTGGGCGTCGGTCTCGAGCGGCACGGGCAGCCGGTACGGGCGGGACTCGGGCACCAGGTCGGGAGCCGCGCGCTCCAGCACCTTCCGCAGCCGCACCATCTCCGGGCGCAGGGTGTCGGGCGACACGTCGGGCCCGTACACCAGCTCGCACAGCCGTTCGGCGGAGAGCCCCTGCCGGTGCACCGCGAGCATCAGGAGGATGGCGGCGTGCCGCGCGCTCAGCTCGATCACCGCCTCCTCGTGCGCGGACTCCGTCTCCAGCCGCGCGCGGTCGCGGCCGAGCACGTGCAGCCGCGCGCGGGCGGTCGCCGTCGCTCGGGGCTTCGGGGAGGGACGGCCGCGCGGGGATTCGGCGCGCCGCCGCAGCCGGGCCACCATCAGCTCGGACTCGACGGCACGGGCGGTCGCGTCAACGAGCAGCCGGGCCTGCGGGGTGACGACCTCGGCGCCGCCGGTGATGTCGATCACGCCGAGCACCCGCTGGGTCTCCGGGTCGCGCACGGGCGCCGCGCTGCACGACCACGGGTGCACGAGCCGGTTGTAGTGCTCGGCGCCGCGGATCTGCACCGACTGCCCGAGGGCGAGCGCGGTGCCCGGTGCGCTGGTGCCCACGGCGGCCTCCGACCAGTTCGCCCCCGCCACGAAGCCCATGCCGTCGGTGAGCGAGCGCAGCTGCGCGTCGCCCTCGATCCACAGCAGCCGCCCGGCCTGGTCGCCGACGGCGATCACGACCCCGGAGTCCTCCGAGGAGCCCGGCAGCAGCAGGGCACGGATCAGGTCCATCGCGGAGGCGAGCGGATGCGCGAGGCGGTACTCCTCCAGCTCCTCGGCGTGCAGGTCGAGCGGCGGAAGCCCTTCCGGTCCGACGCGACCCCGCCATGACCGCTCCCACGACTCCCGGACGAGCGGGCGCACCTCCTGCAGGCGGCGGTCGTCGAGGTTCCCGGCGATCAGCTCCTCGTGCGCACGCTCGACGAGCAGGCGCGGGGCCTCGGGGAGAGACCCGTGGGTTCCCTGCCACGGTGCAGACACGCGATCTCCTTCGTCGAGAACGGGCGTGCCCTCAGTGTAGGAGCGTTGGACCTCCGGCGGAATATCGCCTCGCGCCCCCGCGGGACTCCTCCCGGGCAGGGGCTCGAAGGCTCAGCGGAGCAGGCCCGCGACCAGGGCGTCGATCACGGCATCGGTCGAGGTGTCGGGGTCGATCGGGGTGGTGAGGCGGTCGAGCAGGAGGCCGTCGATCGCGTAGTGGAACAGGGCGATCTCCGCGCGTCCGCCGGGCAGGCCCGCCGCGGTGTTGAAGGCCACGTCGGCGTCGAAGCCCGCGCGCTGCCACGCGCCGAGCACGGCCGCGAGCTCGGGGCGCCGGGCGCTCTCCAGGCGCAGCTCGAACAGGGCGAGCGTCACGTCGCGGTCGCCGGTGAGCCGACGCACGATGTCGCGCACGTAGTCGGCGAACAGCGCGGGGCCGGGGGTGCCGGCGGCGCGGCGCTCCAGATCCTCGGGGGTCGGAGCGAGCCGTTCCCCGATGCGGTCGACGAGTCCTTCGATCAGGGCCTCGCGGCTGCGGAAGTAGTTCGACGTGGTCCCCGTGGGCACCTGCGCCTCGACGTCGACGGCCCGGTGGGTGAGTCCGCGCGAGCCCTCGCGGGCCAGCACCGTCAGCCCGGCGTCGGCGATCACGCGGCGACGCGACTCGTTCTTGACCATGCCTCGACCCTAGCGCAATCACTACGTTTGTTGTAGTCTCAACCGCGACAGATGTAGTGATTGGAGAATCATGCGAGAACTCGTGTATTACGTGGCCGTCACGCTCGACGGCTTCATCGCCGGACCGGGCGGAGAGTTCGACGCCTTCCTCGTCGAGGGCGACCACATGGACGGCATCAACGCCCGGTTCGCCGACACGATCCCCACCGTCGCCGCCGAGGCGCTGGGCATCGAGCAGCGTAACGACGTGTTCGACACCGTGCTGATGGGCTGGAACACCTATCAGGTGGGCGGCCTGCCGAGCCCGTACCGGCACCTGCGCCAGATCGTGTTCAGCCGCGCGCACACGGCCGAGGCCGAGAACCTGGAGGTGACGGCGGAAGACCCCGTCGAGGTCGTTCGCCGGCTCAAGCAGGAGGACGGCGGTGCGATCTGGCTGTGCGGAGGCGGCGCCCTCGCGGCCACCCTCGCCGACGAGATCGACCGGCTCGTGCTCAAACGCCAGCCGCTCCTCTTCGGCTCGGGCATCCCCCTCTTCGGCGAGCGCCCGTATCGCCCCGAGCGGTTCGACGCCGTGGAGACGACCGCGTACGAGTCCGGCGTCGTGTTCTCGGAATTCGAGAGGCGCCGCGAGAACTGAGCGCCCGGCGGCCCGGAGGGCGGGTCCCATACCCCCTCCCGGCCGCCCTGGCAATGGCGTTCTCCGAATCCGTCCCGCTTCCTATCGTGAGGTCACACCCACGAGTCAGGAGAGACGCCATGAACGTCGAGACCCCCATCCCCACTGGCTCCCCGCAGCGCACGCAGACGCCTCCGTCCGCCGGTGCCGCTGAGCAGTCCTGCGAGCGGATCGACTTCGACAGATATGTCGTCGACCCCGCCTCGCCCGTGGGTTACATTGACGTCGTGCCGCCCCTCTACGTCTGCTACCTCGGTCACCCCTATGCGCGCGCCGTCGAGGTCGCGCAGGTCTACGAGTTCGACCACGCCGTCGGCATCGTGAGTGCCATGGCCGCCGGTTCGCGCCACCACGCCCTCGCCGGATGAGCCGCGAGATCTGGCCGGGCGAGGCCTACCCGCTGGGCGCGACGTTCGACGGGCAGGGCACCAACTTCGCCCTCTTCAGCGAGGGCGCGGAGAGCGTGGAGCTCTGCCTGTTCGACGACGACGGCACCGAGACCCGGGTGCCGCTCACCGAGGTCGACGCGTACGTGTGGCACGGCTACCTGCCCACCGTGCAGCCGGGGCAGCTGTACGGGTATCGCGTGCACGGCCCGCACGACCCCGCGCAGGGCCGGCGCTTCAACCCGAACAAGCTGCTGCTCGACCCCTACGCCAAGGCCGTCGCCGGCGACATCGACTGGGGGCAGTCGCTGTTCGGCTACGACTTCGGCGACCCCGACTCCCGCAACGACGACGACTCCGCCGCCGCGATGGTCAAGGGCGTCGTGATCAACCCGTTCTTCGAGTGGGCGGGCGACCGTCGCCTCAAGACCCCGTACGCCGAGACCGTGATCTACGAGGCGCACGTGAAGGGCCTCACCCAGCGTCACCCCGAGATCCCGGAGGAGCTGCGCGGCACCTACGCCGGCATCGCCCACCCCGCCGTCGTCGAGCACCTGCAGCGCCTCGGCGTCACCGCGCTGGAGCTCATGCCCGTGCACCAGTTCGTCAACGACTCGGTGCTGCAGGACAAGGGTCTGTCGAACTACTGGGGCTACAACACCCTCGGGTTCTTCGCCCCGCACAACGCCTATTCGGCGACCGGTCAGCACGGCCAGCAGGTGCAGGAGTTCCGCGCCATGGTGCGCACCCTCCACGAGGCCGGCATCGAGGTCATCCTCGACGTGGTCTACAACCACACCGCCGAGGGCAACCACCTCGGGCCCACCCTCTCGATGCGCGGGATCGACAACGAGGCGTACTACCGCCTGGAAGAGGACCGCCGCTACTACACCGACTACACCGGCACCGGGAACAGCCTCAACGCCGGCAACCCGCACGCCCTGCAGCTGCTCATGGACTCGCTGCGCTACTGGGTCACGGAGATGCACGTCGACGGGTTCCGCTTCGACCTCGCCTCCACGCTCGCCCGCGAGTTCTACGACGTCGACCGCCTCGCCGCGTTCTTCGAGCTCGTGCAGCAGGACCCGGTGGTGTCGCAGGTCAAGCTGATCGCCGAGCCGTGGGACGTGGGGCCGGGCGGCTATCAGGTGGGCAACTTCCCGCCGCAGTGGTCGGAGTGGAACGGCAAGTACCGCGACACCGTGCGCGACTTCTGGCGCGGCGAACCGCAGGCGCTGGGCGAGTTCGCGGCCCGCCTCACCGGCTCGGCCGACCTGTACGAGCACTCCGGACGGCGGCCAGTCGCATCGATCAACTTCGTCACCGCGCACGACGGCTTCACGCTGCGCGACCTCGTGTCGTACAACGACAAGCACAACGAGGACAACGGCGAGGACAACAACGACGGCGAATCGCACAACCGCTCCGACAACAACGGCGTCGAGGGTCCGACCGACGACGTCGAGGTGAACCGGCGGCGAGCGCGCCAGCAGCGCAACTTCCTCGCCACGCTGCTGCTGTCGCAGGGCGTGCCGATGATCTCGCACGGCGACGAGCTGGGGCGCACACAGCACGGCAACAACAACGGCTACGCGCAGGACAACGAGCTCACCTGGATCGACTGGGACGCCGCCGACCTGCCGCTCGTGGAGTTCACCGCCGCGGTCGCACGACTCCGGCGCGAGCACCCGACCTTCCGCCGCAGCCGCTTCTTCGACGGGCGACCGGCGAGCGCGGACGACGGCAAGCGGATCCCGGATGTCGTCTGGCTGCGGCCCGATGGCGGCCCGATGGCACCGGAGGACTGGGACTCGGGCTTCGGACGCTCGGTAGGGATGTTCCTCAACGGCCGCGGCATCCGCGAGAACGACCGCCGCGGCCGCCCGGTGGAGGACGTGAACTTCCTGGTGTACTTCAACAGCGGAGACGAACCCGTCGAGCTGGTGCTGCCCGACGAACGCCACGGCCGCGAGTGGTCGGTGGCCGTCGACACCGCCGGCGACATCGACGACACCCGTCCGCTCGATGCCCGCGCCACGATCCCGCTGGAGGGCAAGGCCATGATCGTGCTGCGCGAGATCGACGGCGAACCCCTCGCGACCGACGACTCCGTGGACGCCTCGCTCCGCTCGCAGAGCGAGCAGGCCGACGCATGACCCGACGGCCACTGTCGACGTACCGCCTGCAGATCAGCCGGGACCTCCCGCTCGACGCGGCGGCCGAGCTCGCGCCGTACCTCGCCGACCTCGGGGCCTCGTGGGTGTACGTCTCGCCGCTGCTCGCGGCCGTGCACGGCTCCACCCACGGGTACGACGTGGTCGACCACACCCGCGTGGACGCGGACCGCGGCGGCGAGGCCGGTCTCGAGCGCTTCGCCGCGGCCGCGCACGACGCGGGGCTGGGCGTGCTGGTCGACATCGTGCCCAACCACGTGGGCGTCGCGGTGCCGCGACAGAACCCGTGGTGGTGGGAGGTCCTGCGGCTCGGGCGGCAGACCAGGCGCGCGGCGGCCTTCGACATCGACTGGGCGGCCGGCGGCGGACGGATCCTGCTGCCGCTGCTCGGCTCCGCGCCCGACGAGGCCCGCGCGAACGGCGAGCTCGTGGTCGACGCGACCCCGGCCGCCGACGCCCCCGACGGCGTGCTGCGCTACTTCGAGCACGAGCTGCCCCTCGCCCCCGGCACCGCCGCGCTCGCGGACGACCTGCCGCGACTGCTCGCCGCCCAGCACTACGAGCTGCGGTACTGGGAGGACCAGAACACCGACCTCACCTACCGGCGCTTCTTCGCGGTGTCCGAGCTCGCCGGGGTGCGCGTGGAGATGCCGGACGTGTTCGCCGACTCGCACCGCGAGATCCTGCACTGGCTGCGCGAGGGCCTCGCGGACGGGCTCCGCGTCGACCACCCGGACGGCCTGGTCGACCCGGGCGGCTACCTGGAGCAGCTGGCCGACGCGACCGGTCGCGCGTACACCCTCGTGGAGAAGATCCTAGAGCCGGGCGAGGCGCTGCCGGCCTGGTGGCGCACGGACGGCACCACGGGATACGACGCGCTGGCCGAGCTGGACCGGCTGTTCGTCGACCGCGACGGCGTGGCCGCACTCGACCGCCTGGACGCACGACTGCGCGCCGAGACGGGGCTTCCGCCCGCGCCGGCGTGGCCCGACCTGATCCACGACACGAAGCGGATGATCGCGGACACCCTGCTGGTCGCGGAGGTGCGGCGCCTCGTGCGCACCCTGCCGCGCGGCATCGTGCACGCCGACGACGCCCTCGCCGAGCTGGTCGCGTGCTTCCCGGTGTACCGCGCCTATCTGCCCGAGGGCAGCGAGCACCTGCGCGCGGCGTTCGCGGAGGCGCGGCGGCGGCGCCCCGACCTCGACGCGGCGTTCACCGAACTCGAACCCCTGCTGAGGGACACGTCGCTGGAGGTCGCGCAGCGGTTCCCCCAGGTGACCGGCGCTGTCATGGCGAAGGGCGTGGAGGACACCGCGTTCTACCGGTACACGCGGCTGGGCACGCTCACGGAGGTCGGGGCCGACCCGTCGATCCCCGCGGTCACGGTCGAGGAGTTCCACGAGGCGCAGCGGGCACGGCTCGCCGCCTGGCCGTACTCGATGACCACGCTCTCCACGCACGACACCAAGCGCTCGGAAGACGTCCGGGCGCGGCTAGCGGTGCTGTCCGAGATCCCGGAGCGATGGGCCGAGGTGCTGAAGGAGCTGCGCGCCGTGGCGACCACGGGCCACGGTCCGCTCGACGCCCTGCTGTGGCAGGCCGCGGTCGGCGCGTGGCCGATCCCGTCCGAGCGCCTGCTGGCGTACGCCACCAAGGCCGCGCGCGAGGCGGCGGAGCGCACCACCTGGCAGCGCCCCGACGCCGCGTTCGAGGAGGGTCTCGCGGCCGTCGCCCAGGCCGTCGAGGGCGACGCCGCCCCGATCCTCGACCGCTTCGTCGCGGAGATCGCGGGCCACGGCCGCTCGAACTCGCTCGCCGCCAAGCTGCTGCAGCTCACCGGCCCCGGCGTGCCCGACGTGTATCAGGGCTCCGAGCTGTGGGACCTGTCGCTGGTCGACCCCGACAACCGTCGTCCGGTCGACTTCGCGCTGCGGGCGCGGATGCTGAGGGAGCTGGATGCCGAGGTCGCCCGCGGCATCCTCCCGCCGATCGACGACTCCGGCGCCGCGAAGCTCCTGGTCACCTCCCGGGCGCTGCGCCTGCGCCGCGACAACCCGGAGCTGTTCCGCTTCTACCGCCCGGCCGTGGTGGAGGGGGCGGCCGCCGAGCATGCCGTCGCGGTGCACCGCGGCGGGGCGACCGCGATCGCGACGCGGTTGCCCGTGGGCCTCGCGCGGCGCGGCGGCTGGGGCGACACCGTGATGATGCGGCCGGACATCCCCGGGACCGACCTGCTGACCGGGCGCCGCATCGCCCCGGGGCCCGTGCGGCTGGCCGAGCTGCTGGACACGTATCCCGTGGCGCTCATCGAGCTCGCGCGGTGAGGGGGACACGGTCGTGATGGAGGTGTGGGCTCCGCGGGCACGGCGGATGCGGCTGCGGCGGCTCGCGGCCGACGGCACCGCGACCGACACGGAGCTCACGGCTGCGGCCGACGGCTGGTGGCGGGGCGACGGCATCCTGGCGGACGGGGAGCGCTACGGCTTCCTGATCGACGACGACGAGCACCTGCGCCCCGACCCCCGGTCGCGGCGGCAGCCGGACGGCGTGCACGAGGCCTCGGCCGCGTTCGACCCCGCCGCGTTCGCGTGGACCGACAGCGACTGGACCGGAAGGCAGCTCGCAGGCGGGCTGATCTACGAGCTGCACCTGGGCACGTTCACACCCGAGGGCACGCTCGACGCGGCGGTCGCCCGGCTGGACCATCTGGTCGAGCTCGGCGTGACCCACGTCGAGCTGCTGCCCGTGAACGCCGTCAACGGGCGGTGGAACTGGGGCTACGACGGCGTGCTCTGGTTCGCGGTGCACGAGGAGTACGGCGGCCCGGCGGCGTATCAGCGCTTCGTGGACGCCGCGCACGCCCGGGGCCTCGCCGTGGTGCAGGACGTCGTGTACAACCACCTCGGCCCGAGCGGCAACTACCTGCCCCTGTTCGGTCCGTACCTGCGCGAGGGCGACAGCACCACGTGGGGCGACTCGGTCGACCTCGACGAGCCGGCCGTGCGGGCGTACATCATCGACAACGCCCTGATGTGGCTGCGCGACTTCCACGTCGACGGCCTGCGGCTCGACGCCGTGCACGCCCTGCACGACACCCGGCCCGTGCATCTGCTGCGCGAGCTGTCGGAGCGGGTCGACGCGCTGTCGGCGCAGCAGAACCGTCCGCTCACGCTGATCGCCGAGTCCGACCTCAACGACCCGATGCTGATCCTGCCGCGCGAGGCCGGAGGGTACGGGCTCACCGCGCAGTGGTCGGACGACTGGCACCACGCGGTGCACGTCGCGCTCACCGGCGAGACCACGGGCTACTACGAGGACTTCGCATCGCCGGAGGCCGTGGCGAAGGTCACCGACCGGGGCTTCTTCCACGACGGCACGTTCTCCACGTTCCGCGACCGCCCGCACGGAGCGCCGATCCCGCCCGAGGTCCCGTCGTGGCGGCTGGTGACCTTCGCGCAGGATCACGACCAGGTCGGGAACAGGGCGGCGGGCGACCGGCTCTCCGCCACGCTCTCGCCCGATCGCCTCGCGGTCGCCGCGGTGCTCACGCTCACGGCCCCGGGCACGCCCATGCTGTTCATGGGCGAGGAGTGGGGGGCGACCACGCCCTGGCAGTTCTTCACGTCGCACCCGGAGCCGGAGCTGGGCCGCGCGGTCGCCGAGGGCCGCACGGCCGAGTTCGCACGCATGGGGTGGGATCCGGCGGCGGTGCCCGACCCGCAGGACCCCGACACCTTCGCCCGCTCGCACCTGGACTGGGCGGAGGTCGAGCGACCGGAGCACGCGCGACTGCTGCGCCTGTACCGCGACCTCGCGCGACTGCGCCGGGAGCGGCCGGAGCTGACGGAGCCCGACACGACGCACGCGAGGGTCGAGGTGCGCGCCACCGACGGCCGCCCGGAGCATCGCGTGTACCGCATCGACCGGGGGGCGCTGTCGGTGCTGGTGAACCTCTCCCCCGCCCGGGCGGTCTTCGCGGTCGCGGACGAGGCGGTGGAGCTCGTGTCGACCGGAGCCCACACGCGCGCGGACGGCCTGCTCACGCTGCCGCCGGACAGTGCCGCAGTCGTGGGTCCGCCGCTGCACTGAGCCCCGCACGGGGAGGGGGCGGTCAGCCGCGGGCGGCCCACCATTCGCGCAGGCGCTGCTCGGCGACCTCCGGCCCGAGCACGCCCTCGTCGAGGCGCAGGTCGAGCAGGAACTTGTACGCCTCGCCCACCTCGCGGCCCGGGCGGATGCCCAGCACCTGCTGGATGCGGTTGCCGTCGAGCTCCGGGCGGATCGCGTCGAGCTCCTCCTGCTCGCGCAGCGCCGAGATGCGCGACTCGATGTCGTCGTAGGCCGCGGAGAGCCGGGCGGCCTTGCGCTTGTTGCGCGTGGTCACGTCGGCCCTGGTGAGGATGTGGAGGCGCTCCAGCAGGTCGCCCGCGTCGCGCACGTACCGGCGCACGGCCGCGTCCGTCCAGGTGCCCTCCGCGTAGCCGAAGAACCGCAGGTGCAGCTCGATCAGGGCGGCGACGGCGTCGGTCGTGGCGGTGTCGAAGCGCAGGGCCTGCAGGCGCTTGCGGGCCATGCGCGCGCCGACCACGTCGTGGTGGTGGAAGGTCACGGCCCCGCCCGGTTCGAGCTTGCGGGTGCGCGGCTTGCCGATGTCGTGCAGGAGGGCGGCGATGCGCAGCGGCACGTCGGGCGCGGCGCCGGGGTGCCGGGTGTGCTCCAGCGCGATCGCCTGGCGCAGCACCGTGAGCGAGTGCTCGTACACGTCCTTGTGGTGGTGGTGCTCGTCGACCTCGAGGCGCAGCTCGCTGACCTCGGGCAGGAACTCCTCGATGAGGCCGGTGTCGACCAGCACGCGGATGCCGCGCACCGGGTCGTCGGTCTGCATCAGCCGCACGAGCTCGGACTGGATGCGCTCGGGGCTGACGATCGCCAGGGTCTCGCGGAGCTCGGTGATCGCGGCGGCGGTGTCGTCGTCGACGCGGAAGCCGAGCTGGGCGCTGAAGCGGGCGGCCCGCAGCATGCGCAACGGGTCGTCGCCGAACGACACCCGCGGGTCGGCGGGCGTGCGGAGGACCCCGGCCACCAGATCCTCCACGCCTCCGGTCGGGTCGATCAGCTTCACCGCCGGCACCTGGAGGGCCATCGCGTTCACGGTGAAGTCGCGCCGCACGAGGTCGCCGTCGATCGTGTCGCCGAACTCGACCGTGGGCTTGCGGGTGACCCCGTCGTAGCTGTCGGCGCGGTACGTCGTGATCTCGACCTGCTCGCCCCGCACGCGCGCGCCGATCGTTCCGAACGCGCGACCGATGTCCCAGTGCGCCGAGGCCACGGGCTTCACGATCGCGAGGATCTGGTCGGGCGAGGCGTTCGTGGTGAAGTCGAGGTCGTGCGTCTCCCGGCCGAGCAGGGCGTCGCGCACCGGTCCGCCCACGACGGCGAGCTCGAACCCTGCCTCGGCGAACGCCTGCGCGAGGGTGCGGACGACGGGATTCTCGGCGAGCGCGCCGAGACGGGCGAGGCCGTCGGCCATGTTGAGCATGGGTTCCAGCGTACCGGGGCGCCCGCGTTCACCTCCCCGTCGTCTCGGCGTCAGGTGACGGTCATCCGGCTTCGATGGGCTGGACGGGCCCCGTGCGGCTGAGCACGGAACCCCACCCACGAAGGACTGACATGACCTCCCCCACCCCTGCGGTGCGGTGGCGGCGTCGCGGACTCACGTCCGTCGCGCTGCTCGCCGTGCTCGGCGGCGCCGTCGTCGCTCCCGCGGCCCTCGCCGCACCCGACCCCGAGGTGCCCACCGGCTCGCTCATCACCGGCGACACCGCCTGGCACTATCTCGACGACGGCACCGACCCGTCGCCCGCCCCGGCCGCCCTGCGCGACTGGACCCTGCCCGCCTTCGACGACAGCGCCTGGAAGACCGCTCCGGGCAGCTTCGGCGCGAAGAACGGCAAGCTCGGCGCTGTCGGGCCGCAGACACCGAAGACGCTCCTGAACCACTACCTCGACGGGGTGAAGGCGCCCACCGTCCCGACGTACTTCTTCCGCACCACGTTCGAGCTCGAGGCCGGCGTCGCCGAGCAGGTCGCAGCCCTGCAGAGCACCGTCACCTACGACGACGCGCTCGTCGTGTGGATCAACGGCACGGAGGTCGCGCGCTACGTCGACGGCCGCATCACCGACACCACCAACGTCGAGTACGCGGGCGACTCCAACGGCGACCCGCTCACCAGCACGTTCAGCGCCGAGGGCGCACTGCTGCACGACGGCACCAACACCATCGCGGTGTCGCTGTTCCAGGACCGCGCCACCAGCTCCGACATCTTCTTCGACATGTCGTCGCTCACGCTCGTGCCCGCGTCCGACCCCGGCACCCCGGTGATCGCCCCGCCCACGCGCGTGATCCTCACCCCGACCGAGCGGCCCGAGGTGTCGCAGTCGTTCTCGTGGCTCGCGGGCGACGCCTCGCACACGGTCGGACAGGTCGAGATCGGCGCGGCGGCCGGCGGTGAGACGCGCGTCGTCGACGCGTACGACGCGGGGGTCGTGAACGGCAACCCGAACAAGCACTTCTCGGCCACCGTGACCGGACTCGCCCCGGCCACGGAGTACCGCTACCGCGTGGGTCTCCCCGGCAGCTGGAGCGACTGGTTCACCTTCCGCACGGCCGACCCGAACGCCACCGACTTCCAGTTCCTGTACTACGGCGACGCCCAGATCGGTCTGGACACCACGTGGCCGAGCGTTGTGAAGCAGGCCGAGGCGAACGCACCGCGCTCCATCGGCTCCGTGCACGCGGGCGACCTGATCAACACGTCGAGCAACGAGAACGAGTGGCTCAACTGGTTCAAGGGCATGGAGGACTCGGCCGTCCGCACCAACGTGATGGCGGCCCCCGGCAACCACGAGTACTCCGGCGACAAGCTGCTCACGGCGTGGAAGGCCGCCTTCGAGTACCCGCACAACAACCCCTCGATGAGCTCGATCGGCGCCCTGGCCGACCTCGCGAAGGGCGACTCCCCCGTGGCGCAGCAGTACCGCGCGTTCTTCGAGCACTGGAGCGCGTTCGCCGCGGAGACCGCGTACTACACCGACTACCAGGGCGTGCGCTTCATCACGCTGAACGCGACGCGCGACACGACCTTCCTCACCCCGGCCGGCCTCCCGTCGTGCTCGGGCGCGGACTGCCCGTCGTCGCAGATCGGCACGCTGTGGACGCGGTTCCAGGCGGCGTGGCTCGACCTGCTGCTGCAGAACAGCCCCTCGAAGTGGAACGTCGTGACCTTCCACCAGCCGGTGTTCTCGGCATCGGCCGGCCGTGACGAGCCGGTGCTGCGTGCCGAGTGGCTGCCCGTGTTCCAGCGCAACGACATCGACCTGGTGCTGATGGGCCACGACCACACGTACGCCCGCGGCTACGTGAACACCGACGCGACCGACACCCCCGGCCTCACCACGGGACCCGTGTACGTGGTGTCGAACTCGGGCGCGAAGCACTACGACCTGGAGACGCCGGAGAAGAACGTCTGGACCAACAACGGCGCCACCCAGGTGCTGCGCGGGGAGGGCGTGACCACGTACCAGGTGATCGACGTGTCGAAGAACCAGCTCGTGTACCGGTCGTACCTGGCGGAGAAGACGGCGTCCGCGTCGACCGACCTGCCCGTGGGAGCCGTGTACGACACGTTCACGGTGACCAAGTCCGACGCGGGCGAGAAGTGGGTGACCGAGGCCGGGGTCACTCCCCCGGTGACCGAGGAGCCGGAGCCCGAGCAGCCCGCGTCCGTCGAGCTGGGCGCGACCACGGTCGCGGCGGGCGGCACGGTCACGGTCTCGGGCAGCGGCTTCGCGGCGGGTGCCGAGCTGCAGCTGGAGCTCCGCAGCGACCCGGTGTCGCTGGGCACGGTGACGGCCGCGGCCGACGGGTCGTTCTCCCGCACCGTCACGATCCCCGCGGCCACCCCGGCCGGTGCGCACACGCTCGCCGTGATCCTGCCGGACGGCACCGAGGTCACGGCCGCGCTCACCGTGACCGCGGCCGCGGGCGGCGGGGCGACCACTCCGGGCCAGGGCGGCTCGGGCGGCGCGAGCGACGGCGATCTCGCGACGACCGGTGCCGACAGCGTGCCGTACATCGTCGCCGCGGTCGTGCTGCTCGCCGCGGGCCTCGGCCTGTTCGCGCTGCGCCGCCGTCGTGCGTTGGCGACGGAGGCCTCGACGGTGGAGTCCGCCGAGGCGGAGTAGCCGCCCGCGTGACCGAGGGCGCCGCCGGGGCTTCTGCTCCGGCGGCGCCTTCGCGCGTCGTGGTCCTGGGATAACCTTCACGTGCCCGAACCCGCGAAGGAGAACCCGTGCCCGCGAACGATGTGATGGCCGACGAGACCGACCGGATCGTGGCCGCGGCCCTGCAGGTGAACGGGCGGGCGTCGTGGGGTGAGATCGCGCGCGCCATCGACCTGCCGGAGCGCACGGTCGCCCGCCGTGGACAGCGTCTGCTCGACCGCGGCCTCGTACGGGTCTCCACCTACGTCGACCCGGCGAGGGTGCTGCACGCCCGGGCCGTGCTGTTCCGCATCACGACCGAGCCGCACGCGCTGTGGCACGTCGCCCGCACGCTCGCGCGGCGCACCGACGCCTCCTCGGTGTCGGTCCTGGAGGGCAGCAGCGACATCGCGGGCATGCTGCTTCCCCACGACGACGCGTCGATCCGCGAGCTGCTGTTCACCGATTTCCCGGAGGTCGACGGCATCGCGTCGATCAACGTCACCACGGTGCTGAAGTTCTTCCGCTCGGGGCACGACTGGCGGGTGGGCGTGCTGACCGACGAGCAGGTGCGCATGCTCGACGAGTCGTCGGGCTCGGAGGTCGATCCGGCCGATGCGCTGAGCGCCGACGAGGAGGCGCTGATCCGGCTGCTGCTGAAGGACGGGCGGATGCCGGTGGCGCAGCTCGCCCGCGCCCTGGGCCTCAACGTGACCACGACCCGGCGCCGCATGGAGTCGCTGAACCGGCGCGGCCTGATGCATCCGCGCACCGAGATCGTGCCGAGCCTGTTCGGGCTGGGCCTGGAGGCGCTCGTGTGGCTGCGCGTGCCGATGGACCGGCTGGAGAAGGTGGGCACGGCTCTGGCCGCGGCTCCGGAGGTGAAGTTCATCGTGGCGACGACGGGCACCTCGCAGCTGCTCATGAACGTGCTGGTGACCGATGCCGACGCGTTCTACGACTTCCTCACGGGACCGGCGGTCGCGGGGCACGACGGGCTCGAGGTCGTGGAGTCGCTCGTCGTGATCACCCCGGTGCTTCGCGGCTCGCTGATCGTCGACGAGGCGCCCGAGGCGCTGGCGCAGGACATGCCGACGGGAGCCATCCGGCTATAGGCCGATTCTGTTACGGGAGTGTAAAGAAGTGGCGAGATCGTTCGCTATAGCTTGACCTAGTGGCGAAATAGGGCGAGTATCCTCTCCAGGGCCATCACCCCTGGAGAGGACGATCGTGTTCACGGCTACTGGAGACGACTGGGCGGACCGCGCGGCGACGCTCACCCTGCGCACCCGCATGTTCATCGACGGCGCGTGGGAGGACGGCACCGCCGAGCCGCTCGCCCCCGTCAGCCCGCGTGACGGTCGCGCCCTGCCGCCCATCGCCGCCGCCTCGGACGCCGACGTCGACCGCGCCGTCCGCTCGGCCCGCGCCGCGTTCGACTCCGGCGTCTGGTCGCGCATCGCCCCCCGCGAGCGCGGGCAGCGCCTGATCGCGTTCGCGCAGCTCATCCACGACAACGCCGAAGAGCTCGCCCTCACCATCTCGCTGGAGATGGGCAAGCCCGTGCGCGAGGCCCTGCAGACCGAGCTGCGCGCCGTGGTGAACTGCTTCCGCTGGTACGGCGAGGCCGTCGACAAGGTGCTCGACGAGCTGCCCGTCACCGCGCCGGGCAGCCTCGCCCTCGTCACCCGCGAACCCGCCGGTGTGGTCGCCGCCGTCGTACCGTGGAACTTCCCGCTCACGATGACCGCGTGGAAGCTCGCCCCCGCGCTCGCGGTCGGCAACAGCGTGGTGCTCAAGCCCGCCGAGCACACCACCTTCTCCGCGCTCCGCCTCGCCGAGCTCGCGCACGAGGCGGGCATCCCCGCCGGCGTGCTCAACGTCACCCCCGGTGCCGGGCACATCGCCGGCCGGGCCCTCGGCGAGCACCACGACGTCGACGTCGTCACCTTCACCGGCTCCCCCGAGGTCGGCCGCCGGTTCCTCGGCTACGCCGCCGCCTCCAACGGCAAGCGGGTGTGGCCCGAGCTGGGCGGCAAGACCGCGAGCCTCGTGCTCCCCGACGCCGACCTGGAGCGCGCCGTGCGGGCGACCGCCGACGGCTGCTTCTACAACCAGGGCCAGATGTGCACGGCCTCGTCGCGGCTGCTCGTGCCGCGGGCGCAGCGTGACCGCGCCCTGGAGATCGCCGCCGACGTGGCCCGCACCACGCTCCCGGCCGACCCGTTCGACGTGGGCACCTCGATGGGCGCGATCGTCAGCGAGAAGCAGCTCTCCGGCATCGCCGGCTTCGTGGAGCGGGCACAGGCCGAGGGCGGCGAGCTGGCGGCCGGCAGCCCCGAGCGCTTCGCCGCGGTCGACGGCGGCAGCTACTTCGCCCCCGTCGTGCTCGGGGTCACCCCGCAGCACGAGGTCGCACAGCGCGAGGTGTTCGGCCCGGTGCTCTCCGTCATCGCGTACGACGACGTGGAGGAGGCCCTGGCCATCGCGAACGGCACCGAGTACGGGCTCGCCGCCGCGCTGTGGAGCACCGACCTCAACGCCGTGCACACCCTCTCGCGGCGCCTGCGCGCCGGGGTCGTGTGGGTCAACTGCTTCGAGGAGGGCGACATGACCATCCCGTTCGGGGGCGTCAAGGCCTCCGGCTTCGGGCGCGACAAGAGCCTGCACGCGATGGAGAAGTTCACCGACCTCAAGACCACCTGGATCGAGCTGTCGTGACCCGCCCGCTCATCGGCATCACCACGTGGCGCCGCCTCATCGACACCGACCTCGGCACGGGTCGCCCGGCCCACACGCTCGGTGCCGAGTACGCCGCGCCGGTCGAGGCGGCCGGCGGCGCCGTCGTCCTGCTGCCGCCCACCGGCGGGGTGGACGAGGTGCTGGACCGTCTCGACGGGCTGGTGCTCTCCGGCGGGGAAGACGTGCACCCCTCCCGCTACGGCGCCGCCCCGCAGGACGGCAAGACGTACGACTCCGCCCGCGACGGCTACGAGATCGCCCTGGCCCTCGGCGCCCGCGACCGCGGCCTCCCCGTGCTCGCGATCTGCCGCGGCCTGCAGGTGAGCACCGTCGCCTTCGGCGGCTCGCTGATCGTCGACATCCCCGCCACCGAGCATCACCATCCGGTGCGCGGCGCCGACGAGCAGCTCTCGGCACGGCACCCCGTCGTGTTCGCCGAGGACAGCCGCCTCGCCGCCCTGTACGGCACGACCGAGCGGACCGTGAACACCATCCACCACCAGTCCGTCGATCGGTCCGCGCCCGGCCTGCGGCCCGTGGCCTGGGCGCCCGACGGCATCGTCGAGGCCGTCGAGACCGACGGCGACTGGCCCTTCTGGGCGGTGCAGTGGCACCCCGAGAAGATGATCGACCCCGATGAGGCCGCCGAGGAGCGCCCGCTGTTCGCGGCGTTCGTCGAGGCCGCCCGTGAACGAGCGGCGGAATCCTCCGCCGCGAAGAAAGGAACCCGATGACCAAGCAGATCTTCCTCGAGTACGAGAACGGCGTCCGCGCCGTCGCCACGCTGTTCGAGGACCTCGCCCCCCGCACGTGCGAGGCGATGTGGGGCGCGCTGGAGAAGCCGGTCACCATGCAGACCATGCACGCGATGTACGCCGGGCCCGAGGTCATGATGGGACTGCCCGAGGAGGCGCAGAACTTCGACCCGGAGGCCGTGCCCGCCGAGAACCAGCAGGTCGTGCCCGCACCCGGTGATCTGCAGTGGTACTGGCAGCGCCCGATGCAGATGGGCGGGCTGCCGTTCGAGTGGTATGAGATCGGCGTCTTCTACGATCGTGGTGCCCGTATTCTCGGCCCGCTCGGATGGACACCCGTCAACATCTGGGCCGGCATCACCGAAGGACTCGCGGAGTTCGCTCAGGAGAGCGCCGCGATCCGCATCGACGGAGCGAAGCAGCTCACCCTCGGACGCCTCTAGGCGTCACCCCTCCCCCCGTGCTGGACCCATCCCGAAGGAGCAGTGCATGAACACCCGCAGAATCCTCACCGCCGGAGCGCTCGTCGCCACCGGCGCCCTCGTCCTCGCCGGCTGTGCCGCCGGTGACGACGAGTCCTCCGCGTCCGGCGGCGAGAAGGAGTTCGCCGGCGAGACCCTGGTCGTCACGTCGTTCGGCGGCGACTGGGAGAAGGCCTTCATCGAGGCCGTCGTCGACCCGTTCGAGGAGGAGACGGGCGCGAAGGTCGAGCTGATCACCCTGTACAGCGCCGACGCGCTCGCGCAGGTCACCGCCCAGAAGGCGAGCCCGCAGATCGACGTCGTGCACTTCTCCGGCGGCCAGGAGTTCACCGCCGCCGAGCAGGGCCTCATCGCGCCGATCGCCGCCGACGACCTGTCGGAGTCCGGCGACCTGATCGACATCGCGACCGCCGGTCTCGAGCGCGGCGAGGGCCCCGTCATCCAGCTCGCCCCGATCGGCCTGGTCTACAACACCGAGGCGGACGCTCCGGCGCCCACCTCGTGGGAGGACCTGTTCGACGACGCGTACGCCGGTCACATCGCGCTGACCGACTTCTCGAACACGTACGGCGTGCTGTCGATGCTGCGGGTGGCCGACACCCTCGGCGGCGGCATCGACGACCCGTCCGAGGCGATCTCGGAGCTCGGGGCCCTGGCCTCGTCGGGCGACGCGATCGTGGTGCCGACCTCGCCCGACCTGCAGACCGCATTCGCCCAGCGCGACACCTGGCTCGCGCCGTACGCCATGGACTACGCGGGCACGCTGCAGGACGCGGGTCTCCCGGTGGAGTTCATCGTGCCCGAGGAGGGTGCGACGGCGTCGCTCATCACCGCGAACGTGGTCGAGGGTCGCGACAACCCCGACCTGGCGAAGCTGTTCATCGACTTCGAGCTGCGCCCGGAGGCGCAGGCCGTCTTCGCGGAGAACATGCGCTACTCCCCGGTCAACACCAAGGCCGAGCTGTCGGACGAGGCGGCCGAGTCCGTGCTGACCGGCGACGAGCTCGACGACGTCGTCGTCTACGCGCCCGGCGACATCGCCGCGTCGCGTCAGGCGTGGACCGATGAGTGGAATGCGCTGATCACCAAATGAGCGTCCGAACCCGTAGGGAGCCCTGGCTCCTGCTCCTGCCGGCGATCGTGCTGCTCGCGCTCGCCTTCCTCACCCCGGTGGCCGGCATGCTTCTCATGAGCGTGCAATCGCCGGCAGGCGGGTTCACCCTCGACAACTTCACCCGCTTGTTCGCGAGCGAATATCACCTCCAGGCGGCGCTGCGTTCGCTCCGCCTGGGGGTGATCCAGACGGTGATCACGCTGGTCATCGCCATCCCGCTGTCGTACATCATGGCCAGGGCCGGCTCGAAGGTGCGCTCGTTCCTGCTGATCGTGGTGATCCTGCCGCTGATGACCAGCGTCGTGGTGCGCACGTTCGGCTGGGTGGTGCTGATGGGTCCGTCGGGCCTGATGATGCAGATCCCCGGCGCGGAGCTCCTCGTCGGCGGCACCCAGGGCTTCCTCGGCACCGAGACGGGCGTGGTGATCGCGATGGTGCAGGTGCTCCTGCCGTTCGCGGTGCTCAGCATCCTCGGCGTGATCTCCGGCATCAGGCCGCAGCTGGAAGAGGCGTCGCGCACGCTCGGCGCCGGCTTCTGGCGCACGCTGCGCCACGTGGTGCTGCCGCTGTCGGTGCCGGGCATCGTCGCGGGCGCCTCGCTGGTGTTCGTGCTGTCGGTGAGCTCGTTCATCACCCCCCGCTTCATCGGCGGCTCGCAGATCCCCGTGTTCGCGCAGACCATCTACGTCGACGCGACCACCAACCTCGACTGGGCGTTCGCGGCGGCGCAGGCCGTGCTGCTGTTCGCGGGCGTCATGCTCGTGCTCGCGGCCACGTCCCGGCTCGGGAAGCAGAAGGTGTGACCATGGTCCGTTCCGTTCCGATCCTCGGCCGGATCCTCGCGATCCTCCTCGGCGTCGTCGTGACGCTGTACATGCTCGTGCCGCTGCTCGTCGTCGCCGGCGCCTCGGTGGGCGAGAACCGCTTCCTCACGTTCCCCGGTCAGGGCTTCACGCTCGACTGGTACGTGGAGGCGCTCACCTCCGACACCTACCTGGAGCCGTTCCGCCTGAGCCTCGTGGTGGGTGTGACGGTCGCGATCGTCGCCGCGGCGATCGGCACGGCGGCCGCGCTGGCGCTCACCCGCTTCCGCGTCCCCGGCGGGGCCGCGATCCAGGCGCTGCTGATGTCGCCGCTGACGATCCCCACGATCATCCTCGCCATCGGTGCGCTGTCGATCGCGTCCCTGACGATCGGCTCGCCGAACGTCGGCGTGCTGATCGCGATCCACGTGGTCATCGCCATCCCGTACGTGATGCGCACCGTGACCGGGGTGATGACGCGCGCCGACCACTTCACCGAGGAGGCCGCGCGCACCCTCGGCGCCAGCACCTGGAACCGTTACCGGCTCGTCGTGCTCCCCATCGCCCGCCCCGGCATCGCGGCCGGCGCGTTCTTCGCCTTCAACATCTCGTTCGACGATGCGGTCATAGCCCTCTTCCTGCGCACCCCGCAGCTGGAGACGCTGCCCATCGCCATCTACGGCCAGCTGGAGTTCAGCACGTCGCCCACCGTGGCGGCCGTCTCGACCCTCATGGTCCTGCTCACCGTCGTCCTCATGATCGTCCTCGAACGCATCATCGGCCTGGGAAGGTTGTTCGTCTGATGACAACGCTCACCATCACCTCACTCACCAAGGACTTCAAGGGGACGAAGGTGCTCAAGGGCATCGACCTCTCGATGCGGTCCGGCGAGTTCGTCTCGCTGCTCGGTCCGTCGGGCTGCGGCAAGACCACGCTGCTCCGCTGCATCGCCGGGCTCGAGTCGCCCAGCAGCGGCACGATCGAGATCGCGGGACAGGACGTCACGAAGCTGCCGCCCGAGAAGCGGCACCTCGGCATGATGTTCCAGAGCTATGCGCTGTTCCCGCACATGAGCGTGGTCGAGAACGTGCGCTTCGGGCTGCGGATGGCCGGCGACAAGCCCAAGGCCGAGCAGAAGGAGCTCGCGGTGCGGGCGCTGGAGCGCGTGCAGATGGGTCACCTCGCCGACCGCATGCCCGCCCAGCTGTCCGGCGGCCAGCAGCAGCGCGTGGCCCTCGCCCGAGCGATCGCGTTCGAGCCGCGGGTGCTGCTGCTCGACGAGCCCCTGTCGAACCTCGACGCGCGACTGCGGGAAGACATGCAGGTGGAGCTGAAGGAGCTGCACCGCACCCTCGGCCTCACCACGGTGTTCGTCACGCACGACCAGGAGGAGGCCATGAGCCTGTCCGACCGGATCGTGCTGATGAACGGCGGCGTGATCGAGCAGGAGGGTGCGCCCGCCGAGCTGTACGGCTCCCCGCGCACCCCGTTCGCGGCGGACTTCATCGGGGCGGCGAACCTGCTCCCCGCGACCCGCTCCGGTGTGACCGCGACGGTCGACGGCACGGGCGTGCAGGTGCCGCTGACCGGTGCGGGCGCCGACGGCTCGGGCGAGGTGGTGCTGCGTCAGGAGGACCTGCACCTGGCGCCGACGGTCGGCGCGGACGCCCCGGTGGCGGTCGAGGTCGTGGCGCACGTGTACCGCGGTGCCGACGTGGTCTACATCGTCGAGTTCGCCGGGAAGCGGCTGCGCGTCGTCCGCCCCCGCCACGAGCAGCCGATCCCCGAGGGCCCCGCCGGCCTCGGCTGGCGCGACGGCGCCGTGCTCTGGATCCCCGCCGCCTGACCCGCCCTCAACCATTCACAACTCCGGAGTTCTCGGGCGACACGTCGTCTCCTGCGCTGCGATCCGGCCATGGGGCTCGATTTCTCCGGAGTTGTGAACAGCGCCCAACCCCTGCGGAGCCGCCCCGCCCGGTCATAGGATCGGCGCATGGCCGACGAAGACTCCCCCTCCCCGTCTCCCGCCCCCCGCGACACGTCCCGCCGCGGGTTCTTCAAGGTGGGGGGTGCCGCACTCGCGGGGGCCGTCATCGGCGGGGCCGGAGGCGCGGCGATCGGCGCGTCCGTGGCGGGGAACAACCCGCGCGACGGCTTCGCGACCGGCGATGATCCGTTCGCCGCCCTCACGCCGCGGAAGGAGCCGGGCTTCGACCACGTGGTCGTGGTGATGGGCGAGAACCGCTCGTTCGACAACCTGCTCGGCTACCTCTACACGAAGGACACGCTGCCGAAGGGCGAGACGTTCGAGGGTCTCGCGTTCGGCTCGCACAGCAACACGGCCGCCGACGGCACCGTGGTCGATGCGCACGTCTACCAGGGCGACACCGACCGGATCATGAGCCTGCCCGACCCCGACCCGGGCGAGGAGTACCCGCACGTCAACACCCAGATCTTCGGCACGGTCGACCCGAAGACCAACGCCGACCTGTTCGTCGACCAGATGTCCGCGCCGTTCAACGCCCCGACGCACGGCGAGAAGGCGACGATGTCGGGCTTCCTCGAGGACTACATCATCAACTTCCGGCGGCTCCGCGGCGGCACGGAGCCGAGCGTCGACGAGGCCCGGCACATCATGGGCTCGTTCTCGCCCGAGATGCTGCCGGTGCTGTCGACCCTGGCGTCGGAGTTCGCCGTGTTCGACCACTGGTACGCGGCCGTCCCCTCGCAGACGTTCTGCAACCGCTCGTTCTTCCACGCGTCCACCTCGCACGGCTTCGTCACGAACCAGGCCGGCGGCGGCTACAGGAAGTGGATCGACGCCCCCGCGGCACCCACCGTGTTCAACCGGCTGGAAGACGCGAAGGTCAGCTGGAAAATCTACATCGACAAGCTGCAGCTCGTGTCGTTCACGGGCATGCTGCACGCCGCGGTGCTGGAGAAGTACTGGCGCACCGAGCACTTCGGCACGATGGAGGACTTCTACGCCGATGCGAAGAACGGCACCCTCCCCGCCTACGCGTTCATCGAGCCGCGGATGGTCTACGACCACAACGACTTCCACCCGCCGTTCGGGTCGCCGCGGGAGAGCGTGGTCGACGGCGAGCCGGTGTTCGACAGCGCCATCTCGGACGTGCGCGCCGGTGACCGCCTGATCCACGACATCTACGAGGCGGTGCGCACGAGTGCGACGCCCGACGGCTCGAACGCCGTGAACACCCTGCTGCTCATCACGTTCGACGAGCACGGCGGCTGCTACGACCACGTGCCGCCGCCCGCCGCCACGAAACCGACGCCCGACACGAAGGCCGGCGAGATGGGCTTCACGTTCGACCGTCTGGGCTGCCGGGTGCCCGCGATCGCGGTGTCGGCGTACACACGCCGCGGCACCATCATCCACGACGAGATGCACCACGGCTCGGTCACCGCGACGCTGTCGCGGTTGCACGGCCTGAAGCCGCTCAACGACCGCGACCAGTCGGCGAACACGCTCATGAACGTGGTGAACCTCGACAGGCCGCGGCATCCGGCCGACTGGCCCGTGACCACCCCGGCCTACACGCCGCCGAACCCCGAGGAGGGCACGCCGCAGCCGAACGAGGCGGACCACCTCAAGCCGCTGACCCCGCCGGCACGCGGGCTGCTCGGCCTGCTCATCGCGCGCTACGGCACGCCCGGCGAGCCCGAGCCGCAGACCTTCGCCGACGCGTACAAGCTCCTGCACGAGCACGGCGAGGAGCTGTTCGGCCCCGCGAAGGGCTGATCCGAGCCGCGGACGGCGCGGGGCGACCGGCGTCAGGCGACCGGGTCGCCCTGCACGGGTCCCTCGGTGTTCGGCTTCCACCCGAGCCCCGGGGCCACGTGCTCCGCGAACGCCTCCAGCACGTGCAGGTTGTACTCCGGGCCGAGCTGGTTGGGGATCGTGAGCATGAGGGTGTCCGCGGCCATCACGGCCTCGTCCGCGAGCAGCTGCTGGATGAGCACGTCGGGCTCGGCGGCGTAGGTCTTGCCGAACGTGGAGCGGAACCCGTCGATCACGCCGATCTGGTCGCCGTTCTCCTCGCTGCGCAGCCCGAAGTAGGCGCGGTCCATGTCGGAGATCAGCGGGAAGACGCTGCGGCTCACCGACACCCGCGGGGTCCCGGTGTGCCCGGCCTCCTTGTACGCGGCGCGGAACAGGTCGATCTGCTCGCGCTGCAGCTCGTGGAACGGCTGTCCCGTGGCCTCGGTCACGAGGGTGGAGCTCATCATGTTGAGGCCCTGGCGTCCGGTCTCCTCGGCCGTGGCGCGCGAGCCGGAGCCCCACCAGATGTGGTCGCGGAGGGTGGGCGACTGCGGCTCGATGGCCAGGTACTGCCCGGCACCCACCATGCGCGGGTCGCCCGGGGCGAGGCGCTCCCCGTCGATGGCGCGCAGGAAGATCTCGAACTTCTCGCGCGCCAGCACACTGCCGCGCTCCGGGTCCTCGGTGTCGCGGAAGCCGAACGTCTCGTAGCCGCGCAGCGCGGTCTCGGGTGAACCACGGCTCACGCCGAGGGCGATGCGGCCGTCGGCGATGAGGTCGAGCGCGGCGGCCTCCTCCGCGAACTGGAAGGGGTTCTCGTAGCGCATGTCGATCACGCCGGTGCCGACCTCGATGCGCTCGGTGCGCGCGGCCATGGCGGTCAGCAGCGGCATGGGGGAGGCGGCCTGGCGCGCCCAGTGGTGCACGCGCACGTACGCGCCGTTCACGCCCAGCTCGTCGGCCCCCTCCGCGATCTCGATCGTCTGCTTCAGCATGTCGCCCGCGGTGCGGGTCGCCGAGCCGGGCACGTCTGCGTAGTGCCCGAAGGAGAGGAATCCGAAAGCCTTCATGATGTATTCGAACGCATGGATGCCGCGTCTATTCCCCCGGTGTCAGGAAGCCGTCGCGCACGAGGGAGCGGATCTTCGGCTCCAGGTCGGCCCACAGGTCCGCCAGCGGCACGTCGAACAGGTCGGCCAGCGCGCCGACGATCTGCGCCACCGTGAGCTCCCCGTCGCACGCGCCGACGAACCCGGCGAGCGCGGAGTCCACCCCCACCGTGCGCGCGAAGCCACCGCCCTGCCGCAGCTCGATCACGCTGGGGTCGTCGTCGCCCGGCATGAGGTGTCTGGCCTCGGTCACGTCGGGCGCCACGAGCAGCGTCGACGGCAGCCCCGCCGCGAGCACGTCGTGCGCGGCGAGCCCCGCGGCGAGCGCCGCGCCCACGTTCGACACCGACTGTCCGAGCCGTTCCACCCGCCGCAGAGGCTCGCCGCCGCCGCGGCGCAGCAGCACGTACCCGAACCCGACCGCGGTCACGCCGCGGGCCGCGAAGTCGTCGAGCCACGCGGTGAGCAGCGGCACGAACGCGGCATCGCGGGGCGTGGTGCCTCCGTCGCGGATCCACAGTTCCGCGTACGCCAGGGGCGTCAACTCCTCGCGCTCGATCACCCACAGGTCGAGGTCGGCGGGCACCCACGCCTCGAGCCGCGCGAGCCCGGTGACGCCCTGCCGCGACTCCCAGTTGCCGAGCAGCTGCGCGATGCCCCCGCGGGTGAGGTGCGCCGGGGCCGCGCGCACGAACGTCTCCACCAGCGCGTCGCCGACGAGCCCGCCGTCGCGGTACTCGTACGCGGGCACGCCCTCGGTGCGCGGGGTGATCACGAACGGCGGGTTCGACACGATCAGGTCGAACGCCTCCCCCGCGACCGGGTCGAACATGCTGCCGTGGCGGAAGTCGATGTTCGTCACGCCGTTGAGCTGCGCGTTGAGCTCGGCGTAGGCGAGGGCGCGGCGGGAGATGTCGGTCGCGACCACCGTTCCCGCGCGCCGGGCGACCAGCAGCGCCTGGATGCCGCAGCCCGTGCCGAGGTCGAGCGCGCGCTCCACCTGCACCGGCACGACGGTCTCCGCGAGGGTGCGCGACGCCCCGCCCACGCCCAGCACGTGGTCGGCGGGCAAGGGGCCGTCCAGCGCCACCTCGTCGAGGTCGCTCGCGATCCACCACTCGCCCACCCCGTCGGCGTCGACGAACGACTGCGGGCGCAGCAGCGCGCACGGTGCGACCGTGTCGCGCTCGACGCGCGCGAGCCCCAGGGCCACGAGGCCGTCCACTCCGAGCGTCGGAAGGGCCGACGCGACGGCGGCCTCCGGCTGCGGGAGCCCGAGCACGAACAGGCGGCCGAGGGTCGCGAGCACACCGTCGTCGTCGGCGATCGCGCGGAGGATCGGCTCGCGCATGCCGCGGCCGAGCGCGTCGTCGGCCTCCGTGCCCCACAGCTGCCGGAGCGGGTCCGACCGCAGGTCGGCGGCGTCGAGATCGGCGGCGAGGCGGGCGCTGCGGACGGGGTCGGGGACGGGTGCGGGGGCGTCGGACACGGCCGTCACTCTACGCGTCTTCAGGGTTCTCCTCCCTCGCGCCTCCTAGAATCGCAGGGTCAGTACTCACGATCCGCCCCTCCCCGGCGTTCGAGGAAGACCTTCATGACCGCGATCACCCCCCACACGGGCCTCCGTGTGCGCCTGCGACGGCTGGCGGCCGCGGTGATCGCCGCCTCCGTGTGCGCTGTCGCGGTTCCCGCGGTCGCGGCCGCCGCGGATCAGAAGAGCGACGACGACACCCGCACGGTCGAGCTGCACGTCTCCGCAGGGCTGCGCGGCGTGGTCGCCCCCGGCACCTCCACGTCAGCCGTCGTCACGATCACCAACGGCACCGAGACCGAGCTGAGCGCCGGACGGGTCGAGATCGAGCTCGGCAGCACGCCCCTCACCACCTCCGACGCCGTGAGCGACTGGCTCGACGACGGTGAGACGGACGGCTCCTTCGTCTCGCTCGGCGATGAGGCGTCGAAGGCCGCCGACCCGGACGGCATCGCCACGACCACGGTGTTCGTGCCGCAGGAGACCATCGAGACCCTGGCCCCCGGCGTCTACCCGCTGCGGGCGGCACTGACCGGGGCGCGCACGGGCGACACCGGCGGCGAGCGCGCGGCCACGTGGGACACCACGGCCACGAGCGTGCTGGTGGTCAACGCGCCCTCGGCGAGCCCGGTCGGCGTCCTCGTGCCCGTCACCGCGACCCCGGCCGGCGGCGCCCTGCTGACGGCGGAGGAGCTCACGACGCTGACCGCACCGGAGGGCGCGCTCACGGCGCAGCTCGACGGGGTCTCCGGCACCACGGCCGTACTCGCGATCGACCCCGCGATCCTCGCGTCGATCCGCGCCCTCGGCACCGCGGCACCGGAGTCGGCGAGGGAGTGGCTGACGCGGCTCGACGAGCTCCCCAACCCCCGGTTCGCGCTGCAGTTCGGTGATGCCGACGTCACGGTGCAGGCGCAGACGGGCCTGAGCGCGCTGCTGTCCCCGCTGCCGTTCGCCGCCCTCCTCGACCCCGCCGCGTTCCCGCAGCAGCAGGCCACCGCCGAGCCCACGTCCGCGCCGGGGTCGACACCGAGCCCCTCGCCGGGGAGCACGAACGCGCCCGCCCTGCCCGACGACGCGACGCTCACCGAGGTCGACGGCGCTCTCCCCCGCATCGTGTGGCCGGAGCAGGACCTCACCCAGGCCGACGTGACGGCGTTCGCGGGGTACCTCGGCCAGGGCACGACCACGGTCGTGTCGTCCGACACGGTCGGCGGACCCACCGCCGCACACGCCACCGCGGGCGGACAGGACCTGCTGGTGACCGACGCCGCGACGTCCGCTGCGCTCTCGGGCGCCGCCGGGGCGTCGGATCCGGTCGTGCGGCAGCGTCTGCTCGCGGAGGCCGCCGCGCAGCTGTTCCTGGCGCAGGGCGCCACGGGCGGCGCACCGCTGCTGGTCGGACTCGACCGCGACGAGACCCGCACGGCCGACGCACTGCGCGACGCGATCTCCGCCGCCGACTCCGTCGGGTTCGAGCTGTCGACGGTCCGCGCCGCCGCTCCCGTCGCGGTCACGCTGCCGGAGGCGGCCGCCGCCCCCCGCTCGGCCGACCTCGTGAACCTGCTCACCGACGAGCAGTCGCTCACCGCGTTCTCGTCGATCCTGAGCGAGCCCGACGTGCTGCTCGCCCCGGAGCGGATGCGCATCCTGCGCACGATCGCGGTGGGGTCGTCCGACGCCGCGTTTGCCGAGAAGGTCGCGGCCCACCGCGCCCGCACGACCACGACCCTGTCGAGCGTGAGCATCCCCCCGTCGAGCACCATCCAGCTCCTCACCGCGAACGCCGACTTGCCGATCGCGGTGCGCAACGACCTCCCGTGGCCGGTGACCGTGCGGCTGTCCGCCTCGCCGAGCGACCCGCGCCTCGAGGTGAAGCCCATGATCGAGACGGTCGTGCAGCCCCAGTCGAGCACGCGGGTCAAGGTGCCCGTGTCGGCGCGGGTGGGCAGCGGCGAGCTCGACCTCCGGCTCAGCCTGTCCAGCCCCACGGGCGTGCCCATCCAGTCCGAGCAGTCGGTGCGGGTGGCGGTGCGCGCGGAGTGGGAGACGATCGGGCTCGTGGTGTTCGGCGGCCTCGCCGTGCTGCTCATCGCCCTCGGCGTGGTGCGCACGGTGCGCCGCAAGCGCCGGGAGGCCATCGAGGAGCACGCGGTCGAGGTGGCCGTCGACGAGCTGATCGAGGAGAAGGAGGCCGAGGCGGCGGCGCAGGAGCGCGCACTCGACCGCGACGCCCCGCCGACGAAGGAGACCCCGTGACGAGCCTCGGACGCGCGAGCGCCATCATCGGTGCCGGCACCCTGGTGTCACGCCTCACCGGTCTGCTCCGCAGCATCGTGCTGGTGGGCGTGCTCGGCGCCGTGGGCTCGGAGGCCGCCGACGCCTTCACCTTCGCCAACACCCTGCCCAACAGCGTGTTCTCGCTGATCTCGGTCGGCGTGCTGACGGCGGTGATCGTGCCGCAGATCGTGAAGGCCACGGCCGACGCCGACGGCGGCAACGCGTTCATCTCGAAGCTGTTCACGCTCGGCACGGTCGTGCTGGTCGCGACCACCGCTGTCGCGACGATCGCCGCGCCGTGGCTGGTCGTGCTCGTCGCTGGCCGGGCGCCGCTGGAGGCGCAGGCCCTGGCGACCGCGCTCGCCTACTGGTGCCTCCCGCAGATCCTCTTCTACGGCCTGTACGCGCTGCTGGGCGAGGCCCTCAACGCGCGACGCATCTTCGGCCCGTTCACGTGGGCACCGGTCGTCAACAACATCGTCTCGATCATCGGCTTCCTGATCCTGGGGGCGCTGTTCGCCCCGGTGCCGACGAAGGCGGCGGAGTGGACGCCCGCGATGATCGCCACGCTCGGCGGCACGGCCACGCTCGGCATCGCGCTGCAGGCGCTGGTGCTGCTCGTGTTCTGGCGGCGCACCGGGCTGGCCCTCAAGCCCGACTTCCACTGGCGCGGCGTGGGCCTCGGCACAGTCGGCAAGCTCGCCGGCTGGACCTTCCTGATGGCGTTCGCGAGCCTGGCCGCCGGCGTGCTCCAGGGCAACATCGTGAGCGAGGCTTCCGGTTCGGGCGCCTCCGCGACGGTCACCGCGAACGCGTGGCTGATCTTCATGCTGCCGTACTCCGTGATCGTGCTGTCGATCGGGACGCCCTACTTCACGCAGATCAGCGAGCACGCCGCGGCCGGACGCGACCCCGAGGTGCGCGCCGACATCTCGCGCAGCATCCGCACGCTGCTGTTCTTCATCGTGGCGGCCGTCGCCGCCGTGGCCGCCGCTGCGATCCCCGCGTCGCGCGTGTTCACGAGCTCCGCGCCCGACGCCGAGGCCGCCGCGCTGGTGCTGCTGTGCTATCTCGTGAGCCTGATCCCGCTGACGATCCTGTTCATCGTGCAGCGCACCTTCTACGCCTACGACGACACCCGCACGCCGTTCTGGTTCACGATCTTCCAGTGCGTCCTCATCGTCGCGACGGCGCTGCTCGCGGGCGGGCTGTACCAGGCCGGGGTGATCCCTATCACGATGCTCGCGGCCGCGGTCGCCCTCGGCCAGTCCGTCGCGAGCACCCTGCAGACGATCGTCGCGACCTGGCTTCTGCATCGTCGCCTCGGCGGTCTCGGCGTGCGCACGTGGGCGACCTCGATCGGCCGCTTCGCGGTGGCGGCGATTCCCGCGGGCTTCGCCGGGTGGGGCGTGTTCCAGCTGATGGGCGGCGCCGGCGGCTGGACCGCCTCGGACAAGATCCAGGGCGCCGTGGGCACGGCGATCATCGGCCTCGTCGTGGTCGCGGTCTACATCGCGCTGCTGGCGGCGATGCGGGCGCCCGAGCTGAAGGCGGCGGGCGGCCTGATGCGCCGTTTCCTCCCTGGTCGCTGAGGCCCGCGCGCGCCTGCCGCTGGGGAATGCCCCGCGGTTACCATGGGTTGAAGCAGTCGGACGTCTTTCGACGGCACCGCCTTTCTAACGGAGATCACATGCGTCAGGTCATCATCATCGGCTCCGGCCCCGCCGGATTCACGGCTGCCATCTACGCCGCACGCGCGAACCTGGAGCCGCTGCTCATCGCGAGCTCGGTCGAGGTCGGCGGTGAGCTGATGAACACCACCGAGGTCGAGAACTACCCGGGCTTCCCGGAGGGCATCCAGGGCCCCGAGCTGATGGCCAAGTTCCAGGAGCAGGCCGAGAAGTTCGGCACCGAGGTCCTGTACGACGACGTCACCGAGCTCGATGTCGCCGGCCCGGTCAAGAAGGTCACGCTCGGCTCCGGCGCCACGCACGAGGCGAAGACCATCATCTATGCGACGGGCTCGGCCTACCGCAAGCTCGGCATCGAGGGCGAGGAGCGCCTGTCGGGCTTCGGCGTGTCCTGGTGCGCCACGTGCGACGGCTTCTTCTTCCGCCAGAAGACCATCGCGGTCGTCGGCGGCGGCGACTCGGCGATGGAGGAGGCGACCTTCCTCACGCGCTTCGCCGACAAGGTGTACGTGATCCACCGCAAGGACACGCTGCGCGCCTCGAAGATCATGCAGGAGCGGGCGTTCGCGAACGAGAAGATCGAGTTCGTGTGGAACAGCGAGGTCGCGGAGATCCTCGGCGAGACCGCGGTCACCGGTGTGCAGCTGCGGTCCACGGTCGACGGCTCGCTGCGCGACCTGCCCCTCGACGGCCTCTTCATCGCGATCGGCAACGACCCGCGCACGCACCTCGTGCACGACAAGCTCGAGCTCACGTCCGAGGGCACGATCTGGGTCGACGGCCGCTCCTCCCGCACCTCGGTCCCCGGGGTGTTCGCGGCGGGCGACGTGATCGACCCGACCTACCGTCAGGCCATCACCGCCGCCGGCACCGGCACGGTCGCCGCGCTCGACGCGGAGCACTTCCTCGCCGATCTGGAGGACGCCTCGGTCGAGGTCCCCGCCGCGGAGGCCGCCGAGGTCATCACGGCCTGATCAGCGCCGGGAACACTTTCCCCTCGCCCGTTGTTGTAGCAGGCGAACCTCGAACAAGGAGAACTCTGATGAGTGCAAAGGCAACGAGCCAGGCGACCTGGGAGCAGGACGTGCTGCAGGCCGATGGTCCCGTGCTGGTGGACTTCTGGGCCGAGTGGTGCGGTCCGTGTCGTATGGTCGCGCCGGTGCTGGACGAGATCCAGGCCGACAACCCCGACAAGATCACCATCCTCAAGCTCAACGTCGACGAGAACCCCGAGCTCGCCATGAAGTACCAGATCACGTCGATCCCGGCGATGAAGGTCTTCCACGGCGGCGAGGTCAAGACGACCATCATCGGCGCCAAGCCGAAGTTCGCCCTCGAGAAGGACCTCGCCGACTTCATCGGCTGATCCTCCCGGACGACGAGAAGGGGCCGCACCTCCCGGGGGTGCGGCCCCTTCTGCGTCCCCGGCCCTCCCGTCATCGATCAGAACGGGCGCACGGAATCTTGCACCGCGCAAACCGTCCGCGGTGTAACGTGTTACGTGCGAGCGTCAAGCAACTGAGGTGTTGGGTCGGGTCTTGAAAGCGAGCACTCGAAACTGAGGAGTACAGAGATGTATCGATCGACCAGGCTTGTGATCTCCGGAGTCGCTGCAGTTCTTCTTGCTGCGTCAGGGAGCCTTCCGGCATCCGCTTCCGACTCGTCGCAGATTGATCCTGAGACGCTAAGCGATCTGACGTCCAACTTGACCCAGCTGGGCGTGGACCCAGACATGATCGATGATCTGCTCGCGAAATACGCGGCAGGTGAGGCGTGGGACAATTCGTCGGGCATCGCACCGGTCTCGGTATCCGAGTATCGCCAGGGCATCACCGATTATGAGCGTTCGGTGTTCCCAGACGGCTCAGTCTCAATCACGTCTGTCGAACATCCGACTGATGATGGAACGGCCGTGGCCACGCGGTCAGCAATCAGTGGTTGTACCTATCTGCTCAGCACCGGGGTCGCCTCGTACTCCAATTGCAAGATCGAGAAGAACAACGGAGTTCTGACCATGATGTTCCACGCTAACTACTATCAGTACTCAGGAGGCGCCGGCGCTAGCCTTGCAAACACCTGGGATTGGGACATTCAGGCTGCTGGCGGCGCGTGTCAAAAGGACTCTCTGGGCGCGCCATCCTCAACGAAGGTCAGGCTTCGCGCCTATTGCACAGTTGTCACTGGGATCGGATCGTCATACCCATATCTCGATTTGGATGTGACCAGTGGGTCCGCCAACGTTAATGCCAACTGGTGACGAGATAGAAGCGACAGATGAATCCGCTCCTCGTTGGCGTAGGCGTCCTCCTTGTCGCCTCTCCGGCAATCCTCCTTGTCGCGCTCATCGTGATGATCCGGCGCTTTCGAGACAGCGTCCATGCGGAGCTTCGTCGCCTTCGAGAAGACGTGAGTCGGAAGACTGACGAAGAACCCAGGACGGATGAGCACGGGCAGGTGATCGGCTGATCCTCCCCGGACGACGAGAAGGGGCCGCACCTCCCGGGGGTGCGGCCCCTTCTGCGTGCCCGCCCCTCAGTGCCGCGGGGTCACGTCGTCGAGGAGCATCCCGAACGTCACGCCGTCGTCCGTCCGACGCAGCTCCGCGAAGCCGAGGCGACGGTAGAACGCGATGGCGCCGGTGTTGCGCGTCCCGGCGGTCAGCTGCAGCCCGGGCACGCCCCGGTCGCGCAGCAGCGCCGCGAGCGTGTCGATCAACCGCCGCCCCCACCCGTGGCCCTGCGCCTCGGGCAGCAGGTCGATGTGCAGATGTGCGGGGTAGCGGTCCACGAACGGCACCCGACCTTCGCCGATCCTCCGGGCGAACGCGACGATGGTCGCATCCCTGCCCCCGTCGGCGCGGTCGCCCCGATGCCGCGCCTCGCGGGGAGGCCACCACGCGTGCCGGAACCACTGCTCGTATGCGGTCGTGTCGGGCGCGCACACCACGTACCCGAGTACGCGGTCGCCGGCGTCGAGCACGACACACGTCTCGGGGCTCCACGCCGCGTAGGGCAGCGCGAACACCTCCCCCAGCAGCCGTGGCGAGCGGTAGAGGCCGGTGGCGTCGGCGCCCGAGTCTCCCGTGCGCAGGCACACGGCGGCGAGGTCGTCCTCGTCGCCCACGCGGAAGGGCCGGAGGCGCAGACGCACCTCCGGCCCTTCGGTCGAGCGCTCGGGGCTCACGGCCCTGCCAGCTCGGCGCCCTTGTCGCCGCGCTTGAAGCCGCACGCCCGGGTGGTGCCGGCCAGGCAGCCCTTCGCGAGCATGTTCGCGCTGTAGTAGTCGATGTACCGGAACCCGTAGGTCTCTCCGCGGGCGAAGGCCTGGCCCTGGATGGCTGCCCGCCAGGTCTCGAACGCGGCGTCGGGGATGTCCACGTACAGGTCGGGCGTGAAACCCTCCGCGTCTTCCCAGTTGTCCGCGTGCAGGAACTGCGAGATGCCGTGGCGTCCGTACGGGCTGTCCACGGGGAGAGACGCGAGGAACCGGCCGCGCTCCGCGAGGATCGCCGCGCGCTCGTGGTCGCGGTGGATGCTCGTGGTCCAGTGCGTGATGAGGATCTCGGGCTTCTCCTGCCGGATGATGTCAGCGATCTGCTCCGCGGCGGAGTCGTCGTCGGGCAGGAAGCCGTCGGAGTAGTCCAGCACGCGGAACTCGGCACCGATCGCCGCCGCGAAGGCCTCGCCCTCCGCCACCTTCTGCTTCCGGTACTCGTCGGGCGCGATCGTGGGGTGGCCCCGCTCGCCGTAGGTGCACGCGAGGATGATCGCCCGGTCCCCCTCCTGCACCATCTTGGCGAGGGTCGGACCCGCCGTGAGGTCCATGTCGCCGATGTGCCCGCCGATGGCGAGTACGGTCCTACCCATTGTCATCACTCCGTTTCGTGGGGGTCACTTCATTCCGCTGAGCATGACGCCGCGGACGTAGTACTTCTGCAGGAAGAGGAAGATCAGCAGCACCGGGAGGGTGCTGATGACGATGCCGGCCATCACGATCGGCATGGTGCGGTTCGGGTCGATGAAGCTCTGCAGCATCTGGATGCCGACGGGCAGCGTCATCAGGTCGGGGTTGGCGGAGGCGATCAGCGACGACCAGATGTACTCGTTCCACTGGCCGACGAACGTGATCACGCCGAGGGTGATGGCCACCGGCGTCGCCTGCGGCAGCACGATGTTGAAGAACAGCCGCCACTCCCCCGCACCGTCGATGCGCGCGGCCTCGAGCATCTCGTCGGGCACGCCCACCATGAACTGGCGCATCAGGAAGATGCCGAACCCGCTGACGAGGAACGGCAGCATGAGCGAGACGATGTTGTTCGTCATACCGCCGAACCCGCCCTGGCCGAGGATGTTGTTGCCGCCCACCAGCGGCCAGTTCAGCATGATCAGGAAGTCGGGGATCAGCAGCAGGAACGGCGGCAGCATCATGGTCGCGAGCACGAACCGGAAGATCACGTCGCGACCGCGGAACCGCAGCTTCGCGAGCGCGTAGCCCGCCATCGCGGAGGTGATGAGCACCGACGCGGTGACCACGAGCGTCACGACCGTGCTGTTGAAGAACAGCTTGTCCAGCTGCAGCTGCTCGAACGCGGCGGTGTAGTTGTCCCAGGTCCAGTTCTCCGGGAAGAACCGGTACGGGAAGATGCCGTACTCACCGGGGCCCTTCAGCGAGCTGAAGACCGTGTCGAAGAACGGGACCACCATCATCACGCCACCGATGGCGACCACGAGGTAGGAGATCCACGGGAACGGGTGGCGCTTGCGCTGACGGACGCCCATCAGTCGTCTCCTCCGGTGCGACGGCTGATCCAGAGCTGGAGCAGCGTGATGATGAAGATGATCAGGAAGAGCACCATGGCCATGGCGCTCGCGGTGCCCCAGGCGCCGAACTTGAACGCCTGCTGGTACATCTCGAACGCGGCGACGTTCGTGGCGTTCGCGGGTCCGCCGTCCTTGGTCATCACGATGATGAGCGCGAACGACTGCAGCCCGGCGATGCACTGGGTGATGAAGACGAACACCAGGGAGGGCCGCAGCAGCGGCAGCGTGATGCTCCAGAACGTGCGCCAGGAGTTCGCGCCGTCGATCTCCGCGGCCTCGTACATGGTCTTGTCGATGCCCTTGATGCCCGCCGTGAGGATGAGCACGGCCGCGCCGATCGAGGCCCACGCCTGCACCACGGCGACCGCTGGGAGGGCGAGGTTCGGGTCGGACAGGAAGCCGATGGAGTTCACGCCGAGGGCGTTGAGCACGGCGTTGATGAGGCCGGCCGGCTGGTAGAGCATCTTCCACACGTTGCCGATCGCGACCACGGTGGCCACGACGGGGAGGAAGTACAGGAACCGCCAGAAGCCCTGGAACTTGAGGCGTTCGATGAGCTGGGCGACGACGACCGAGCCGCCGACCGCGAGGATCACGGCGATGATCGCGAACAGGAACGTGTTGATGAGGATCGGCTGCACGAACGTGCTGTCGATCTGCAGGATCTCCAGGTAGTTCTGGAATCCGGTGAACTCGATCTTGGTGAGGTCGTATCCGCCCCAGGTCGACAGCGACAGGAAGATCGCGAAGAACGTGGGCAGGATCAGGAAGACGGTGAAGAACAGCAGGGAGGGCGCGAGGAACAGGTAGCCGGCGCGGGCTTCGCGGCGGAACCGACGCGAACGCGGCTTGGCCTTCTTCCCGACCGTCGTCACCGCGATCGTGTCCTCCGCGGCTTCCTGCGCCGCCGTCATGAGAGTGGGGTTGGCCATCGGCCCTCCGTGGGTGGTCTCGGGGTGGAGGGCGGGGACGCGCGTGGTCCCCGCCCTCCGGTGGTGCTACTGGGCGTCGATCTCCTTGACCAGCTTCGAGAAGGTGGTCTTCACGTCGGCGCCGTTGACGATGATGTCGTTGAGCGCCGTGTTGGTGGCGGTCTTCGCCTCGTAGGCGTTCGACGCGTTCGACTCGGCCATCGCGTAGTCGGCGGCGGCGTAGATCGCCTCGAGGTTCGGCTCCTCGGCGAGGTACTTCGGGCCGAGGATCTCCGCGTCCGTGGTGCGCGGCGGGATCAGGCCCTGCGTGGCGAGGAAGTCGCCGAGGGCGGTGACGCCGTCCTCGTTCTCGTGCGAGTTGAGCCAGCTGAGGAACTTCCAGGCCTCTTCCTGGTGCTGGCTGCCGGAGTTCACGCCGGTGAAGAAGCTGTAGGCGAGGGAGCCCACGTCACCGGTCTCCGGGCCGGGCACGGGGGCGACGCCGACGTTGGCGTAGTCGTCGCCCATCGAGGCCTTCAGGCTGCCGATCCACCAGCCGGCCTGCACGGCCATGGCCACGCCGCCCGTGGGGAACGCCTTCGTCGGCATGATCGAGGTCGAGGTGGCGCCGGTCTCGGCCAGGTCGGACTCGAGCTGCATCACGTCCTCGGCCTTGTCGTCCATGGCGGACTTCCCGTCGGCCGCGAGGAACTCGCCACCGGCGGAGTCGAGCAGCGACAGGAACGGGTGCACCGTGTGGTTGTCGCCGTCCTGGATGAGGGAGAGGCCCTGCACGATCGTGTTGCCCGAGCCGTCCTTCTTCGTGGTGGCGTTGGCGGCCTCGACCAGCTCGTCCCAGTTCGCCGGCGGGGCGTCGTAGCCCGCGTCGGCGAGGAGCTGCTTGTTGTAGAACAGCGCGTACGTGTTGAACTCGGTCGGGTATCCGAGGATCTCGCCGTCACCGGTCGTGACCGAGGCGAGCGCCGCGGGGCTGTAGTTGTCGGTGATGTCGGCCGCGACGTCCTTGGGTGGAGCGGAGAGCACGCCGTTGGCCTGCAGCTGCCCGCCCCACAGGGAGTACGAGCTGACGATGTCGGCACCGCGTCCGCCGGTCTGGCGCACGTTGAGGGTGGTGAGCAGCTCGTCGAAGTTGACGGCCTGCGAGGTCACCTGGATGTCGGGGTTCTCCTCGTTCCACTGGTCGATGAGGTCGCCGATCCCGGTCTTGAACGGGTCGCTGCCGTAGTGGCTGAGGAAGGTGAGCTTCACGACGCCGTCGTCTCCGCCCCCTTCCGCCCCGGTGGTGCATCCGGCGAGGGCGAGCGCGGCCGCGCCCGTGAGCGCGACGGTGGTCACCAGGCGTCGGCGGTGACGCTGTGCTGCAGACTTCATGTGATTCCTCTCGGGTGGGCCGCGTCAGGCGGCGGTGGGGGCGTGCAGGATCGTGAAGGTGCGAGTGATCTCGAACCCGGTGTTCAGGTACAGGTGTCCGGCGGCGGAGGTCTCCTCGGTCCACAGGAACCAGGCGCTGTGGGCGCCCAGGGCGCGCATGCGCTCGAGCGTGAGGTGCAGCAGGATCTTCCCGAGTCCCGTGCCGCGGCTCTCCGGCAGCACCCCGAATGGGCCGAAGCGCTCCAGCACGTTCTCGTACGTGCCGTGCATGGCCCAGCCGAGCATGGCGCCCTCGGGGTTGCGGCAGACCATGATGCGCTCGAGCGACTGTCCGCCGAGCACGCCCTCGCGGATACCGCGCGACCAGTCGGCGTTGAAGGTGCCGGCGATCTCGATCAGGTCGACCAGGTCGTCGCCCGTCGGTGAGAAGAACGTCCAGCCCTGGTCCCGGAGCTCGGCGATGCGGGCGCGCACGTCGTCGGGCATGGCGTAGTCGTTGAGCGTGCGGTCCATGGCGACCGAGGTGTACTGCGTCTGGAAGCCGGCGGAGCGCAGGAACGCGTCGGCTTCGGGGTAGCGGTCGGCGTCGAGCCCGGGGAGGAAGTAGTTGGGCGTGTACGACGAGAAGTAGACGGTCTCGACGCCGTGCCCGCGCAGCCACTCCTTCGCGGCGGCCATCAGGGTGGTGGCGATGCCGTGGCGTCGGGCGGACGGGACGACGAAGAAGAACGGGATCCAGCCGGAGGTGGACTCCAGGTCGTCGCCGTCGGCCGCGATCTGGCGGCGGACGGCGTAGACCGCGCCGACGATGTCGCCGTCGGACTCGGCGAGGAAGAGTCCGTCGGCGTCGAAGTTGCGGTCGAGCAGGATCAGGTCGCGGAACCGCTCGTAGCTGATGCCGTCGGCGGGCGCCGCTTCGGTCCAGGCTTGCGCGATCTCGGGGCCGTCTCCCGCGCGGAAGGTCCGGACGATGCTCTCCATTGATATCTCCTCGGGTGAAGGGGGTGCGGCAGCGCGATGGGAATGAAAGTACATTCACCGTCGCGTCGATGTCAATAAGTTTTGGTCACGATTAACATGACGGAAATAGTTTTCAGCGTGGGTAGAGCAGCACGTCGTCGCCGTACGCGTCCGCGACCCGCTGAGGCCCCGCGGACAGCGCCGCCAGGTCCCGCCCGGCGTTCAGCGCCTCACGGAGGCTGGTGGACCCCCACAGGCGGTCGAGCGCGTAGCCGGAGTCGCCTGGATCGAGCCGCTGTCCCGCATCCAGGCTGTGCACGTCATCCGGCGCCGACGTACGGGCGGCCTCCAGTACCGCCAGGGCGGTCCCCACCGGGTCATACGCCCGGTGGTCGGTGATGTGCAGTTGCACGCCTCGAGCGGTCTCCCCCACGTGCTTGTGGAACGTCGGCTGGAACGCGATGTCGCGGAACAGCACACCCGGCAGGTCGCGTCCGCGCAGGTCCTCCGAGAACGCGGCCGTCAGGAACGGAGCGCCGATGGTCTCGAACGGCCGCGTGGTGCCGCGCCCCTCGCTCAGGGTCGTGCCCTCGACGAGCCCGGTGCCGGCGAACGCGTACACCGAGTCGAGCGTGGGGATGTTGGGCGACGGCGGCACCCACGGCAGTCCGGTGGCGGTCCAGTCCCGCGTGGGGTCCCAGTCCGTCAGCGTCACCACGTGCAGGTCGAGCTCGAGGCCCTCCGCGGCGAGGTCGCGGCGCGCGAAGAGGCGTGCCAGCTCCCCGGCGGTGAGGCCGTGGCGCTGGTGGATGTCGCTGCGCCCCACGAAGCTCGTGAAGCGCTCGCCCTCGATCCCGGGGCCCGCGAGCACGGCGCCGCCCAGCGGATTCGGTCGGTCGAGCACGGTGAACGGCAGCCCGAGGCGCGCGGCGCTGCGCATCGCGTCGTACATGGTCCAGATGTAGGTGTAGAAGCGCACCCCGATGTCCTGCATGTCGAAGGCGAGGGCATCCACGCCGGACGCGGCGATCATGTCGTCCAGCGCAGCGCCCTCGGTGAGGTAGGTGTCGCTGAACGGGAGCCCGGAGCGTTCGTCGCGCTCGATCGCGGTGCTCTCCCCCGCCTGCACCGAGCCGTCGAGACCGTGCTCGGGGCCGAACAGGTGATGCAGTCGCACACCCGCGGCCGTGAACGCATCGATGTTCCGGGACAGGTCGGGCATGGTCCCGGTGAAGTTGGTGAGCAGGCCGATCCTGCTCCCGGGGATCAGGTCGGCCCGGTCTGCTGCACGCTCCGCTCCGATGCGTAGGCGTGACGTCATGGCGAACTCCCTTGTCTTTCATGAACACACGGAAGTGCCGGTCAGTGCCCGCCCCGCCGCGTTGCTGTCACCTTTTTACCAGCATGAAGCGATTTATGAAAATCATGTTCAGAAGTCTTGTGCGTCGCACCCGTCCCTGATCATCCGCCTCCGTCGCGTCGGCGCCGGTCGAGCCCCCACCTCCACATCTCCCTCGCCCCCACACCGCCACCCGCGCCGCAGCATGCCCCCGCCCCACGCATTCCCCGCGCCGCCGCGTCGCGCCCCCACGCCCTTGCATCGCCCGATGCCGTCCCCTCGCCTGCCCAGCCCACGCATTTCCCGTTCCGCCGCGTCGCGCGCCCGGGCCCATCCCTTCCCTACGCTGCCGCATCGCGCGCCTACGCCGTTGCATCGCCCCACGCATCCACGCGTGTCGAGCCTCACCCGCCGGTGCGTGCGGACGCCCCGCGGAGGGACAGACAAAGACGTCAGGAGGCGTCAGCGATGCGCGGATCCCACCGGCGATGGCGCTGCTGCTCGTCGAGCAGTCCCCACACCGCCGGCGTGAGCTCCGGGTACTCCAGGGCGATCTGGCGCAGCACGCGGTAGTGCCGCGCGGCGTTGGGTCGCACGCCGTCGTTCGCGGCGATGTTGTCAGCGCGGAGCAGGTACACCACGAGCTCGTCGACGCTCGGCAGCTCCTCCATGAACTCCCACGGGTCTTCCCCGCCCAGCAGCCGCTCCTGGATCAGCACCGCGAGTTCGTCGGCCGCTTCGGCGCGCAGCACTTCCAGGCTGGCGCGGCGCGGGACGGACTCGGTCATCCGTCCAGCCTACGCGCGTGCGCGACCCCGTCGGCGCTCGACCTTCGCGTCCTCGGTCATGTCCTCGAGCTCCCGGCCCTTGGTCTCGGGCACCTTGAAGAACACGAAGAAGAACGACAGCAGGGCGAAGAACGCGTAGAACCCGTACGCGAAGGTGAGTCCGATCTCCGCGAAGGCCGGGAACGTCGTGGAGATGAAGAAGTTCGCGACCCACTGCGCTGCGGCCGCCACGGCGAGTGCGCCAGCACGGATCGAGTTCGGGAAGATCTCGCCGAGGAGCACCCAGACGAGGGGTCCCCAGCTGGCCCCGAAGAACACCACGAATCCGTTCGCGCAGATGAGGGCGACGGTGGCCCAGGGGTCGGGCAGCGTTGCGGTGCCCTGCGCATCCAGCGTGCCGAAGGAGAACGCCAGCGCCATCAGTCCGAGGGTGACGGTCATGCCGACCGAACCGACGAGCAGCATGATCCGCCGGCCGACCTTGTCGACCAGGAGGATCGCCACGATCGTCACCACGATGTTCGTCACGGAGGTGATCACCGAGGTCAGCAGGGCGCTGGACTCGTCGAAACCGACCGACTGCCAGAGCGTGGTGGAGTAGTAGAAGATGACATTGATGCCGACGAACTGTTGGAACACCGACAGCAGGATGCCGATCCAGACGATCGGCTTGAGCCCGAGGCGATTCCCTCGCAGGTCACGCAGCGACTCGGCGCGCTCGGTGTCGATCGTCCCGGTGATCTCCTTGATCTTCGCCTCGGTGTCGATCGTGCCCGTGACGGTCTGGAGCACTTCTGCGGCGCGTTTCGTCTCGCCCTTGCGCACCAGGTAACGCGGCGACTCCGGCAGCCGGAGTGAGACGAGCCCGTAGACGAGCGCGGGGATGGCCGCGACCATGAACATCCAGCGCCAGGCGGTGAGCCCCCACAGCGGCTGATCCGCCTCGCCGGCGATTCCCGCGAGCAGCGCGTCGGAGAGGAGGGCGGCGAAGATACCCGTGACGATCGCGAGCTGCTGCAGCGAGCCGAGTCTTCCGCGGATGGCGGCCGGCGACACCTCGGCGATGTACGCCGGAGCGATGACCGAGGCTGCCCCCACGCCCAGTCCGCCGATCACGCGCCAGATGATGAGGTCGACCACGCTGAAGGCCAGACCGGAGCCGATCGCGGAGACGAAGAACATGGCGGCTGCGACGACCATGACCGGGATGCGCCCGAACTTGTTCGAGATCGGGCCGGCGAACCAGGCGCCGACCGCGCAACCGATCAGCGCGGACGACACGGCGAAGCCCTTGAGGCCGGTACCGAGGTCGAACCCGGACACGTCGCCCGCGAGAGCGTCGACGGCACCGTTGATCACCGCGGTGTCGAAGCCGAAGAGGAAGCCACCCAATGCCGCGGCGATACTGACCGCGATCACACGGCGCTTGATGCTCGCCGCGTCAGCTGCTCTGCTCATGACCTACCCCCGCATCGTCAAGATGACGCGAGTCTAGGCCCTCCCTGACACCGTGCGGGGTCAGCGCGCGGAGCCGTACCCTTCTTCGCCCAGCTCCTCGAGGATGCGGTTGAGGTCCTGGATCGACGCGAAATCGATCGTGACCTGGCCCTTTCGCGTCCCGAGCGAGATCTTCACCCGCGTGTTCAGGCGATCGCCGAGCTTGCCCGCCACCTCGTCCAGATAGGCCCGTCGCGCTCCCGGCGTGGCCTTCGGGGTCTTCCCCGCGCTCGGCTGCGCCTTGGCGGCGACCTCCGTCGCGCGCACCGACAGGTCTTCGTTCACGACCTTATCGGCAAGGCGCTGCATCGCCTCCGGGGTGTCGAGGCTCAGGATCGCGCGGGCGTGACCGGCCGACAGCACTCCGGCTGCGACGCGCTGCTGCACGGGGACGGGCAGTTTGAGCAGGCGGATGGTGTTGCTGATCTGCGGACGAGACCGGCCGATGCGGGTTGCGAGCTCTTCCTGGGTGATGCCGAAATCCTCGAGCAGCTGCTGGTACGCCGATGCCTCTTCCAGCGGGTTCAGCTCGGAGCGGTGCAGGTTCTCGAGGAGCGCATCGCGCAGGAGGTCCTCGTCGGCGGTGTCGCGCACAATGGCCGGGATCGCGTCGAGCCCGGCTTCGCGTGCAGCCCGCGTCCGACGCTCCCCCATGATGAGTTCGTAGTCGCCGTCGCCGTTCTTGCGCACGACCACCGGCTGGAGCACCCCGAACTCCCGCACGCTGTGCACGAGTTCGGCCAGGTCCTCCGGGTCGAAGTGTGTCCGCGGCTGACGCGGGTTCGGCACGATCGCGTGCGGGTCGACCTGCACCAGGTGGATGCCGGGGACCGCCTCGAGGGCAGCTTCCGCAACCGCGGCTGCGCCGGAGTCGGTCGTGTCCGGGCGCAGGCTCGCGCCGGGGAAGAACACGTCGACGGGTCGCTCCGCCTGATCCGCGGTCGGAATGAGGGCACCGATGCCCCGGCCGAGTCCAGTGCGCTTCGCCATTACTTCTCCTTGCTCTGCGTCACACGGGACGCGATCTCGACAGCGGCCTCGCGGTAGGCGATCGCGCCGGCGGACTGCCCGTCGTACGCGATGACCGTCTGGCCGAAACTGGGGGCCTCGGACACGCGGACCGACCGAGGGATGACGGTGTTCAGCACCTGGGTGGGGAAATGCGTCCGAACCTCTTCCGCAACCTGCTGCGCCAGCCGGGTACGGCCATCGAACATCGTCAGCAGGATGGTGGAGAGGTGCAGGGACGGGTTGAGGTGCTTCTGGATCATCTGGATGCTTCCCAGAAGCTGGCTCAGACCCTCCAGCGCGTAGTACTCGCACTGGATGGGGATGAAGACCTCGGAGGCTGCGGTGAAGGCGTTGATCGTCAGAAGCCCGAGCGAGGGCGGGCAATCGATGATCACGAAGTCCACCGGGTGGTCGACGAGGTAGTCCTGCAGAGCGCGTCGGAGCCGATGTTCCCGCGCGACCTGTGCCACCAGTTCGATCTCGGCGCCCGCCAGGTGGATGGTGCTCGGAGCACAGAACAGTCGTGGGTTCTCCGGGCTGGGCTGCACGATCTCCGCGAGCGGGAACTCATCGATCAGCACGTCATACACGCTCGGCGTGTCCGCGTTGTGCGGAACCCCGAGTGCCGTGGACGCATTCCCCTGGGGGTCGAGGTCGATCACGAGAACCGAGGCACCGAGTCCGGCCAGCGCGGAGGCGATGTTCACCGCACTCGTGGTCTTGCCGACGCCGCCTTTCTGGTTCGACACGGTAAGCACCCGGGTCTCCCCGGTGAACTCCACGTGAACGGCTTCGAGGGCCCTGCGGCGCGCGGAGAGGTCGGCGAGCTCGCGAGCAAGTGGGGTATCCATCCCGAACGAGTCGTTTGCCGGTGTCTTTTCGGACTGTTTCACGTGAAACATCCACTCCTTTCGGGGCCGCATCCCACTCTAACCGCAGGGACGGACCTCGAACCGCGCAGGCCCGTCAGCATCGACGCTGAGCGCACTTCCGTCCGCGGCTCGTACCGGCCCACGACCGGCAGCCGCATCGATTCCGGGAGTTCCTCGTCGCAGCGAGCGCCGCGCGCGCTCCCGGTGCCGCAACGATGACCGCTATCGGTTGTCTGAAACAGCTCCCGGGCCTCCTCGCTCGCGCTGGAGATCCCCGACCAGGCGCATCCACGCTCAGTTCCATATGAACCGCCGCGTGAGCTGCCCCCTCGACACCTCCTCCCCCGCCCGCGACGGTTCTGGAAGAAGCCCCGACCTGCCCCGGCGAACGCCGCCCCCCATTGGCGCCTTCCACCGTTTCACGTGAAACACCGCGCCTGTTCCGCGGCGTGTTCGGTCCGTCAGCGACCGCGTCGCCTCGCCCCTCATGGCCCCGACCTCGCGGCTCACCCAGCCCTCCCCGCGATCCAGCACACGCGGTCCCGTCTCCGTCCGGGCTTGCCCCCCATCGGGCCAACACCGCACGTCCGCGCATTTCCCTGGTGCGGTCGGTCGTCCACTGCGTCTCGTGAGCCGACGGACCTCCGTGTTGTCGGGGCCCGCATGCCTCCACCCTCGGTAGCCGCTCTTCCCCGCCCCGCTTCGTCCCCACCCCGCTTCTTCCCCACCCCGCTTCTTCCCTACGCCCGCTTCTTCCCCTACGGCCGCCTCCTCCCTACGCCCGCCTCATCCCCTACGGCCACCTCCTCCCTACGCCCGCCTCATCCCCTACGGCCACCTCCCCCCTACGCCCGCCTCATCCCCTACGGCCACCTCCCCCCCTACGCGCACCTCTTCCCCCGGGCCGCTTCTTCCCTGCGGCCGCCCCTCCCCTACGCGCGGCTCTTCCTCACGCCCGCGTCTGACCCACGCCGGCGTTTGCCCCACGCCCGCGTCTGGCCCAGACCCGCCTCCTCCCCACGCCCACATCTTCCCCGCATGAACACCGCACCTTCGGCGGTCGCGCCCGCTCGTGCGTCTTGCGCTCACCGACGACTCGCCACCAGCCCGCGACAGCCGGTCGGAGGCCCCCGCTCCTGACTCGGCAGGCCCGCTCATGGCCGTGCAGTCCCGTCTCCCCGTGCCTCGCCCCACAGCTTCCGGTGCGGAACGGCCCGATTCGGGCAGATGCTCTGCACTCACGGCTCGTGCAGCTGGCCGCTGATGTCCCTCGCCGCACCCGGGCACTCCGCCGACACCGTGCCGCCGGGTGCCACATGCCCTCCACTCCCCCACGCCATCGTCATCCGTACCGCGCACCCACCCCTCACGCAAGCAAGGCCCGCACGACATCCCCAGCTGAGCCTGGCGTCCCTCTCCGACCGACTCTCATGCTTCTCCTCACCCACAGGACACCCCACAGGACACCCCGCACGACCCCCGGCACCGCACCCACACGTCCCCGACTCCATCGTCATCCGCGCCCTGCCCACCCCTTTCACCTGAGCAACCGCACGCGCGGAATGCCCCGACCCTGCAAGCCCGCACCACGTCGTCCCACCCGGTCGCCGCACCTCGCGCTCGTCCCTGCCCTCCCCACCCCCAGCCAGGGAACTGTGGACCCCCAGCTCATCGAAGCCTCACTACACGGAGCCCTGTGGACATCAGCTCATCGAAGCCTCACCACACGGGTCACTGTCGAGCCCAGCTCATCGAAGCCTCAGCACCAGAGGTGCAACCACCCATCATCTTCCCCTCGTCGGCGCGACGCCGTCACCCCCGGCGCCCATCACACATTCCCGTTCGATACAGGGACGCCTCAACTCCTCGGCCCGTGACAGCCCCTTTCTGAGGCGCCTCATCTCCCTCATCTGTAGTGCCCCGACTACCGGAGTCCCTGACGCTGCGCAACGAACGCACCCGCGCACTCCCTCGCGCCCTACCGACTGCGCCACCGCTCGCCCACACATCTCGACTCCCCGCCCGTTCCGCTGTGTTTACACAGCGTGCCACCGCCCCGTGCCCGGCGCATCCGACCTCCCGCCACCCCAAAGCCTTCTCCCCTCCCGGGAGCTGACCACCATGAAGCTCACGCAACATGGCCATCTCCCGCGTCGATGACTCCCGGACTCGGGCTCCTCGTCGTATCCGCTCGGATGATCGGTTGCAGTGTCTTACCGCGGTCAGGCCCGCACCACCCGACATACAGGGCGCTGACGTAAACCTGCGTTCCCCCGACACCGCTCCTTCTGGGGACACCCAGTGAATCCGCGGCCGCGGAAACTCTCACACGACTCGCCGCGGGAGCAGGATGCACACCACCCCGCAGGCCCCATCGGCACCCGCGGCCAGTCCTTCCCTACGATTGCGACCCACCGTCCCGCTGTTCGTCCGCAGCGCACGAACAGCGGTACTCACCCCCTGTATGCCCTCAGATCTGCTCATCAATCCGCCAGCACCGCGCTGCCCATCGATCTCAACCGAAGGCCGCACTAGGACCACTCGGTCGCGATGCAAGCCACGTCACCGTCACCTGCCCGACCTCGCCGTGTTTCACGTGAAACATAGCCTCCGCCTGAGGTACTGACTTCGATGTTTCACGTGAAACGGGCTGCCGGCGCGCATCGAACCTGTAAGGACGTCGGGCACCGGAAGGGCGCGGGCCTGCAACCTCCGGCTGGTGGCACGGTCAACCACATCCCCACCTCGCGAGCCCGCGCCCGGTCAATCACCAGCTGCACCGCACACGATGTCGATCCGCCGTGCAACTGCGCTGGGCGTGCGTGTCTAGGAATGCCGCCGTCACACCCCTCACCAACGGCTGACGCTCCGTCGGCGGTCAGGGATGTGTTCGCATGTCGGGCACCACGTTCTAACCGCGAGGGGAGGACACGTGGCCATGTGGGGTCTCACCCCACACCGGGCGGGACCGATCGCAGGCATCGCATCGCGCGACCGCGAGTCGCCGAGGTCACGCTCGCCCGACCGGACCGACCGTCGCCGTGCTGTCCGTGTTGGACGCGCTCGGTCAGACACGCCGCTCGGCGCGTGACGAAGACGCGGCGGCGCCAGGTCCTCCCCTGCGGCGAGATTCGTCCGCTCCCGCACGTCGAATGCAGCCCGCCCCCCAGTAACCGCCGAAACTTCCGCGGCATAGCCGTGCCGTGTACGCCTCGTCAGGCCGGATGTTTCACGTGAAACGGCGACGTCACCGCACGCGCGCACGCACGACGCGAGTCGTCTCGGGAAGCGCTCCCTCGCCGAGAACTTCCACCCGCACCTCGGAAAGGCGGTACTTCTTGATCTGCTTCTGCGCAGCCTCGATCTCGTTCGCCGCGTTCGCCCCCTTGAGTAGGGCGAGCTCCCCTCCGTCGCGGACCAGCGGAGCTGTGAGGGGAAGGAGGGTCCGAAGCGCGCTCACGGCGCGAGCGGTCACGACATCGAATCCATCGCCCGCCTTCACGTCTTCCGCGCGCGACCGCAGCACCGTGACGTTGTCGAGTCCCAGAGCCGCGACCTGCTCGTTCAACCAGGTGATCCGGCGTTCCATCGGCTCGACCAGTGTCCAGGTGACATCCGGTCGCGCGATCGCCAGGACCAGACCAGGGAGCCCGGCGCCCGACCCGATGTCCGCCACGGTGCCGTGGAAGAGGGGCGCGGCGATCGCGCTGTTCAGAATGTGACGGGTCCACAACCGCGGGAGTTCGAGGGGTCCGATCAGGCCCCGCTCCTCACCCTCGCGAGCAAGAGCGGCCGTGAACTGTCGCGCGACATCGATACGGTCGCCGAAGAGTTCAGCGGCGACGGCCGGCTCTGCTTCGACCACACCGGTTTCGGGTGCGCCGGGTTCGGTGGACGAGTCCGACGCCGACATCACCGACGACGCAACACAGTGTGGCGGTCCGCGCCCTCACCGTACGACTCGGAGACGAGGCCGCGGTCGGCAGCGATGTCGTGCACCAGCTTCCGCTCGTAGCTCGACATCGAGGGCAGCGACGCCTGCGACGACCCCTCGTCGAGCTTCGCGGCCGCGGCGTCGACCAGCGTTTCGAGCTGCCGACGCCGGGTGTCGCGCGAACCACCGATATCGAGGATCAGCCGGGAGAACGAACCGGTCTTGTTCTGCACCGCCAGTCGAGTGAGCTCCTGCAGCGCCTGGACCGTGTCAGGTGCAGAGAGCACGGACAGTCCATCGCCCTCGGCCTCCACCGACACATAGGCGCGGCCCTGACGCACATCGAGGTTCAGATCGCCGTCGATGTCGGCGATGTCGAGCAGCTCTTCGAGGTAGTCGGCGGCGACGTCGCCCTCGAGCTCCAGCTGCGCCACCGTCGGCTCCGTGCTCCCGGTCACGACCTCGCTCATGAACCGCTTCCCTTCTTCTTCGCCCGCTTCTTACCCACGGGCTGCTGACGCTTCGGTGCCTCTGCCTTGGCCTTCTCGGCCTCCTCGAGCAGACGCTGCTGCTCGGCCTCGTACACCGACATCGGGACCACCTTGCCCGACGAATCGATGGCCTTGCCCTTGCGCGCCAGGCGTTCCTCGCGGGCCTTCGCCGCCTCAGAACCCGGGGTCGGCATCTCACGGATCACGAGGAACTGCTGCCCCATGGTCCACAGGTTGGAGATGAACCAGTACACGACGACGCCGAGCGGGAAGAAGACGCCCGAGAAGATGAAGCCCAGCGGCAGCACGTAGAGCATGATCTTCTGCATCTGGTACGCCTGGCCGGTCTTGGCCTCGGGCGACAGGTTCTTGGAGATGATCTGCAGCTGCGTGAAGAACTGCGACCCGATCATGAGCACCACGAGCGTGACCAGGATGATGATGGCCGTCGTGTTCTGCGCATCGATCGCGTTGCCCAGCGTCTCGTGCAACGAGGCGACGCCGAAGAGCTTCGCGTCGTAGAACTCCTTCGTCAGCTCGGGGCTGAGGAGACCGACACCGCCGATGTTGTCTCGCGCGTGCTTGCTGACATCGCTCAGCACGCTGTAGAGCGAGAAGAAGATCGGCATCTGCACGAGGAGCGGCAGACAGCTCGACATCGGCGTCGTGCCGTGCTTCTTGTACAGCGCCATCGTCTCGCGGCTCATGGCCTCGCGAGAGAGCTGATCCTTCTTCCCGCGATACTTCTCCTGAACTTTTCGCAGTTCAGGAGCAATTTCCATCATCTTTCGCTGGCTCTTGATCTGCTTCACGAAGAGCGGGATCAGCGCCGCACGAACCACCACCACGAGGCCCACGATCGACAGCACCCACGTGATACCGGAGGCTGCAGGAAGGCCGACGGCCGTGAGCAGCCAGTGCCAGGCGACCAGGATGAGCTCGACGACCCACTTCAGCGGCCAGAGGATCGTGCCGAGCAGGTCGAACCCCCCGGCAGCCGGTTCGGGGCTGGGGGTGGTGCTGGCGAGCAGGAGGTCAAGACCCACCGGTCAGTCCTTTCGGGAGGGAACGACGAAACCATGGGAGGTCAGGTCGTAGCGGAAGTGTTGGTGCGGCGTGACGTCGTCGACGCCTCCGCTGGTCCAGGGATTGCAGCGGAGGATGCGCCACGCGGAGAGCAGGGCTCCGCGCACGGCACCGTGCTGCTGCACCGCACCTACAGCGTAGGCGGAACAGGAGGGATAGTACGCACAGACATCGCCATAGAGCGGGGAGATGACCTTGCGGTACCCGGACAGGAAGGCGATGACCGCGTTCCGCGGGAGCAGCGGGATGCTGCGCACGATGTCGCGTCCGCGCATCTCCCCGGTCCCGACCGACGAGGCGGGAAGCGCGGTCATGAGGAGACCTCGCTCGGAGCCAGACGCTGCAGGCACCTCTCGACGTCGGTGCGCAGCTCGGCGAACGACGCCACGGAGGATGCAGGAAGGGCACGGATGACGACATCCGTGCCCTGAGGAACACGCGGGAGCGCCTCCGCGCAGACGGCTTTCAGACGCCGACGCACGGCATTGCGCACCACGGCGGTGCCCACCTGCTTGCTGATGATGAAACCGAACCGCGGCTCACGCCGCTCACCCGTCGACAGGATCGAGGTGATGACGCGCGCCCCGCCACAACGCGATCCGCGTCGAACGACCATCCGGTAGTCGCTCCCGCGGGTCAGACGGAACGGGCGGGCGAGCACGGCTGCTTACGCAGAGAGCTCGGTGCGGCCCTTCGCGCGGCGTGCCGACAGGATGGCACGGCCGGCGCGGGTACGCATGCGAGCACGGAAACCGTGCTTCTTGGCGCGACGACGGTTGTTGGGCTGGAAGGTGCGCTTGCTCATGAGATCACTCCGGGAATGCTGCCACCGGATTCACTTCGACCGGAGACATGGGGAACTGCCCAAAAAGGCATAAGTCAACCGACTAAGGGTACGTCTTGGCGGCGCACAGGGCAAATTAGCGCCCTGCGACGCTCGAGTCCTCTCGCGAACCGCACAGCCATTATCCACAACCCGGACGCGCCCGATGCGCACAACACGCCCCCGTGTTTTCAAGGGCAGGTTGCCGTTCGTGGCCGGTGTGACTACCGTGGCATCCGAAGTTATCCACAGGGGCACGGCACGTCGACCGCGACCCGAACCGTCGTCCGGAGCACCATGTCCTCACCAGCCCAGCCCGACGTCCCGATCTGGAGCACGGTGCAGGAGCTGCTGGAAGCCGACGATCGCGTCACTCCTCAGCTGCAGGGGTTCCTGAGCCTCGCCGTCCCGGCGGGAGTGATGGCCGCGACGCTGTATCTCGAGGTGCCGAACGATCTGACCGCCGCGCAGATCAACAAGCGTCTCCGGCTGCCGATCATGGAAGCCCTCGCCCACATCGGCGACGAGGTCACGTCGTACCGGGTCGTGGTGAACCACGAACTGGCCGATCAGCCGACCGCGCCGATCGCCGTCGCCGACTTCGGTCGCCAGGAGCAGCCGCGCGAGTCGCCGATGGAACAGCCGACGCAGCTGCGCCACGAGTCACGGCTGAACCCGAAGTACACCTTCGACAACTTCGTCATCGGCCAGTCCAACCGCTTCGCCCACGCCGCCGCGGTCGCCGTCGCCGAAGCACCGGCCAAGGCATACAACCCTCTGTTCATCTACGGCGACTCCGGACTCGGCAAGACCCACCTCCTTCACGCGATCGGCGACTATGCCCAGTCCCTCTACGCCGGCGTGAAGGTGCGCTACGTGTCCAGCGAGGAGTTCACGAACGATTTCATCAACTCGATCGCGAACAACCGGGGTGCCGCCTTCCAGGCCCGGTACCGCGATGTCGACATCCTCCTGATCGACGACATCCAGTTCCTCCAGGGCCGTGCCGAGACGCAGGAGGCGTTCTTCCACACGTTCAACACGCTGCACGACCACAACAAGCAGGTCGTGATCACGAGCGACGTGGCACCGAAGCACCTGACCGGTTTCGAAGATCGCATGCGCAGCCGCTTCGAGTGGGGACTGATCACCGACGTCCAGGCGCCCGACCTCGAGACCCGTATCGCGATCCTGCGTAAGAAGGCGCAGAGCGAGGCGCTCCACATCCCCGACGAGGTGCTGGAGTACATCGCCACCGTGGTGTCGTCCAACATCCGTGAGCTCGAGGGTGCGCTGATCCGTGTCTCGGCGTTCGCCAGCCTCAACCGTTCCGCGCTCGACATCTCGCTGGCGCAGACCGTGCTTCGCGACATCATCGACACGGCGGAAGACAACATCATCTCGCCGACCGACATCATCACGGCGACCGCCCAGTACTTCAAGCTCACGGTCGACGACCTCTATGGCTCCAGCCGGTCGCAGCAGATCGCGACCGCCCGGCAAATCGCCATGTATCTGTGCCGTGAGCGCACGAGCCTCTCTCTGCCGAAGATCGGGCAGCTGTTCGGCAACCGGGATCACACCACGGTCATGTATGCGTACAAGAAGATCAGTGAGCTCATGAAGGAGCGCCGCTCGATCTACAACCAGGTCACGGAGATCACCACGCAACTCGGCCGTCGCTGACGGAGCCGGAGGAAGGGCGTCGTCCGTCGAGGACGGCGCCCTTCGTCGTTCTTGACAACGGCCGGACGTCTCCGATAAATGCGTCTATGCACATGTGGATAACTTGTGGATGATTCGTGATCGCGGCGCTCAGGATGTGGGCTGAATGGGGAAACCTGTGGATAACCGTCACGAGCCCTCGAGTCTCCACATCCTCGATAACCCGCGGATTCCTCAGCGTCTCCACAAGTGACAGTCGTGTAGTTCCCTACTCGCGTCTGCTTTCCACCGACTTATCCACAGTATCCACAGCGGTTAACACCGTTAAGGAGTTAAGTCATTCAAGGGGCGATCCGATCACCAGACGGTGGGGACAACCCGACAGGTGCGTCGCCGGTGCTCCGGCGTAGGGATCCGCGGGACTGTAGGGCTAGCATGGGAAGCCCTGCACTGGCAGGACCCGACGACGACCCGTCATGACGACGACAAGGGAGCACCCGTGAGGTTTCAGGTCAACCGCGATGTCTTCAGCGAGGCTGTGTCCTTCGTCGTCAAGCTCCTCCCCCAGCGCAACCCGCAGCCGATCCTGGCCGGTGTGCTGATCGAGGCAGACGGTTCAGGGCTCACCCTTTCGGCCTTCGACTACGAGGCATCCGCCAGGACGACCATCGAGGCCACGGTCGAGACCCCGGGGACGATCCTGGTGCACGGCCGACTCCTGTCCGACATCGCAAGCCGTCTGCCGAACGCACCGATCGAGATCGCCGTCGAGGATGACGGCGGCATCGCGGTCACCTGCGGCTCTGCGCGATTCACGCTCGCGGCCATGCCGGTCGAGGAATACCCCTCGATCCCCGAGGTCTCCGGCAGCTCCGGTGTCGTCCCCGCCGATGACTTCGGCACCGCGATCGCCCAGGTCGGCTTCGCGGCCTCGCGTGACGACGTCACGCCGGTCCTCACCGGCGTGCAGCTCGAGGTGACCGGCCAGACGCTCAGCCTCGTGGCCACCGACCGCTACCGGGTCTCGCTGCGGGATGTGCCGTGGGACGGAGAAGCCGTCGAGGCCACCGCGCTGGTCCCGGCCCGCACCCTGCTCGAGGTCGGGAAGACGTTCGGGCACGCCGGCACGATCCAGATCGCGTTCTCCGGCGCGGGCGACCGCGAGATCATCGCGTTCACCGCGGGCAACAAGACCGTCACCTCGCTGCTCATCAAGGGCAACTTCCCGCCGGTGCGTCGTCTGTTCCCCGAGCAGACGGATCACTACGCGGTCGTGAACACCGCCGACCTGATCGAGGCCGTCCGCCGCGTGTCCCTGGTGCTCGACCGCGCCGCCCCGCTGCGCTTCACCTTCTCGGCCGACGGCGTCACGATGGATGCGTCCGGCAGCGAGCACGCACGCGCGTCCGAATCGGTCGACGCCATCCTGTCCGGCGGTGACGAGGTCACGCTCGGCCTCAACCCGCAGTACCTGATCGAGGCGCTCGGCGCGGTGAAGAGCGAGTTCGTGCGGGTCACCTTCACGTCGAGCGACAACGCCAACAAGCTGAGCCCGGTCCTGATCACCAGCCAGACGTCGGTGGATCAGGCGGGCCTGGACTCGTTCAAGTACCTGCTGCAGCCGAACCTGCTCCTGCGCTGAGCGCGTCGCGTCGCCCCGGCGGCGGGGAGGATGTCCGACCCGAAAGGTAGGCTGGCTCCGTGATTGTGGAGCACCTGAACCTGGTCGATTTCCGCAATTACGCGACCGCTGATCTGGCTCTTCATCGCGGCCCCAACGTCCTCGTCGGACGGAACGGACAGGGCAAGACGAACCTCGCGGAGGCCGTCGTCTTCCTGGCCACGCTCGGCTCGCACCGGGTGTCGTCGGATGCGCCGCTGGTGCGAGACGGACAGGACTTCGCGGTCATCCGCGCGCGGCTCTCCCATGGCGAACGGCGTGTGCTGGTCGAGGTGCAGGTGAACCGGCAGGGATCCAACAAAGCCCGCATCAACGGCTCGCCATCGAAGGCGAACGAGCTGCCACGCTACGCCCACGTCGTCCTCTTCGCGCCGGAAGACCTGCAGATCGTCCGTGGTGATCCGTCAGCCAGACGACGGTTCGTCGATCAGCTGCTGATCCAGCGCACCCCCCGGATGGCTGCGGTGCTCGGCGACTACGACCGCGTGCTCAAGCAGCGCAACGCCCTGTTGAAGTCAGCCAGGGCGCGGGGCGTCCGCGGCGAGGGCCTGAGCACGCTCGACGTGTGGGATGACAAGCTGGTCGCGCTCGGCGCCGAGATCATCACCGCGCGCCAGCGTCTCGCCGCGGATCTGCAGCAGCCCGTGGCCGAGGCCTACGCTGCGATCGCCGGCGCCGACCACCGGCCCCGGTTGGAGTGGGCGCTGTCCGTGGCCGGTGCCGATCCGGAGGACGATGCCGACGCCGAGGAGCAGGAGGTGTCGTCGGCCGCGGCCGAGCAGCGCATCGACGTCGCTCGCACGGCCGAGCTGTTCCGCGCGTCCCTGACAGCGAAGCGAACCCAGGAGCTCGACCGCGGGCTCACGCTGTCGGGTCCGCACCGCGACGACCTCGTGCTGCGCGTGCGCGACCTCCCGGTCAAGGGGTACGCCTCGCACGGGGAGTCCTGGTCGGTGGCCCTCGCGCTGAGGCTCGCCTCGGCCGAACTGCTGCGCAGCGAGTCACCCGCGGGTGATCCGGTGCTGATCCTCGACGACGTGTTCGCCGAGCTCGACGCGGATCGACGCCAGCGCCTCGCGTCCCTCACCGCGGGCTACGAACAGGTGGTCGTCACCGCGGCCGTGGAGGAGGATATCCCCGAGGTGCTGCACGCACACGTGGTGCGGATCACGGCGGGCACCATCACCGACGAGCGGGAGGCACCGGATGAGTGACGTGGCCGCCGACGCCGTGATCGAAGCTCCCGAGACCGTCGCCACGTACCTGCGTCTGCGCGGTCTGACGCCGAGTGCGAAGAACTGGAAGCGCAAGCGTCGGATCACGGTCGACGACGACAACGCCCCCTTCACACCGGGCCGCGACCCCGGAACGCTCGGCGATGTGCTCGACCGGCTCAGCCGCGACGCAGGGTGGGAGACCACGCTCGCCAGGGAGGACCTCGTCCGGCAATGGGCCGACCTGGCCGGCGCCGACACCGCGAAGCACTCCGAGCCGGTGTCGCTGGAGCGTGGACTGCTGACGGTGAAGTGCGACTCGACTGCCTGGGCGAAGAACCTGCAGTTCATGCGCGCGACGATCCTGACGGAGATCGGGAGACGGTATCCGGAAGCGGGCGTCGAGAACCTCCGCTTCATCGGACCGGACGTCCCCTCCTGGAAATGGGGTCCCAGAGTCGTTCCAGGACGGGGCCCGCGCGATACCTACGGGTAGGGCACCATGCAAGGGGTCTGACACGCTCAGAGGGCCACACGCGGCCGTTGAGCGGCATATCGACTCGAAACCCGGCTAGAATGGGAGTTCGAGCTATCGATCTGGAGAATGCCCTCTGATGACGCCTGAATCCCCTGCTGACGAGACGGAATCGAACACCGGGGGAACCCCCGCACCCGAGGGAACCACCGAGTCGTCCGCCAACCGCCCGAAGCAGCAGCCGGGAGAGTACGGCGCCGACTCGATCCAGATCCTCGAAGGCCTCGAGGCCGTCCGCAAGCGCCCCGGCATGTACATCGGATCGACGGGACCGCGCGGTCTGCACCACCTGGTCTACGAGATCGTCGACAACTCGGTCGACGAGGCCCTCGCCGGCTACGCGGACACGATCCTGGTGACCCTGCTGGCCGACGGGGGCGTCCGCGTCGTCGACAACGGCCGCGGCATCCCCGTGGACCCGCACTCGTCCGACCCGTCGAAGTCCACGGTCGAGGTCGTACTCACGATCCTCCACGCCGGTGGCAAGTTCGGCGGCGGCGCGTACGCCGTCTCCGGCGGCCTGCACGGCGTCGGCTCCTCGGTGGTGAACGCGCTCTCCACGCGCTTCGACGTCGAGGTGAAGCAGAAGGGCTTCGTCTGGAACCACAGCTTCGCGAACGGCGGTGTCCCCCAGCAGAAGCTGGAGAAGGGTGCCGCGACCGACGAGACCGGCACCAGCATCACCTTCTGGCCGGACGCGGAGATCTTCCAGGAGACGGTCGAGTTCGACTACGACACGCTCCGTACGCGCTTCCAGCAGATGGCGTTCCTCAACAAGGGACTGCGGATCGAGCTGGCCGACGAGCGCCCGGACTCCGCGTACGAGACGGAGGAGGACGGGCAGGCCGTCACCAAGCAGCCGTCCGACGTGTTCTTCTACGAGCGCGGTCTCGTCGACTATGTCGAGTACCTCAACAAGGTGCGCAAGGCCGAGGTCGTGAACGACGAGATCATCGCGTTCGAGTCGGAGGACACCACGCGCAAGATCTCGCTCGAGGTTGCGATGCAGTGGACCACGTCGTACACCGAGAACGTCTTCACCTACGCGAACACGATCAACACCCACGAGGGCGGCACGCACGAGGAGGGGTTCCGCGCGGCACTGACCACGCTGGTCAACCGCTACGCCCGCGCCAACAACCTGCTCAAGGAGAAGGACGACAACCTCTCCGGCGACGACGTGCGCGAGGGCCTCACGGCCGTGATCTCCATCAAGCTCGGGGAGCCGCAGTTCGAGGGCCAGACCAAGACCAAGCTCGGCAACACGGAGGCGAAGGCCTTCGTGCAGAAGGTCGTCGGCGACCAGCTCGGCGACTGGTTCGAGCGCAACCCGAACCAGGCGAAGAACGTGATCCGCAAGGCCATCGACGCCGCGACCGCCCGACTCGCCGCCCGCAAGGCTCGCGAGACCGCGCGCCGCAAGAGCGTGTTCGAGTCTGCGGCCATGCCCGACAAGCTCAAGGACTGCACGAGCAAGGACCCGTCGATCAGCGAGATCTTCCTCGTGGAGGGTGACTCGGCCGGCGGCTCGGCCGTGCAGGGCCGCGATCCGCACACGCAGGCGATCCTCGCGCTGCGCGGCAAGATCCTCAACGTCGAGCGTGCGCGCCTCGACAAGGCGCTCGGCAACAAGGAAGTCCAGGCGATGATCCAGGCCTTCGGCACGGGCATCGGCGAGGAGTTCGATATCGAGAAGGCGCGGTACCACAAGATCGTGCTCATGGCCGACGCCGACGTCGACGGTCAGCACATCACCACGCTGCTGCTCACGCTGCTGTTCCGCTACATGCGCGGGCTCATCGAGGCCGGCTTCGTGTACCTCGCGATGCCGCCGCTCTACCGCCTCAAGTGGTCGAACGCCCCGCACGAGTACGTGTTCAGCGACGCCGAGCGCGACGCTCTCCTGAAGTACGGGCTCGACAACGGCAAGCGCATCCCGAAGGACGCCGGCATCCAGCGGTACAAGGGTCTCGGCGAGATGAACGCCAAGGAGCTGTGGGAGACCACGATGGACCACACCACGCGCACCCTGCGTCAGGTGACCATCGAAGACGCCGCGGCCGCCGACGAGATCTTCAGCGTGCTGATGGGTGAGGACGTCGAGTCGCGACGCAGCTTCATCCAGCGCAACGCCAAGGACGTCCGCTTCCTCGACATCTGAGCGCGAGCTCGCCTCCTCGCTCGCTCAACGACCGGAAATTGAAGAGAACACATGACTGACGAAGAACGTCCCGACATCAACGAGGGCCACGACCACGGCAAGATCGACCAGGTCGACCTGCAGTCGGAGATGCAGCGCAGCTACCTCGACTACGCGATGGCCGTGATCGTCGGGCGCGCGCTCCCCGACGTGCGTGACGGCCTCAAGCCCGTGCACCGCCGCGTGATCTACGGCATGTACGACGGCGGATTCCGCCCGGACAAGTCGTTCTCGAAGTGTGCCCGCGTGGTCGGCGAGGTCATGGGGCAGTACCACCCGCACGGTGACTCCGCGATCTACGACGCTCTCGTGCGCCTGGTGCAGCCGTGGTCGCTGCGATACCCGCTCGCGCTCGGCCAGGGGAACTTCGGCTCCCCCGGCAACATGGGCGCGGCGGCGCCGCGATACACCGAGACGAAGATGGCTCCGCTCGCGCTCGAGATGGTGCGCGACATCGAAGAGGAGACCGTCGACTTCACCGACAACTACGACGGACAGACACAGGAGCCGACGGTCCTGCCGGCCCGGTTCCCGAACCTGCTCGTCAACGGTTCGGTCGGCATCGCGGTCGGCATGGCCACGAACATCCCGCCGCACAACCTGCGCGAGGTGTCGGACGCGGCGCTGTGGGCCCTCGACAACCCGGACATCTCCCGCGAGGAGCTGCTCGACGGTCTGATCCAGCGGATCCCCGGGCCGGACTTCCCCACCGGCGCGCAGATCCTCGGCACGAAGGGCATCCACGAGGCCTATCGCACGGGTCGCGGCTCGATCACGATGCGCGCGGTCGTGAACGTCGAGGAGATCCAGGGCCGCACGTGCCTCGTGATCACCGAGCTGCCGTATCAGGTGAACCCCGACAACGTCGCGGTGAAGATCGGCGACCTCGCGCGCGACGGGAAGATCACCGGCATCGCGGACATCCGTGACGAGTCCTCCGACCGCACCGGTCAGCGCCTCGTCGTGGTGCTCAAGCGTGACGCGGTCGCGAAGGTCGTGCTCAACAACCTGTACAAGCACACGCAGCTGCAGGAGAACTTCGGCGCGAACATGCTCGCGATCGTCGACGGTGTTCCGCGCACGCTCGCGATCGACGGCTTCGTCACCAACTGGATCGCGCACCAGATCGACGTGATCGTGCGGCGCACCCAGTTCCGCCTCAACGAGGCCGAGAAGCGCATGCACATCCTGCGCGGCTACCTGAAGGCGCTCGATGCCCTCGACGAGGTGATCGCGCTCATCCGCCGATCGCAGACCACGGCGGACGCGAACGAGGGCCTGCAGAAGCTCCTCGACATCGACGAGATCCAGGCCGATGCGATCCTGCAGATGCAGCTGCGTCGCCTCGCGGCCCTCGAGCGCCAGAAGATCATCGACCAGGCCACCGAGCTCGAGGCGCAGATCACCGAGTACAAGGCGATCCTCGCCGACGAGGGCCGGCAGCGCACGATCATCCGCGAGGAGCTCACCGCGATCGTCGACCGCTTCGGCGACGAGCGTCGCACGCACATCCTGCACGGTTTCGACGGCGACGTCTCCATGGAAGACCTCATCGCCGAAGAGGAGATGGTCGTCACCGTCACGCGCGAGGGCTACATCAAGCGCACGCGCAGCGACAACTACCGCTCGCAGCACCGCGGTGGCAAGGGCGTCAAGGGCGCCCAGCTCCGCGCCGACGACATCGTGGAGCACTTCTTCGTCACCACCACGCACCACTGGCTGCTGTTCTTCACGGACAAGGGCCGCGTCTACCGCGCCAAGACGTATGAGGTGCCGGAGGCCGGTCGCGACGCGAAGGGCACCCACGTCGCCAACCTGCTCGCCCTGCAGCCCGACGAGAGCATCGCCCAGGTGCTCGACATCCGCGACTATGAGGTCGCCGACTACCTCGTCCTCGCGACCCGCGACGGTCTGGTGAAGAAGACCCGACTCGACGCGTACGACACGAACCGTCAGGGCGGCGTGATCGCGATCCGGCTCAACGAGGAGGACGAGCTCGTCAGCGCGCTGCTCGTCAACGCCGAGGACGACATCCTCCTCATCAGCCGCCGTGGAATGTCGGTGCGGTTCGAGGCGACCGACGAGGCACTGCGCCCCATGGGCCGCGCGACCGCCGGTGTGCGCGGCATGAAGTTCAAGATCGACGGCGACTGCCTGCTGTCCGCCTCGGTCGCGGCCGCCGGGAAGTTCGTCTTCGTGGTCACGGACGGCGGGTACGCGAAGCGCACGGCGGTCGAGGAATACCGGGTCCAGGGCCGTGGCGGAACGGGCATCAAGGTCGCGAAACTGAACGACGATCGGGGCACTCTCGCGGGTGGTCTGATCGTCGCGGAGGACGACGAGGTCTTGGTGGTTCTGTCCAGCGGCAAGGTGGTACGCTCTGCCGTGGCCGAGGTCCCCGCGAAGGGTCGAGACACCATGGGAGTGGTGTTCGCCCGCACGACGGAGGCCGACCGCATCCTCGCCATCGCCCGTAACGGTGAGCGCGGTCTCGCAGAAGACGAGGCCGAAGCGGATGTCGACACCGAGGCCCCCCAGACGACAGAGACACCCGAGGATACAGACGCATGAGCACAGTGGCCGACAAGCTGGCGAAGAAGTCGACCCGCAAGACCAGTGGCAAGCAGGTTCGCCTCCGCCTGGTGTACGTCGACTTCTGGTCAGCGGTGAAGCTCTCCTTCCTGGGAGCCGTGGCTCTCGCCGTCGTCACGATGGTCTCCTTCTTCCTCATCTTCCTGGTGCTCCAGGCGACGGGCATCATGTCGACCGCAGATGAGTTCCTCCAGGGCATCACGGACAACGCGTTCGTGCTGTCCGAGGTCGTCGGCCTGCCGCAGGTGATGGCCTTCGCCGCGGTCGTGGCAATCCTGAACCTGATCGTCTTCACGGTGCTCGGCGCCGTGATCGCCGGCATCTACAACCTCGCCGTGAAGGTGACGGGCGGCCTGCTCGTCGGCTTCATGTCGAACTGACGCGAGTCACGACGAAGGGCGGGTGCTGCGGCACCCGCCCTTCGTCGTGTGCACGGCGCGGCGGCTCAGACCACCCCGGTCGTTCCGAGGAGCGTGCCGATCAGCCACGTCGCGAGCAGCGCGAGCGCTCCGCCGATCACGAGCCGCAGTGCCGCTCGGCCCGGCGCGGATCCTCCGATCCTCGCCGAGATCGTGCCCGTCGCGGCCAGGGCGATCAACACCGCGACGAAGGTCACCGGGACTCGCCAGTCGGGCGGGGGCAGCAGGATCGCCAGCAAGGGGAGCAGCGCGCCGAGCGTGAACGCGATCGCGGAGGACAGCGCCGCGTGCCACGGGTTGACCAGGTCGTCCTGATCGATGCCGAGCTCCACCTCGAGGTGTGCCGACAGAGCGTCGTGCGCGGTGAGCTCCTCGGCCACACGGCGCGCGGTGTCCTCCGTGAGCCCCCGGTCGCGGTACAGGGAGGTGAGCTCGGCGAGCTCCTCCTCCGGCATCGTGCGCAGCTCTTCCTTCTCCTTGGCGATGAGCGCGCGCTCGCTGTCGCGCTGGCTGCTCACGGAGACGTACTCGCCCAGAGCCATGGAGATCGCCCCACCCACCAGACCGGCGACGCCCGCGGTGAGGAGCGCGGCGTTATCGGTGGTGGCACCGGCGACGCCCACGACCAGCGATGCCACCGACACGATCCCGTCATTCGCTCCGAGGACACCGGCGCGCAGCCAGTTGAGGCGCTGACCCACTCCGGTGCCGTGCGGTTCTCCCTCGTGGGCTGTCATGCCACCAGTGAAGCAGACGAGGACAGTGGCGAGGGCGGTCCCGGGTAGGGAAAACCCGAACCGGAGTGTCCGGCTGCCTCGGTGCCCGCGTGGCACCCTCCCCCGTACCGTGGAAACATGACCACTCAGCCTGCGCCTCCGGCCGCCGCTCCGGCGAAGCCACCGCTGCGCCTCTTCCTCACGGTCCTGCATCTGGCGGGCATCGGCGTCCTCGGCGGCGGGATCTTCGCCACCCTCGGCGCACTGCTCGGGACGGGGATCGGCCTCGTGTTCGTCGCCGGCATCGGTATCGTCCTGCTCGTCGGTCTCGTCTACGCGCTCTACGGCCTCGGCTGGTTCGAGGTCGCGCGCGTCGCCGGTCTCTACCGCACCCCGCTCGCGCCCCTGCGACTGCAGCCGCGCGATCGTCCCGGCTTCGCCGGCTGGCTCCGCGCCCTCGGGCGACAGGCCGTCGACGGACGCATGTGGCGTGCCGTCGCGAACTTCGCCATCTCGGCAGTGCTGGGCTGGGTCGTGCTCCGCCTGGCCTGGAGCCTCGTGTGGTCGATCATCATCTCCTTCGCCCCCCTGACCTCTGCCGACAGCATCATGGGACCCTTCGGCGGTGCCGGGATCCCCGTCGCCTGGGCTCCGCTCATCGGGATCTTGGGCGTCGCCGCATCGGCGGCCGGCATCATCGGACTCGCATTCCTGCACCGCACCCTGTCCCTGGCGATCGTCGCCCGCAGTCGGGAGACCGAGCTCACGGAGCGGGTGCGTGCCTCGACGGCGCAGCGGGAGGGAGCCGTGCGTGCGGCCGACGTGGAGCGCACCCGCATCGAGCGGGATCTCCACGACGGCGTGCAGCCGCGTCTCGTCTCGGTCGGCATGACCCTGGGCCTGGCCCAGCAGAAGATCGACACCGATCCCGACGCGGCCAAGGACCTCATCTCGGAGGCGCACACCTCGACGAAGGCGGCGATCACCGAGCTGCGGCAGCTCGCGCGGGGCATCCACGCCTCGGTCCTCGACGACCGCGGGCTGGACGCGGCGCTGTCCGCACTCGCCGGCCGTTCGCACATCCCCGTGCACCTCGACGTGCGGATGGACGGGCGGTGCAGTCGTGAGGCCGAGGCCGCGGTGTACTTCTCGATCGCGGAATCCCTCACCAACGCCGCCAAGCACTCTCGCGCGAGCGAGGCCCGGGTCACGGTGCGACTGCGCGAGGGCAACGTGCTGTGGGCCCGCGTGGAGGACAACGGCGTGGGCGGCGCGCAGGTGCTCCCCGGCGGCGGCCTCGACGGCATCGCGAACCGGATCCTCGCCGCCGGCGGAACGTTCCGCCTGGACAGCCCGCTCGGTGGTCCGACCAGCCTGGAGGTGAACGTGCCATGCGCATCCTGATCTGCGAGGACTCGGTCCTGCTGCGGGAGGGGCTCGTGCGTCTGCTGGAAGACGCGGGTCATCAGGTGGTGGCCGCGCTCACCGACACCGACGGTGTGGCGGAGGCCGTGGCATCCGCCGACCCGGAGCTCTGCATCCTGGACGTGCGGCTTCCTCCGACGTTCACCGACGAGGGGATCCGTGCGGCGCTGGCGCTGCGGGCGACGCATCCGTCCCTTCCGATCCTCGTGCTGTCGCAGTACGTGGAGGAGCGCTACGCGTCTGACCTGATCGCGGCGCAGGGAGGGCCCCTGGGTTACCTGCTGAAGGACCGGGTCGCCGACGTCGCGGAGTTCATCGAGTCCGTGCAGCGGATCGCCGACGGAGCGACCGTGCTCGACCCGGAGGTCGTGGCGCAGCTGCTCACGCGACGCAACCGCGACGACCGGATGCTGCGCCTCACGGAACGTGAGCGCACCGTGCTGGCACTGATCGCGGAGGGCAAGTCGAACCAAGCGATCGCCGGACTGCTGTTCGTCTCCGAGGCGAGTGTCGAGAAGCACATCACCTCCATCTTCCAGAAGCTGGGGTTCGAGCAGGACGAGTCGGGAAACCGTCGCGTGCTGGCGGCCCTGGCACACATCGAGAACACGGGCGGCCCCACGCCGCCGACCGGACAGACAGGAATGGCACGATGACCACCGAAGATCAGGGCCCCCAGGGCGGCCACACGCCGCTCACCCCTCCCCCTGCGACGGCACCTCACGCCCCGGCCGAGCCCGCACCGATGGTGCCGGGCGGCTCCGGTACCGAGCCCCGACGTTCCTCGGGCGCCACGGCGATCCTCGTGATCACCGCCGTGGTGGGCGGCCTCGCCCTGCTCGGCGCCGGAGGCACGGCGGCGGCCGCAGCCGCGGGCTCCGTGATGTCATCGAGCCGACCCGACTCGGTCCAGACCGTCGGCGTGGACGGCATCGACGGCGTCGACCTCGATGCCGACGCGAGCAGCGTGCGGGTGGAGTTCGGTGACGTGGACGACGCCGAACTGGCGGTCACGAACGGCCGCGGGCAGGCCTGGACGTTCGAGCGGGAGGGCGACGAACTCGTCGTGAAGAGCCCGCGGGGTGTGTTCGGCTGGTGGTTCGGCAACTGGTTCGGCGACGAGGAGGTCGCGGTGCTGACGTTGCCCGAGAGCCTGCGCGACGCCGGTCTGGATGCGAACCTCACGCTCAACGCGGGCAGCCTGGATGTGACGGGTGACTTCGGTGACCTCGAGCTCGACGTGAACGCGGGGTCGCTCGACGTCGAGGGCGCGGCGGAGACGCTCGACGTGCAGATGAACGCCGGGCGCGCCGACATCGTGCTGGACTCGGTGGCCGAGGCCGACCTGGGCATCTCGGCGGGCGATCTCACGGTGGAGCTCACGGGCTCGGCGCCCGCGCGCACATCGGTCGATGCGAGCGCGGGATCGGTCGACCTCACGCTGCCCGACGTGGAGTACAGCCTCACCCAGGACGTGAGCGCCGGCTCGCTCGATGCCACCGTCGATCAGGGGTCGAACGCGCGACACACGATCGACGTCTCTCTCGCAGCGGGGAACGTGACGATCCGACCCGGGCGCTGAGACGAGGGAGCACGGAGGGGCCGGTACTCGGAGAGTGCCGGCCCCTCGGCGCCGTCGCTCACGGCGTCGGCGAAGTTATCCACAGTTCTCTCCACAGCATGGGGAGAATTACACCGATGTTATTCACAGGCGTTAACAACTCTGTTAACAACTCGGGATCAGGCCAAAAGGAGCAGCGGCGGAACGAACGCCACGATCACGAGCAGGAGAACCACCAGGGCCGAGAGGAAAACGATCTGCCACACGCGCTGCTCACGGCGTTTCGTGCGCGTATAGATGAAGGCCACGATCGCGCCCACGATCGCCCCGCCCAGATGCGCCTGCCAGGAGATCCCCCCGGCGAAGAACCCGAAGGCGAAGTTGATCGCGAGGATGACGAGGATCCCGGTCACGTTCGCCCCGATGTGGCGGCCGATGATAAACAGCGACGCGAGGAGACCGAAGATGGCGCCCGATGCTCCGACCGTCCATGAGCCCGGCGCGAGGATCGCGACCATGACCGATCCACCCAGTCCGCTGATCAGGTACAGCGCCAGGTAGCGCGCCCGCCCCAGCATGGGTTCGAGGCTCTGGCCGAGCATCCACAGCGCCAGCATGTTGAGCGCGAGGTGCACGAAGCCGCCGTGCACGAACAGCACCGTCAGCAGTCGCCACGGCTCGAACGGCACCGCGAACAGGTTGGGGTAGAGGAACGGTGCGTAGAAGCCCAGCGCCTGTGTGATCGGCTGGTTGAGCCCGGGGATGAGCTGCACGAGGCCGATGAACGACGTGATCGCCAGCAGCACGTAGGTGACGACGGGCTTGCCGCCGCGGGTCATCGCCAGAGCACCGCCGCGGTTCCCCCAGCGTCGGGCGGCCTTCTTCTGGGCGGGAGTGCGGTTCTTGCGCTCGGCCGCCATGCACTCCGGGCAGATCACGCCGACGGCGGCCTGGGTCTGACACTCGGGGCAGATGGTGCGCAGACACCGCTGGCAGAGCACGAAGCTCTGCCGATCCGGATGCCGGTAGCAGAAGTTGTCGCGATTACTCGTGAACTCGGGCGTCGACATCCGGATCGGCCGTGGCTTCCGTCAGGCGGCGACGATGTCGATCGACTGCAGCACGACCGGCTCGACCGGGCGGTCGCCGGCCGCGGTGGGCACGGCGGCGATGGCGTCGACGACCTTCTTCGAGGCGTCGTCGGCGACGGCGCCGAAGATGGTGTGCTTGCCCTGCAGCCACGGGGTCGGGTCGGTCGTGATGAAGAACTGCGAGCCGTTCGTGCCCTCGACCTTGCCGGTGATGGCGTTGCGGCGCAGGCCGGCGTTGGCCATCGCGAGGATGTAGGGCTCGTTGAAGTCGAGCTCCCCGTTGATCTCGTCATCGAAGTTGTAGCCGGGGCCGCCCACACCCTGACCGAGCGGGTCGCCGCCCTGGATCATGAAGTTGGGGATGATGCGGTGGAAGATGACGTCCTTGTAGAGAGGACCCTCGCCCGGCTTGCCGGTGGCGGGGTGCGTCCACTCCTGGGTGCCGTCGGCCAGGCCGACGAAGTTCTTGACCGTCTTGGGAGCGTGGTCGCCGAAGAGGTTGATGACGATGTCACCGTGGTTGGTGTGCAGAGTTGCGACGTGGGAAGCATGAACCATGCCCTCATTCTCGCAGAGCTTCCGATGAGTGGCCCGGGTCTGTACATCCCCTCGGCGGATGATGCAAGGGGCGGGCGATTCCCTCCCCCCATCCAGGGTGTCGTGGCAAGATGGGGAACCCGTACTCCAATGGACAGGAGAGCATCGTGAGCCTCAGCCGCAAGCGGAAGAAGCAGCTTCGTCGTCTTCAGAAGGACGCCAACCAGCTGTGGGAGGACCAGCAGGTGCTCGTCGGCCACGCCGCCGACGTCGCCCGAGAGGCCGGCCGTCAGCTCGGCAACTTCAATCGGGAACAGCTCGTCCCCGCCGTCCAGGACACCTACAACCGTCGTGTCGCCCCCGTGGTCGACCGCGGCGTGAAGGTCGGCAGGCACGTCGTCGACGACAAGGTCGTGCCGATCGTCGGCGGCGTCGTCGGCACCGCGCTCACCGCGTGGGATGTCGCCAACGCGAAGCGTCAGGGCATCGAGTACAAGGCCCGCAAGGCCGTCGCTCCGAAGAAGGGCCCCGGCCTCGGCTCGGTCATCGCGATCGTGCTGGGTGCGGCTGCGGCCGTCGGAGTGCTCTACGCCGCCTGGCAGGCCCTCCGCGCCGACGACGAGCTCTGGGTCGCCGACGACCCGCTGTCGGCTCCCGACGCGTGACCACCCCCGACCCGCACGCGCGGGTGCGGGATGCTGCGGCCGCCCGCGGACTCGACATCGAGATCCGCGAGCGGCCGCAGGCGCGCAGCCTGCATGAGGCCGCGGAGATCCTGGGCATCCCGCCGTCCGGCATCGTGAAGACCCTCGTGGTGAAGCGCTCCGACGACACCTATCTGTTCGCCCTGGTCCCCGGCGGTCGGTCGATCTCGTGGCCCAAGCTGCGTGCCGTGGTCGGCGTCAACAAGCTGCGACTGCCCGAACCCGAGCTCGCCCTCGCGGCCACGGGGTATGAGCGGGGCACGATCGTCCCGATCGGCAGCACGACCGATTGGCCTGTGTACGCCGACGAGTCCATCGTCGGGCAGCGGATCGCCATGGGAGCGGGTGCGCACGGTTACAGCCTGTTCGTGGACGCCGACGACCTGATCGCCGCCTACGGCGCCACCGTCGCCGACATCTCCATTCCCGAGGAGCGCTGACCGCGACCGCTCAGGCGAGTCCCGCCATCCGGATGGCGATGTCGACCAGCTTGACCCGCTGCAGCCCCGCGACGGCCGCGAGCGGAAACCACTCGGCCCTATCGGTCGAGCCCTCGGTCTCGAAGCGCAGCCGTCCGCCGGTGACCTCGGCGCGGTAGACGATGCGCAGTGTGTGGAGTGGTTCCGCCGCCTTGTGCACCCGCCGCCCTGCCGGGATCACCCGCGAATGGATACCGAGCAGCGCGCCGACCCGCACGGTGTACCCGGTCTCCTCGCGCAACTCCCGGCGGACCGCGTCCTCCGGGGCCTCGCCCGGCTCGAGCCCGCCGCCCGGCATGGTCCACGCCGTGCGACGCCCCTCGATCCAGCGCGCCAGGAGGAGCCGGCCACCCTCATCGGTGACGACCCCGTATGCGGCGACGCGCAGGTCCATGGCTCACACCCTATCCGCCGGGCACGCCACGCTCCGACCACGTGTCGGCCGGCGCACATCGATCACGAATCGAGAAGCGACGGCGCTCGGATGGTTCCTATTCTGTGGAGATCAGCCACACCGAGAGGACGGAAACCATGGCCGCCGACAACGAGAAGAACTTCACCGCCGAGGAGCGCGAGGCCATGCAGGCCGCCGCGAAGGAGGCCCGCACCCGACGGTCGCGTGCCAAGAAGTCGCCCGAGGAGCTGAGGGCGGCCGGCGAAGCCGATATCACGGAGGCCATCGACAAGCTCGACGAGCACGACAGGACGCTGGCGCGGAAGCTGCACGACCTGGTCTCCGAAGTCGCCCCCGACCTGGTGCCGCGCACGTACTACGGCATGCCCGCGTGGGGTCGAGACGGGAAGGTGCTGTGCTTCTTCCAGCCCGCGAGCAAGTTCAAGGTGCGCTACGGGACGTTCGGGTTCGAGCCGATCTCGAACCTCGACGACGGCACCGTGTGGCCCACGGCGTACGCTGTGATCGACCTGACGCCGAAGGACCGGGAGTTCCTCGCGGACCGGCTGCGCCAGGCCATCAGCTGAAGCGCTCCGAAGCCGAGACAGCGACGGCACCCCGGCACTACCGTGGAACCGTGAGCACTCCCCCGTTCCCCGCCTCCGTCTACGCCTCCCGACTCACCCGTGCAGCCGCGCTCGCCGCGGACGCCGGACTCGACGCCGTGGTCGTCGGACCGGGGCCCGACCTCCAGTACCTGCTCGGGGTCGAGGGGGACACGATCGAACGGCTCACGGCGCTGGTGCTCACCCCCGACGCGCGCGCGACCATCGTGGTGCCGCGCATGGAGCTGGCGAAGATCCGCAGCACCGCGGCCGGCGAACTCGGTCTGACCATCGCCGACTGGGTGGACGGGGAGGATCCGTATGCCCTGGTGCTCGCGGCGGCGGGCGAGGTCCAGCGGGCCGGGGTCTCCGACGCGCTGCCCGCGCTCCACGTGGTGCCGATCGCGGAACGCCTGGGGGTGCGGGTGGAGCTCGCGACCCCGGTGCTGCGCGAGGGGCGGATGATCAAGGACGACGCGGAGATCGCGGAGCTCCGGCGTGCGGGTGCCGCCATCGATGCCGTGCACCGCCGCGTGCCCGAGTGGCTGCGCGCCGGACGGACGGAACGCGAGGTGGCGGGCGACATCGCCGCCGCGATCGTCGAGGAGGGCCACCGCACGGTCGAGTTCGTGATCGTCGGATCCGGTCCGAACGGGGCCGACCCGCATCATGAGGTCTCCGACCGGGTGATCGAGGAGGGCGACATCGTCGTGGTCGACATCGGCGGTGCGGTGCCCAGCGGCTACAACTCCGACAGCACACGCACCTACGTCGTCGGCGACCCCGGCGCGGAGGAGGCCGAACGCATCGCCGTGCTCGTGCGGGCGCAGCAGGCCGCGGTCGATGCCGTGCGTCCCGGGGCGACGGCCGCCGAGGTCGATGCCGCCGCGCGCACGGTGCTCGCCGAGGCCGGACTGGGCGAGGCGTTCCTGCACCGCACGGGCCACGGGATCGGTGTCTCGGTGCACGAGGAGCCCTACATCGCTCCCGGCAACGACCTCGTGCTGCGGCCGGGGATGGCGTTCAGCATCGAGCCGGGCATTTACTTCCCCGGTCGGTGGGGCGCCCGGATCGAGGACATCGTGATCGTGACGGACACCGGAGCGGAGCGGGTGAACCTGGCCCCGCACGCCCTCGTCTCCGCCGCTCGGCAGTGACCTTCGGCTATCAGCGAATACCTAAAGTCATCACGGTGAATTCCTAAAGTCACCTATCGTCGCATTTCCGGCGGGGCTAGCCTGCTGAGTGCTGGAGCCCCGTGCTCCGGCGATTGCTGATTCCATCTGGCGGGGGTTGCCGGAGGGTCGGATGTTCGCCTCAGAACACCACAATTTCATCGCGCCGACTGCAGGACGGAACGAGACGAGACGCCGCTGGGCGATCATCGCCCTGCTCGCGCTGCTCGCCAGCCTCCTCGTGACGGTCGTCGCGCCGCCCAAGCCGGCCGAAGCCCAGTTCCAGTTCTCCTGTACGAGTACGGAGGGCGTCGGGTACTTCGTCAACACGGGCTCCGGCTCCGTCTCGATGATCTACACCGGCACCGACACGAACATCCGGAACATCCCCGTCGGCGGCACCCCCTACGGTGTGACGTCGCTCCCGGACGGATCGCGGGTCTACGTGGCGAACGGCAACGGGTCCGTACAGGTGATCGACACCGCGACCCTCGCGGTCACGACGATCAACCACCCGTCGTTCTCCGCGTCGGTCGGCGCGTGGAGCTCCGCCGACGGCTCGCAGGTGTTCATCTCGAACATCGGGTCCAACACCGTCAGCGTGATCGACACCGCGACCAACACCGTGTCCCGCGTGATCACGGTCGGCGCCGCCGGTTCTCGTCCGGGATGGGTCGATGCCTACGGAAACGAGCTGTTCGTCGCCAAGGACGACGGCACCAACGGCGGGATCTCCGTGATCGACATGAGCAGCACCTCGACGACGACGTCCCGCGTCATCGCGGGAGCGGCTCCGGCGCACACGGTCGCCGTCAACGCCACGTACATCGCCGCCGCCAGCGAGACCGTCCTGTCGATCCCGATCCGCAACAGGACCGCGCCGTCGGCCCTCGTGCGCACCATCACGACCACCGAGCAGATCCACGGACTCACGTTCGTCCCCAACACCAACTACCTCGTGGCCAGTGGCGAGGCCGGACACACGTTCGTGTACGACGCGTCGACCGGGGCGCTGCTGCGGACGTTCACCGCGGGTGGCTCGAACATGCGCGTGCCCGTGGCCTCGCCGATCAGCAACGAGGTCTACATCGCCGGATACTCCACGCCCACGGGCACGCTGGACCGGCTCGTGACCACCGGGGCTCCGGCCACCTGGACCTACACCGCCAATCAGACGGCCCTGCAGAACGCTCCCGACGGCCACACCCCCGCGTTCTCCTGCCTGCCGCCGCTCTCGGGTTCCAAGTCCTTCGCCAAGTCGCCGATCGCTCAGGGCGAGACGACCACCCTGACGATCACGATCAACAACACCAACCTCGCCCCCACCACCGGCATCACCGGGGCGGCGCTGACCGACAACCTGCCCTCCAACATCCGCATCGCACCGACGGGCACGGCGACGACGACATGTACCGCCGCAACACTCACGGCGCCCCCCGGCGGGACGACCGTCAGCCTGAGCGGTGCTTCGATCCCCGCGGCCACCGGGCCGAACGGGGCGATCGTGCCGGGAAGCTGCACCATCACCGTGCCGGTGATCGGCGTCACACCCGGCGCCCAGACCAACACGATCGAGCCCGGGGCTCTCTCCGCGAACATCGTGGGCGAGACGGCGAACTCGTTCTCCGCACCGATCGAGGTGCTTCCCCCGGCGATGCAGATCGCGAAGACGAACGACGACGCCGACGGGATCGTCGACGGCGGACAGACGCTGACCTACTCGATCACGCTGACCAACGCCGGGACGATCCCGCAGACGGGCGTCACCGTCGACGACGTGCTCCCCGCGGGCGTCACCTATGTGCCCGGGTCCACCGTCGCCACGCAGGGCACCACCGTGCGCGACAACGCGGCGGGAGGGACCAACCCCGACCTCGTCGGCGGCGATCCCGTCGCCGGGTCGCTCGTCGGACCGACGGATCCGTTCACGATCCCTCCGGGCGAATCGCTCGTGGTCACCTACCAGGTGACCGTGGACACTCCCGCGCCGGAGACGATCGACTCGTACACCAACACCGCCAGCGCCAGCTCCACCCAGGAGCCGACGCCGATCAGCACGACCGACACCGTGCAGGCCCTGTCCACCCTCGATCTCGTGAAGTCCGCGGGCACCCCGGTCGACGTCAACGGCAACGGGACCACCGACACCGGCGACACCATCGCCTACACCTTCACCGTCACGAACACCGGTAACACCACCATCGCGAACATCGCCGTCACCGATCCGAAGCTCGGCGCGATCACGTGCGACGCCACGACCCTGGCACCCGACGCCGTGGCCACCTGTACCGCGCCGCCCTACGTCATCACCCAGGCGGAGACCGATGCCGGCGCCGTCGACAACAGCGCCACCGCGGCGGGCACCGACCCCAGCGGCGACCCCATCGCCTCGAACGAGTCGACCACCTCGACACCCACCGAGCAGGCCCCGGCACTGCTGTTCGACAAGACGGCCGCCGCCCCGGTGGATGTGAATGCGAACGGCATCACCGACGCGGGCGACACCATCGCCTACACGTTCAGCGTCGCCAACACGGGCAACGTCACGATGAGTGGCATCACCGTCACCGACCCGAAGATCGGCGCGGTGACCTGCGACGTGACCACCCTGGCTCCCGGTGAGGTCGCGAGCTGCACCGCGCCCGCCTACACGATCACTGCCGCGGACCAGGACGCGGGCGAGGTCGCGAACACCGCGAGTGCCACCGGCACCGATCCCGGCGGCACCGCCGTCCCGTCGAACGACGACAGCACCACCACTCCGGTGGTCGCACCCGCACCGGCCCTCGAGATCGACAAGACCGCGGGAACGCCCGTGGACGTCAACGGGAACGGCTCGACGGACGTCGGCGACACCATCGCGTACACGTTCACGGTGACCAACACCGGCAACGTCACCGTGTCGGACATCGCCGTGAACGACCCCAGGGTCGGCACGGTGACCTGTGATGTCACGGCGCTCGGGCCGACGGGAGTCGCGACCTGCACGGCCGCCCCATACGTGATCACCCAGGCCGACATGGACAACGGCTCGGTGGACAACTCCGCCACCGCGAACGGCACGGACCCGACGGGCGGCCCGGTCGTGACCACCCCCGACACCACGACCACCCCCACCGACCAGGCGCCGGCGCTGTCGTTCGACAAGACCGCAGGCACCCCCGTGGATGTGAACGCCAACGGCATCACGGACGAGGGCGACACCATCGCGTACACCTTCACCGTCACCAACACCGGCAACGTCACGGTGGCGGGCATCGCGGTCACGGATGCCCTCGTCGGCGCCGTCACGTGTGACGTCACCACGCTGACGCCCGGAGCCGTGGCGACCTGCACCGCGGCGCCGTACACGATCACCGCTGCGGACGAGACCGCGGGCGAGGTCGTGAACAGCGCCTCGGCCGCAGGCACGGACCCGGGCGGTGACGCCGTCCCGTCGAACACCGACACGACGACGACGCCGGTCGTTGCCTCGGCACCGAGTCTCACGATCGACAAGGCAGCGGGTGCTCCGGTCGACGTCAACGGCAACGGGGTGACCGACGCCGGCGACACGATCGCCTACACCTTCACCGTGACCAACACCGGCAACGTGCCGCTCGCCGATGTCGCGGTGGACGACCCGAAGGTCGGCGCGGTCACCTGTGATGCGACCACCCTCGCTCCCGGTGCGGTCGCGAGCTGCACCGCCGCGACGTACACGATCACGCAGGCCGACGTCGACAACGGCTCGGTCGACAACTCCGCCACGGCCACGGGCACCCCGCCCGGAGAACCTGCGATCACCTCCGACCCCGACACCACGAGCACCCCGACCGACCAGACCGCGTCGCTCGTGCTGGACAAGACCGCGGGCACACCGGTCGACGTGAATGCGGACGGCCTGACCGACGAGGGCGACACCATCGCGTACACGTTCACCGTCACGAACACCGGCACCGTCACACTGACCGACGTAGCCGTCGACGACCCGAAGGTGGGCACCGTCACGTGTGACGTCACGACTCTCGCTCCCGGGGCCGTGGCCACCTGCACGGCAGCGCCGTACACGATCACCGCCGCGGACGAGACCGCGGGCGAGGTGGCGAACACCGCGACCGCCGCAGCCACCGACCCCGGCGGCGACCCCGCCCCCACCGCCGACGACAGCACCACGACCCCGGTCGTCGCCTCGGCCGCGGCTCTCACGATCGACAAGGTCGCGGGCGCCCCGGTGGACGTCGACGGCAACGGCATCACGAACGCCGGTGACACGATCGCGTACACGTTCACGGTGACCAACACCGGCAATGTGGCGGTGTCGGAGATCACGGTGGACGACCCGAAGGTCGACGCGGTGACGTGTGATGTGACCACCCTGGCCCCCGGTGCGGTCGCGAACTGCACCGCGGCGCCGTACGTGATCACCGCTGCGGATGAGACCGCGGGCGAGGTCGCGAACACCGCGACGGCCGCGGGCACGGACCCGGACGGCGACTCGGTCGCCTCCGACCCCGACAGCACGACCACTCCGGTCGTCACGCCGGCGCCGGCGCTGTCGTTTGAGAAGACGGCGGGGACGCCGGTGGATGTGAATGCGAATGGCATCACGGATGAGGGTGACACGATCGGGTACACGTTCACGGTGACCAACACCGGCAACGTGACGGTGACGGATGTCGCTGTGGATGACCCGAAGGTGGGTGCGGTGACGTGTGATGTGACGACGCTGGCGCCGGGTGAGGTCGCTTCGTGTGCGTCGGCGCCGTATACGGTGACGGCGGCGGATGAGGCTGCGGGTGAGGTGGCGAACACGGCGACGGCGTCGGGGACGGCTCCGAACGGTGACCCTGTTCCGTCCGACCCGGATTCGACGACGACGCCGTCGGAGGCGTCGGCTCCGAGTTCGACGGTCGAGAAGACCGCTGGTGCCCCGGTGGATGTGAATGGCAACGGGGTGACCGATGTGGGCGACACGATCGCGTACACGTTCACAGTGACCAACACCGGCAACGTGCCGCTGGCCGATGTGACGGTGAACGACCCGAAGGTCGGCGCGGTGACGTGTGATGTCACCACGCTCGCCCCCGGTGCGGTTGCGAACTGCACCGCGGCACCGTATGTGATCACGCAGGCCGACGTGGACAACGGCTCCGTCGACAACTCCGCCACGGCCACGGGCACCCCACCCGGAGAGGACCCTGTTCCGTCTGAGCCCGACACGACGACCACCCCCACCGACCAGACCCCGGCGCTCGAGCTGGACAAGGTGGCCGGCACGCCGGTCGACGTGAACGGGGACGGCCTCACCAACGCCGGGGACACGATCGACTACACCTTCACCGTGACCAACACCGGCAACGTGACCCTGACCGATGTCGCGGTCGCTGATCCGAAGGTCGGCACGGTGACCTGCGATGTGACGACCCTGGCACCGGGCGCGGTCGCCACCTGCACCGCCCCGGCGTACACCGTCACCACGGACGACGAGGCCGCCGGCGAGGTCGCGAACACCGCGACCGCCTCGGCGACAGACCCCGCGGGCGACCCGGCACCCACCGACGACGACAGCACCACCACCCCGGCCGTCCCGGCCGCGCCGGCGCTGTCGTTCGAGAAGACCGCGGGTGCTCCGGTGGACGTGAACGCGAACGGCATCACGGATGAGGGCGACACGATCGACTACACGTTCACGGTGACCAACACCGGCAACGTGACCCTGACCGACATCACCGTGAGTGACCCGAAGGCGGGGACCGTCACCTGCGATGTCACGACCCTGGCGCCCGGGGCCGTCGCGAGCTGCTCGGCGGCGACCTACACGGTCACGGCCGAGGATGAGGCGGCGGGCGAGGTCGCGAATACCGCTACCGCCACGGGGACGGAGCCCGGCGGTGACCCGGTCCCGTCCGACCCGGATTCGACCACGACCCCGTCGGAGGCGTCCGCGCCGGGTTCGACGATCGACAAGACCGCGGGTGACCCGGTGGATGTCAACGGCAACGGCCTGACCGATGCGGGCGACACGATCGCGTACTCGTTCACGATCACGAACACGGGCAACGTCCCGCTGGCCGATGTCGGGGTGAACGACCCCAAGGTGGGCACCGTCACCTGCGACGTCACGACGCTCGCTCCCGGAGAGGTCGCGACCTGCACCGCGGCGCCGTACGTCATCACGCAGGCCGACGTCGACGCGGGCGGGGTCGAGAACTCCGCGACCGCGACCGGCACGCCTCCCGGGGAGGATCCGGTCCCCTCGGAGCCCGACACGGTGGTGACGCCGGTCGATCAGGTGCCGTCGCTGCTGTTCGACAAGGTCGCCGGTGCTCCGGTGGATGTGAACGCGAACGGCATCACGGATGAGGGCGACACGATCGACTACACCTTCACCGTGACGAACACGGGGACCGTGACGGCGACCGACATCGCCGTGAGCGACCCGAAGGTCGGGACGGTGACGTGTGATGTCACGACCCTTGCCCCGGGCGAGGTCGCGAGCTGCACCGCGCCGACCTACACGGTCACGGCCGACGATGAGCAGGCGGGTGAGGTGGCGAACACGGCGACCGCGTCGGGGACGGATCCGAACGGTGACCCGGTCCCGTCCAACCCCGACAGCACGACCACCCCGGCCGTCGCGTCCGCCCCGAGTTCGACGATCGACAAGACCGCGGGCGCCCCCGTGGATGTCAACGGCAACGGCCTGACCGATGTGGGTGACACGATCGCGTACTCGTTCACGATCACGAACACCGGCAACGTTCCCCTCGCCGATGTCGGGGTGAACGACCCGAAGGTGGGCACCGTGACGTGCGATGTCACGACGCTCGCCCCCGGAGAGGTCGCGATTTGCACCGCGGCGCCGTACGTCATCACGCAGGCCGACGTCGACGCGGGCGGGGTCGAGAACTCCGCGACCGCGACCGGCACGCCTCCCGGAGGCGACCCCGTCCCGTCCGAACCCGACACCGTCGTGACGCCGACTGATCAGGTGCCGTCGATGACCCTCGTGAAGACGGCCGTGATCGACGACGCCGACCGGGACCGCGCCGCCGACGAGGGAGAAGTGATCCACTACGCCTTCACCGTCGCGAACACGGGCAACGTCACGATCGAGAATCTGGGCATCGACGACCCGATGCTGGACGAGCGCGGCGACGCCATCACGTGCCCGCTCGTGCCGCTGGCGCCCGGTGAGCAGGCTCTCTGTACGGCCGACCATGTCGTGACCGCGGCGGAAGCGACCGGTGGCGACCTGACCAACGTCGCTACCGCCACGGGACGTACGGGGACCGATGATCCGATCACGAGCGACCCGTCGACGGTGAGCACGCCCACGGATCCGGAGACACCGGAACCCGCACGACTGCCGACGACGGGTGGTCGGGATCAGACGGCCGCGGCACTGCTCGCGCTCGCCCTGATCCTGGGCGGAGTCACGCTGGTCGTCGTCCGGAGGGGAGCGCGCCGCCGCCCGACGGACATCGGATAGCTCGACCGGGGGGCCGAGCGACGGGGCCCGGTCGGGCGCACCCACATCGTGGGGCGGTCCGACCGGGCTCCGACGGGGCGCGGCCTGGATGAGTCGGAGCACACCGGCAGCACGACGCGACGGTGGTGAGGATCGATGCCGAAGCACGACCGGAAGGGGGTCGGTGCGCGGGAGGGAGGAGATCCGAGGTGGTGGAGCCTAGGAGATTCGAACTCCTGACATCCTGCTTGCAAAGCAGGCGCTCTACCAACTGAGCTAAGGCCCCGTGAGGGATTTCTTGAATTGAATGGTGGGGCTACCAGGACTTGAACCTGGGACCTCTTCATTATCAGTGAAGCGCTCTAACCGCCTGAGCTATAGCCCCGTCAACCTCCAAGACTTTACCGGAGAATCTCGGAAAATCCGAATCGAGCGCGAGGAGCCCGATGCACACCACCGCCGGCACGACGAAGCCCCCTCGCGCGGCGAGGGGGCTTCGGAAGAGAAGGGGCTGGTCAGCGCCAGCGTGTGGTCATGAGGAACCCGATGAGAGCGATGCCGAGACCGATCGCGAGGTTCCAGTTGTCGAGGCCCGGGATCGGGAACTGCATCCCCGAGATGTAGAACACGAGGATCCACGCGAGACCGAGAAGCATGAAGCCGATCATCACCGGCTTGAACCAGACGGCGTTGGGAGCGGCGTCGCCCTCGGCGCGCTCGACGACGGGTTCTTCGGTCTTGCGGTCACGTGCCATGCCGTCATTGTACCCGGGAGACCTCTGCGCCCACGAGAGGCGGTCACAGACGGGTGCCTCCGCACGAGCCCGTGTTCAGTGTCGACGGATAAGATCACGCCATGACTGCATCCGCCGTGCCTGGGGGGCGCCACGGACGTCGGCAGCGGCCCCGGTCGCGCGCCACGTTCGCGAGCGTGCTCGGCGAACTGCTGCTCACCGCCGGGGTCCTCGTCCTCCTCTTCGTCGCATGGCAGATGTGGATCGGCGACATCATCATCGCCGCCCAGAAGAACGACGAGGGTGCGGCGATCTCGCAGCAGCTCGCGGCGGCCGATCCCCCCGCGCTGCCGCCGAAGGTCGAGACCGACGACGGCACCACGGTGTACCAGGCGCCGGTGCCCGCCGCCCCCGCCGACGGGGCGTGGTTCGGGCAGATGCACATCCCGCGCTTCGGCGCCGAGTACAACTTCGGCATCTACGGCGGGACCAGCCGGGCCAGGACGCTCGACCAGAAGGGCATCGGGGTCTACACCGACTCGAAGATGCCCGGCGAGGTCGGCAACTTCTCCCTCGCGGGCCACCGCACCACCTGGGGCAAGCCGTTCAACCAGCTCGACAAGCTGCAACTGAACGACGCGATCGTGGTCGAGACCCCCGACGGCTGGTACACGTACCGCTTCCGCACGCTCGAGTACGTCACGCCCACGCAGACCGACGTGCTGGCCGACGTGCCGCAGATGCCCGCACAGCAGACCGGCGAGCAGTACATCACCCTCACGGCGTGCTCCCCCCTGTACTCGCTCGCCGAGCGGATCGTCGCCTACGGCGTGTTCGAGAGCTTCCAGCCGCGCGCCGACGGACCGCCGTCCGCACTGACCGACCCGCCTCCCCCGCCCGCCGCTCCGTCGGTGTGACCACGAACGATCAGGAGACACCACCCATGTACGCCGCACTCTGGCGCCTGCTGCCCGGTCCCTGGTGGCTGCGTGTGCTCATCCTGCTGGTCGTGGTCGCCGCCGTGCTCTACGCCCTGTTCTGGTACGTGTTCCCCTGGATCAGCCCGTTCATCTCCCCGGGTGAGGTCGACGTCGAATGACCCGCGTGCTCGTCGTGGACAACCACGACAGCTTCGTGCACACCCTGATCGGCTATCTCCACGAGCTCGGTGCCGACACCACGATCGTCGAGGCGGACGAGGTCGATGCGGCGCGGGTCGAGGGACTGCTCACCGCGCACGACGCGCTGCTCCTGTCGCCCGGGCCCGGCTCGCCCGACGACGCCGGCGTCTCGCTCGATGCGGTCCGCCTCGCCGCCCGCGCCGCCGTGCCCACGCTCGGCGTGTGCCTGGGCCACCAGGTGATCGGCGCGGCCCTGGGTGCCCCCGTGACCGGCGCACCGGACCTCATGCACGGCATGGTGTCGACGGTCGAGCACGACGGCTCGGCGCTGTTCGACGGCATCCCCTCGCCGTTCGCGGCGGGTCGCTACCACTCCCTCGCCCTCGCGGAGCGCGACCTGCCCGCCGAGCTCGCGGTGACCGCACGGACGGCGGACGGCACGGTGATGGCGCTCGAACACCGCACGCTCCCGTTCCACGGGGTGCAGTTCCACCCGGAGAGCGTGCTCACCGAGGGCGGCTACCGTCTGCTGGCGAACTGGCTGCGACTGTGCGGCGACCCGGACGCCGTGTCGCGAGCAGAACGACTGCACCCGCTCACGCGCTGACCCCGGGTGTCGGACGGCTGCGCCTCAGGAACCGGTGCAGTAGCGCAGCTCGACCGAGGAGTTGATCGGCACGTCGCCCGGAGCGACCGACATCGAGTGCACGGTGGCCGGGTCGGTGGCGGGGCAGTCGCTCTCCTCGATCGGCACCGGGGTGAGCCCGAGATCCGTGAGCGCCTTCGATGCGGAATCGACCGACCAGCCCACGACATCCGACAGGGTGACCTTGCCGCTGGCGACCTCGAGGTTCACGACCGTGTTCGGCGCCACCTCGGTGTCGGCCTTCTCGCTGGCCGTCATCACGGTGTTCGCCGCGAGGCCCTTGTCGTTGCGCTGGGTGACCGTGCCGAGCTGCAGCCCCGCCTTCTCCAGCGCCTCGGTGGCCGCGGCCAGGGACATGCCCTCGAGCTTCGGCACCACCACGGTCTCCTCGCCGGACGACACGTAGAGCGTGACGGTGGACCCCTGCTCGACCGACACCCCGCTCTCCGGATCCGTGCGGATCACGTTGCCCTCGGCGATGTCGGGACTGGACTCGATGACGATCTTCGACGAGAGGTCGAGCTTGGCCAGGTCGTCCTGCGCACGCTCCGACGCCACATTGGTCAGGTCGGGCACGACCCTCGACGTGCTGGGCACCTCGGACGGCCGCATGCTGATCGTGACCACCCAGAACAGGACCGACGCCAGAAGCACCGCCAGCAGCGCGACGCCCGCCCAGATCCACGCGACCGGCGGGCCCGACTGCGTGCGGGTCATGGTGGTGTCGCTGCTGAGCTGCCGCAGCGACCGCGCCGTCTCCTGCGCCTGACGCGGGTTCGGGCCATACAGCTCGCTGGTGAGCGCGCCGATCTGCTTGCGCGTCGGGGCGGCACCGGTCACGGCCGAGTCGAGGGCCGCGCGGAAGTGCGCCGCGTCGGGGAAGCGCTGGTACGGGTCCTTCGCGAGCGCGCGCAGCACGATCGGGTCGAGCGCCGCCGGGGACTCCTCGTTCACCTCGGACGGAGGGATCGGTGTCTCGCTCACGTGCTGGTACGCCACCGCGACCGGAGACTCGCCGCGGAACGGCTGGCGCCCGGTGAGCAGCTCGTACAGCACCACGCCGGTGGAGTACAGGTCGGCGCGGGCGTCGACCGGCTCGCCCTTGGCCTGCTCCGGCGAGAAGTACGCCGCGGTGCCGATGATCTGCGTGGTCTCCGCGACCGTCGAGGAGGAGTCGGACACCGCGCGGGCGATGCCGAAGTCCATGACCTTGACCTGACCCTTGTCGGTCACCATCACGTTGCCGGGCTTGATGTCGCGGTGCACCACACCCGCGCGGTGCGAGTAGTCCAGCGCCTCGAGGATCCCGTCGACGTAGCGGACGGCGTCGGCCACGGGCACCGGGCCCTCGGCGATGATCTTCTTCAGCAGGGTGCCCTTGACGAGCTCCATCACGATGTACGGCGGCTCATCGGACGAGGCGTCGCTCGTCGACGGGTCGCCCGCGTCGTACACCCGCACGATCGACGGGTGGGACATGCGCGACGCCGCCTGCGCCTCCAGCCGGAACCGCGTGCGGAAGCTCGTGTCCCTGGCCAGCTCGGGGTCGAGGATCTTGATCGCGATCTCGCGACCGAGGGTCAGGTCGTACCCGCGGTACACCTTCGCCATTCCGCCGTGCCCGATGAGCTCGTCGACGCGGTACCGGCCCGCGATGACTTGTGGCTCTGTCGACACGGATGACCCCCCTGAAACTACAAAACAGCTGGACTACAGGCTACCCTTCGGCGCCGCCACCACCGTCACCCTCGCCATCGTCGGGGGCCGTGATGGTGACCGACAGCGGGGGCGACGCGTTCGACGTGCGCTGGTCGCCGCCCGAGCACATGGCCTGGTAGGTGACGATGAGCTGCTGGCCCACCGCGTCGCCGACCTTCACCTGCGTGTTGCGCTGCGTCGGCTGGAAGTTCGGGCCGCCCGAGACGAACGAGCCGTTCTGCAGCGACACGACGTAGCCCGACAGGGTGGTGCCGCTCGGGCACGTGAAACCGGTGCCCCAGGCCACCGTGACCGTGCTGCCCGCGACCGGGTCGCCCGTGAGCGTCGGGGTGTCGGTCGGCGTGGGCAGCGGGGTGCGTGCGGCGTACACGGTCAACGCGATCGGCGTCGTGGTCTCGACGTTCCCGGTGGGCTGAACCCGGTACACCTGACCAACCTCCGCGTCGCTCGGGGCGGGATCGCCGTCGGCGCACGTGACGTTGTTCGTGAAGCCCGCGTCGGCCAGCGTCGCGGTCGCCGTGGCGCAGTCCATGCCGTTGAGGTTCAGCGCAGCCACGTCGACGCGCGTCACCTCGGGCGTCGGGCTCGTGGAGGGCGACGGGGGCGGCGTGGTCTGCGCGGTGGTCGGCGAGTCGGACGGCTTCGGATCTTCCCCCCGGTTGCCGAACATGGCCCACAACGTGCCCACGAGCACGATGATCAGCAGGGCGATCAGGGCGATCAGCGGCCAGGTCCAGGCGCTGCGCTTCTTCTTCTTCTCCTCCTCCGCGACGGCCTCCTCGGTGGGCAGCTGCGCGGTGGTGGGGAGGATGCGCGTGGCACCGTCGTTCGATGCCGTCAGCATGCGCGTGGCGTCGTCGTCGCCGGCGATCCCGCCGGTCGCGATCGCCGGAACAGCGATCGCCGCCGAGTTCAGGTCTCCGCGCCGCAGCGCCTGTGCGGCCCGCGCGACGGTCGCCGCCGAGGACGGGCGGTCGGCGGGCTTCTTGGCGATCATCGCCATCACGAGGTTCTGCACCGGGATCGGCACGGTCGGCGGCAGCGGCGGCGGCTGCTCGTTGATCTGCGCCATCGCGATCGCCACCTGCGACTCGCCCGTGAACGGACGCTTGCCGGCCAGGCACTCGTACGCCACGATGCCCAGCGAGTACGTGTCGGTCGCGGGAGATGCGGGGTGGCCGGACGCCTGCTCGGGCGACAGGTACTGCACGGTTCCCATCACCTGACCGGTCGCCGTCAGCGGCACCTGGTCGGCGATGCGAGCGATGCCGAAGTCGGTGATCTTGACGCGGCCGTCTGGCGTGATCAGCAGGTTGCCCGGCTTGATGTCGCGGTGCACCAGGCCGGCGGCGTGCGCGGCCTGCAGGGCGGACGCCGTCTGCGCCACGATGTCGAGCGTCTTGTCGGCGCTCAGCGCGCCGTCGCGCTCGAGGATCGTGGAGAGGGCCTCACCCGGCACGAGCTCCATGACGAGGTAGGCGCTGCCGTTCTCCTCGCCGTAGTCGAAGACGCTGGCGATGCCCTCGTGGTTGACGAGCGCGGCGTGCCGCGCCTCCGCGCGGAACCGCTCGAGGAACCCCGGGTCCCCCATGTACTCGTCCTTGAGGATCTTGATCGCGACGGTACGCCCGATGACGTGATCCGTCGCCTCCCAGACCTCGCCCATGCCGCCGATCGCGATCCGCGACTGCAGCTCGTAACGACCACCGAACGACACACCCTGCGTCGGCCTCATCTGCCCAGCACCGCCTCTATGACCTTCTTCGCGATCGGAGCGGCGATGGTGTCACCGCTCCCTGATTGTCCCTGCCCGCCGCCGTTCTCGACGACGACCGCCACGGCGACCGATGGGTCGTCCGCCGGGGCGAACCCGGTGAACCACAGCGTATGCGGCCTGTTTCCGTTCTCTGCCGTGCCCGTCTTACCGGCCACGTCGACCCCGTCTATTCTTGCACCCTGGGCCGCGCCGTTTGAGACGCTGGCGACCATGGCGGAGGTGATCTCGTTCGCCACATCGGCTTCCATCGCCCGCCCGAACTCGCTGTTCTGGAAGGCCTTGATCACCGACAGGTCGTTGCCGATCACGGCATCCACCATCTGCGGGTTCATGACCACGCCGTCGTTCGCGATGCCGGCCGACACCATCGCCATCTGCAGCGGTGTCGCGGTGACCTGTCCCTGCCCGAAACCGCTGAGCGCGGTCTGCGCGTCGTCGAGCGCCCGCGGGTAGCTGGACGGGGTCGAGGCGAGCGGCGTGTCGAAGCTCCGGTTGAAGCCGAACTTCTCCGCCATCTCCCGGATCGCGTCGTCGCCGAGCTCCACGGCGAGCTCCGCCATCGGGATGTTGCAGCTGAGGCGGATGGCCTCGGCGATCGTCACGGTCGCACCGGGACCGCACGTGCCGCCCCACGCGTTGGACACGCGGTTGGACGAGCCGGGCAGGGTGTACAGCGCGGGGTTGGGCAGCGTGGACTCCGGCGTCCATTTGCCGCTCGCGTATGCCGCGGCCGCCGTGACGAGTTTGAACGTGGAGCCCGGGGGGTTCAGGTCGCCGGCGATCGCGCGGTTCGACAGGGGCTTGCCCGGGTCGGCGACCAGCTGGTCATAGGTGGCGTTCGCGGCGTTCGCGTCGTGCGTCGCCATCAGGTTCGTGTCGAAGCCGGGGGTCGACACCATCGCGAGGATGCGCCCGGTCTTCGGGTCCATCGCCACGACCGCGCCCTGCAGACCGTCGAGCGCCTCGGCGGCAGCCCGCTGCGCGGCCGTGTTCAGCGACAGCTCGACGCTGTACCCGCGCTGCGGCTGACCCGACAGGATGCGCTCGATCTCGGAGAAGAACGCGTTGGAGCCGGTGCCGGAGAGGTCGGCGTTCATCGCCTTCTCGATGCCGGTGGTCGAGCCGAGCGCGGGGTTGAAGTACCCCGTGACCGTCTCCCACAGCGCCGGATCGGTGTACACGCGCTGGAACCGGTACTGGTCGTCGCTGGGCGTCGAGCTCGCGATCGCCGCGCCGTCGACGATGATCGCGCCGCGCTGGATCTCGAAGCTGTCCAGACGGGTGCGCTTGTTGTGCGGGTTCTGCGCGAGGCTGTCGGACTCGACGACCTGGATCCAGCTGGTCGCGGCGAACAGCGCGATGAACATGAACAGCATGATGATGCTGAGGCGGCGGAGTTCCCTGGTCATGTCAGCCGATCACCACCCGGGGCTGACGGCGCACGCCGTCGGAGATGCGCAGCAGCAGCGCCACGATGAGCCAGTTCGCGACGAGCGAGGAGCCGCCGGCCGCGAGGAACGGCGTGGTCAGACCCGTCAGCGGGATCAGCCGGGTGACACCGCCGACCATGATGAACACCTGCAGCGCGATCGTGAACGACAGTCCCGTCGCCAGCAGCTTGCCGAAGTCGTCCTGACCCGCGAGACCGATCCGCACACCGCGGCTCACGAACACCATGTACAGGCACAGGATCGCGAACAGCCCGATCAGCCCGAGCTCCTCCCCGAGGCTCGTGATGATGTAGTCGCTGTGCGCGAGCGGCGTGATCTCGGGGCGTCCCTGGCCCCATCCGGTTCCGATGAGGCCGCCGCGGGCGAGACCGAAGAGGCCCTGCATCGGCTGGTATCCGGCCACGTCGGGGTCGACCTGCGACGAGTCGAACAGGAACAGCCAGTTGACGAAGCGGCCGCGCACGTAGCTGAGGATCTGCGTGGCAACGGCGACACCGGCGACCACGAGCCCGAGCCCGATCAGCACCCAGCTGGTCTTGCCGGTGGCGACGTACAGCATCGCGACGAACATGCCGAAGATCAGCGTTCCCGTGCCGAGGTCGCGCTGGAACACGATGATCCCCAGCGAGATGGCCCACACCACCAGCACCGGACCCAGCTCCCGCATGCGCGGCCACGTGATGCCGAGCACGCGCTTGCCGACCGAGGTGAGGCTCTCGCGCGTGCGCACGAGGTAGCCGGCGAAGAAGATCGCGAGGCAGATCTTCGCGAGCTCGCCCGGCTGGAACGCGAAGATGCCGCCGAGCGACACCCACACCTGCGCGTTCGCGTCGGCGATGCGCAGTCCGGGGACGAACGGCAGGAGCAGGAGCAGGATGCCCGCGAGGCCGAAGATGTACGTGTACCGGAAGAGCACACGATAGTTGCGCAGCAGGATCACGACCGCGATGGCGCCGGCGAGGGAGATCGCCGTCCACGCGAGCTGCTTGGTGGAATATGCGTCCCACCCGGTGTTCTTGAACGCGATGTCGATCCGGTAGATCATCGCCACGCCCAGACCGGTCAGCAGGGTCGCGATCGGCAGCACGAAGGGGTCGGCGTCGGACGCCACGAAGCGCAGCACGATGTGCAGGGCGAACGCCAGCACGGCCAGACCGCCGCCGATCGCCAGGATCATCGGGTCGATCACGCCCAGCGCGCCCAGCTGCACGAGGGTCAGCGCAGCGCCGCTGATGGCGCACGCGAACAGGAGCAGCCAGAACTCCCGGTTGCGCTGCGTCTGCGGCATGCGCAGGCGCCGCAGGGCCTTGATGACGGTGGTGTCGGCCTGCACGTCGGTGCTCATCCGTCACCCCCCGCCGGAGTGTCGCTCGGGGTGGGCGCCGGCGTGGGCAGCGGGGTCTGCTCGATCACGTTCGCCTCGGCGCCCGTGCGCAGCCGGTCGACGATAGCCATCGCGTCGGACAGCGAGCGGGCCGAGATCGTGCGCTCGACCGAGGCCCGCTGATACGGCGGCAGGTCGGCGAGGAGGATGTCGGTGTCCTCCACCGGGGTGGACAGCGTGATCGGGCCGATGTTCTGCTGCACGCCCTGGAAGATCACCACGCTGTCGTCGTCGGCGCCGATGAAGTACCGCGTCTGCGTCCAGCTGTAGGCGGCGAAGGCCGCGAAGGCCAGCATCGCGATCACCACGAGCACTCCGGCGATCCAGCCGAGGCGGCGGCGTTTGGCACGGCGCCGGTCCTCCTCGATCAGCTCCTCCAGGTACTCGGGCGCCGGCTCGAAGTGGCTCGGCTCGTTCGCGGCCTGACGCACCGGGTGCAGCCAGTTGCTGCGCGGTGCGCGCACCGGCGGCACGTACACACCGGACGGGTTGGAGGCGGCGCCGACGATCGTCGCGGTGCCCGAGTGGATGGGATGCTGCCCGCCCACGTCGACCAGCACGATCGTGACGTTGTCGGGCGCGCCCCCGTCGAGCGCCTGCTTGAGGAGGTTGTCGGCCGTGCGGCCCGGTGCGAGCCCCAGCTGCATGGCCTTGAGGATCCGCGCCTCGTCGACCACACCGGACAGCCCGTCGGAGCACAGCAGCCACCGGTCGCCGGGCTGCGTGTGCATGACGAACATGTCGAGCTCGGGGTCGGAGTCCATGTCGCTGAGCACCCGCATGAGCACCGAGCGGCGAGGGTGGTAGCGGGCCTCCTCCGGCGTGATGCGACCGGAGTCGACCAGGCGCTGCACGAACGTGTGGTCGGCCGTGATCTGCGTGAGCGCGTCGTCACGGTAGAGATAGATGCGGGAGTCGCCGATGTGCCCGATCACCGCGTACTCGTCGACCATGATGATCGCGCTGAGCGTGGTGCCGAGGCCCGCGAGCTCCGGTCGGTCCTTCGCCGCACGGATCAGGTCGCCCGCGGCGGTCGTCGCGGCGGCCTGCAGCGCGGCCTGCGCATCCTCCGTCGAGGAGTAGGGCTGGTCCAGGGGCTCCAGGCGCTGGATCGCGATGCTCGAGGCGACGTCTCCACCGGCGTGACCGCCCATGCCGTCGGCGACGACGAACAGGTTCGCCCCGGAGTACCCGGAGTCCTGGTTGTTGGAGCGGACCTTCCCGGTGTGGGAGATCGCGACGCTCGAGCCCTCGAAGACCATGCCGGCGTCAGGCCCTCAGCTCGAACGTCGTGGCGCCCACCTTGACGGGGGTGCCGAGGCTGAGGGCGACCGGTCCCCCGGTCACGCGCTGCCCGGCGACGAAGGTGCCGTTCGTGGAGTCGAGGTCCTGGATCGCCCACGTGTCCCCGCGCAGGAGGAGGCGGGCGTGGTGGCTGGAGGTGTAGTCGTCGCGGATGACGAGGGCGGATTCGCTGGAGCGGCCGATCGTCATCGAGTCGGCGCCGAGCGGAAGCTCCAGCCCCGCCTTCGGCCCCGACGTGATGACCAGACGCTTCGCGGTCGCCACGGTCGCGGGGCCGGACGACGGGCGCGACGACGAGGAGGGCTTCGCGGGGGCGGCCGGCGCGGCGGCGACCGGAGCGCCGGCGGCGGCCTCGGCGGGCAGCTTGCGCGCCTTGACCCCGAACAGGTCGGCGCGCAGGGAGTACACGACACCGAACACGAAGAACCACAGCAGGACGAGGAAGCCGATGCGGAGCAGGAGCAGGACGAGTTCACTCATCAGAAGGCTCCGAACGCCCTGGTCGCGTCGTCGCCCGGGCGCGGGGGGCGCGAGGGGGCGGCAACGGGGACGATGCGGAACACCAGGTCGGTGCGGCCGATCGTGATCGTGGTGTCGGAGGGCAGCGCGGCCTCGCGCAGCTTCTGGCCGTTCACCTTCGTGCCGTTCGTGGAGCCCATGTCGCGGAGCATGGCGCGCTCGCCGTCCCACAGGATCTCCGCGTGCTTGCGGCTCGAGCCCGCGTCGGCGATCGTGATGTCGGCGTCGGACCCTCGGCCGATCACCGTGCGAGCCCGGGTGAGCGCGTGGCGGCGGCCGTCGACGTCGACCACGGCCTGCCAGTCGACGCGGCCCTCGACCGTGCCGGAGTTGACGCGCACCGTGCCCGTCGCGACCTTCTCGTCGGCTTCGAGCGTGAGCGACAGCGGCCCGGCGAAGCTGTAGCCCTGGGACTTCGCGTGCGTCGTGAGCAGTGCGTGCAACTCGTCGGTGAGGGCGCCGCCGAGACCACGCATGCGGTCGGCGTCGTCGGGGCTCAACCGCACCACGTAGTTGTTCGGGGTGAGGATGCGGTCGCGGCTGACGACCGCGGCCTTCGTGTCGGCCTCGCGGCGCAGAGCCGAGGCGATCTCCACCGGCTGTATACCGCTGCGGAAGGTCTTCGCGAACGCGCTGTTCACTGCGCGCTCGAGACCCTTCTCAAAGCTGTCAAGTAGTCCCACTGGGCTCCTCTGGCATGCCGACCGGTAGGGACATCGTAGCCAGGTGACCTGGGGGAACGCCGCCGCGGTCCCTCGGGGCGTGTGCAACGCGACCGAAAACGCGTGATATCCTCGGGAAGTTGAGTTCTTCGGAACGAGACACTCGCGCGAGTGGCGGAATGGTAGACGCGCTGGCTTCAGGTGCCAGTGTCCTTATGGACGTGGGGGTTCAAGTCCCCCCTCGCGCACAGGGCAGGTTCATGAAAAACCGTGAATCAGTTCATGAAATGCGAGTCCGGCGGCTTCCTCATTGAGAAATGAGGCGGCCGCCGCTTCGTTTTCCGGCTCCTTCGACGATCTGCCCAGCTGATCCCCGCTCGCCGCAGTTTCGACGCACGGCGAATAGCCCCTAAAGGGGCTGGCTGGTCGAGCTGTTCCGTTGCTTACGAGTGATGCCAACTATGCCGGAGGAGCGAGCGCTCCGACGGTCGCCGGCCGCGCGTTGGGGACGTCCGCCATCGTGAACTTCTTGCGCGACTTTCGACGCTTCTTCTCGAGTGGCGTGCATTCCTCACGGATGGCGCGCACAATCACGCGGAGGTTGTAGGCGACAGCCTGGAGAGCGGTGGCGATGGAGTGATAGGCCTCACCGCGTCCGGGGCGCTTGTCGGCCGACTCCAGGTCCGTGAATCGAGTGTGCTTGATGGACCGGTTCACCGACTCGACCTGGTTGCGCTGCCCGTAGACGGCCTTCCACTCCTTGGTTCCCCACGGGTGGCGCTGCAGATGGCGCACGACATCGGGGTGCGGGTGGATGGTGACCGAGCCGCGGAGGGTGTTCTTCGACGGGTGGCCGTCGAAGGTGGGGAATCCATCCTGGCGACCGTGACAAGCGTCGAGATCGCGCCCCAGGAGGCGGGCTCGGACCCTCGCCAGAACGCCGAGAACGTTGCCCCCACGTACTTTGCCGTCGTCTTGCCCGCGGACGATAGTGCGGTCAATGCCGAGCTGGTCGGGCGTCCGGCTACCGTGGTGCTGCAGAAGGAGCCGCTCGCACGTGACGCACTCCTCGTACCGCTGTCCGCTGTTTTGGTCGAGAAGGCCCAGCGGCTGTACTCGCGGGTCTCTGCCTAGCGACCCTGAGTTCGTTCCTGGGCGCTGCCCGGGCCGCGAGGGTGAGTCCGCTGACTGCGCTGCGCGGGTAGGAAGAAACGCAGACGGTTCGGCCGGACAACCTGAACGCCGTGGTCATCGTGCACGTAGCCAGATCAGACGCATTACATAAGAGCAGGGTTGTGGTCACACTCGCACTTGCAGAGGCGAGAGGCGTCATCGACGCCCACGTCGAGCTCCCCCAGACATGCGCGGTGGAAGGCGAAAGCACACTCCACGCATCTATGGATTCCGTCGGCGGCGAGGAGGCGCGTGGCCGCTGCCATGTCGATGTCGAGGTCCTCCGCAATGCGGTCCACCTCCCATCCATAGCGGTCGAAGAGGAGCTGGGCGATACGTGCCTGCCCGGACCGGGTTGTACGTGCAGTCCGGCGGACGGCGCCGGCGATCTCGGTCGCTCCTGCCGTGCGGTGGTTAGGCTGGGTGTCGCTCATCGGGGGCCTCCTCAGGTCCAGTGGGTGATGGAGCGGCTCCCGTGATTGCAGTCCCGGAGCCGCTCCTCTTTTGTATCCGCCTCATCCGTCATCGACGGCGGTTCCACTGTGTACCTCTTCCACGCCGGCGGCAACGCCGCCTGTGGATAACTATGTGCAGAACGTGGGGATAACTGGCACGAATCCGTGGATAGCTCCCACGAGACGCGGGAAAACGCAGCGACAGCACGTTCAATCGACCCGTGAAGGTGTGGAGAGTCTGGGGAAACCGAGGTCCCGTTTCTCTTGAGTCGGCGTCGTAGTTGGCGTCGTCGAAGTTGTTGCCGATGTCCGCACCGATCCACGCACGGCGTTCGAGAGGGTCCACCGACCACCCCACGTCGCCGCGACGGGCGAAGGGTTACCGGGAATCGTGTACTACTCGCCAGATTCCTGGAGGCGCGCGCGACGGTTCTGCGCCGAGTCGATGTCTTCCGCGAGGACGCGGTGGACACGGGGCTGACCGCTCGCGGTGAGACCTTCGGAGAGCATGTCCTGCGTAGTCTGTGCGGCGTACAGGTAGCCCCCGGAGGAGTCAGACGAGTCCATCGAACCTGCCCAGTCGGCGTCGGGGTCGAAGTCGGGATGTCCCATGTCAGGCTCCAAGCAGTTCTGCGGTGAACACAACGGTCAGTGAGAGTGATGCCGCGCCCAGGCAGATGAACCCGATCCAGACCCAGATCGCCTGCTGTCGAAGACCGTCTTCGCGGGCAGCGAGAATGGTGGCCTTCTCTTCCGCGAGAGCGGGGGCAATCATTTCGACCGAGGAGGTCGAATTGATGTATTTGTCGGCGATTCGTCGCGCCGGAAGTCCAGCCCGCCGCCCGGGACGCAGCGCAACGGCAGCGCAGATGAGCGCGAGGCACGCCAGGGAGAGCGCGACGATCCCGAACCATACCAAGTGTCCCCAGACCTGCGCAGTGACTGCGGCGATGATGACACCTGCAGACACGGCGAGGAACGACGCCTTCGTCGCCATGCTCTGCGTCCGTTCGGCAGCGTCCACACCCAGCCTGTCGAGCTCATCGTGGACCATGCGAATCCGGTCGTAGTTCTGCTTCCGCAGCCGTGTCTCTTCGGTCGGCTTGGCGGGCGCGCCCGCCGGCGTCGCTACGTCCGCAGCACGGTTTTTCTCCCCCATACTTCTGATACTAGGGGACCCTGCCGACATCCCATCTGGCGCTGTCGGAGCTCGCAGCTACGGTGGAGAAGACGAACGGAGATCCTCATGTACGCCACCTGGAACACCTCGCTCGCTGATGAGGACCGAAGGACCGCGGACGATCTGCACGACTGGCTGTGGAGCAACGTCCGCATGCAGGCCGTCGTCGGCTCCACCGACCAGATCCCCGCGTGGTACGGCCGGTTGCTGTCGAGCATCACTTTGCTTACGACAGGCGATGAGGTCATCGCCGTGTTCAGCTCAACCACCGGAGAGTCAGGGCCAGTGTCCGTCGACGTCGTCACCGGCCGGAGAATCATCCGGGCGGTGACGGACTCGCGCCTTGGTCAAGAAGAGCTCAGCGTTCGTGCTGTACCGCGAAGCCGCATCGTGGAGGTCGGGGCGACGGAAGCCGGTCGGCTGTTCTCGCCCTCCCGCGCTACCTGGCCGGCAGTCGTAGAGATCAGCGTGGGCATCGGTGGGGAACAGGAGCACATCGTGTTGCCGTCACCGTCCGGTTCTACCCGGACACCCGACATGGGGCACTTGCTCCGAGAGCTACTCTCGGATCTCGACTCCGCTGCTCGAGTGTGACGTGCACGATTTCTGGGATTCACCAGAGGGCCAGTCCGCCCGCTTCCACCATCGACGAGCTGAGGCGTTGGACATCACTCTCGCGCTGGAGCCTCCGACTAAGAAGACCCGGAAAGGCACCAAGGAGAAGGCCCGTGCTGCGCTCGCATCCGCGTTCGACACCGATGTTCGGGCCCGATGGGCACGGAGGCTGACATCCTGGCCGAAACCCCGAGCGGCCATCGCCTTGGACATCGTGCTGTTCAGCTCGGCTCGCAACGGGGCTCGCGTTGACAGCATCTGTAAGTGGCTGCTCGACGAACTGGCGGGTCATGTCTATGCGGATGACCGTCAGGTGAAGCTGTTGTACGCCGCCGCCGCGCGAGCATCCGCGCCCCAGCGTCGAACAACCATCGCCGCGCCGGGCGAAGAGGTCTTCGAGAGCCTCTGGGGCAGGTCGAAATCATCAGCAGCGGCGAGAGAACCCACGCTGCACATCACGGCCCAGACGAGGGCCAACGTCCTCAAAGACCTGCGCGCGGCTGCTGAACTCGATGAGCGGTGGGATCCTTTCGATGACGAGCACGGTGTGCATCACCGCGACCCGCTCGAGGTTGGATGGGAGATCGACGAGCTCCTCGACTACCGGTCGCGATTCGACGAAGAGACAAACGAGGATCAACGTCAAAGACAGCTCATCACGAATCGCATCGACTACCAGAACCAAGCTCAGCAGCAGCACCTGGTGGACCTGGTCTTCTCATCTCTGCTGACAGACCTGCCCGTAGACCGGTTCGGCATCTGGAGTCGAGTACGCAGTCGCCTCAGCTACACGCCCTACCTGTTCGACCTCGGCGTGCTCCCCACACACGGAGGCGGCCAAGACTTTCGCCAACAGCTGCGCGCGCTTCTCCACGAGCGGCGTGCGAGCTACCCCAGCTTGTTCCCCATGCGTGCTCGAAGCGGCATCTCGATGATCCTGTTCGAAGAGCAGCACGGCGGGAAAGACCTCGACAACCTGATCCGCACAGCACTGCCAGACATCCTCGAGATCCTCCGCCCCCAGCAGCACGACCTTCCCGGATGGATCGCCGACGACGTGGCATCGGCAGATTCAGACCCGGACATTCCCTTTATCGAAGTTGCGGCATACCCCGCACACCTCACCGACATGCCAGCAGGATCCGTCATCTTCGGGTTGTCGTCGGCGGATCGCTTCGGCAGTTGGTGGAGCCGCGCCACCGACCACCTGGGGCGGGAGCTGGACCAACGATGGTGAGCGGTCCCGGCGAGCTCTGAGACGAGGCCTGCGTGCGAGACTTCGCGACTAGCCGACTGCTTCGAGGAGCTCGTCCAGCCCGGGGTATGACGCGTCGTCGGCGAGAACACGCTCGTAATCCTTGCGGGCCATCGACTTCTTGCCCTCCGCGAGATATGTCTGGCCACGCGCGACCAGGGCGAGATGGCGCAGTTCGGATTGGCGTGAACGGACTCGCAGCGCCTCCTTCAACGCCTCCCGTGACGCCTCGAAGTACCCGAGTTCGCGGAGCGCGGTGCCGCGCTGGATGAGAAGGAACGTCGAGGCGGCGTCTTCGTTATGGAGACCGTTGGTGACGTCCACGATGTCTGCCCACCTCCCCGCGTCAGCGTAGAGTTCGGCGAGCGAGACAGCAGCGACGGTCGTCGGCTCCAACATCTCGACGACAGCGATGGCCCGATCCAGCTCCCCGGCTGCTTGCTCGAGCTCGGCCACGAACAGCCCCATCGCCTGGCGATCCCACCGCATCTCGGCCGTGATGCCGGTAGCGATAGGTATGCGGATCTCGGGTGCTTCGAGGTACTTGACGATGAAAGGGTCGGTGGACGGGTCATATCCGATGTCGAAGAGCCACCCCAGGAGGGTTCGGCCGCGCTCACCGTCGGATGCTGGCCCGACAACACGGAGGACCTCGACCATCGCCGCCGTGGGCGCCACCGTCGGGTTCTGCTGACCGATGGCGTGGATCGCCGTGGCGTCGGGGGCACCCTGGATCAATTTGAACAGCTGCTTCTCCCATGCAGGAGCCGTGAGCCCGGGCTTGACCTTCTTCGGCTTCGGCTGTCGAACCGGCTGCGGCTGCTGCTTCGGACGCGGTGTCGACCGCGCGCTCGATGTCGACCGCGTGCTCGATGTCGAGGTGTGAGAGATGCCCGTTCCCGGGATACCCACGGTGCGAGTAGTTCGCCCGTTCGTGTTGACACTGACGCGTGCTCCGCGCACTCCTGCCGACAGGCCAATGTTCTTGTTCGAGACGTTCAAGCGCACCCCGGGTGCGATCTTGATGGATTTCCGGACTTTGAACCCCATGGGCTGCCTCACTGACTGGGTCGAGCAACTGACGTCAGCAGCACGATATCGCCTTGGCGTAGACGCCGCGGTGCATATCGTTAACCGAAAGTGCAGAATCTGAGACAAGAGCGCCCGCTCCACACGGTCACGCGTCATGCAAATGGGAGTGTTCATGAACGATGTCGCGCGCACGCGCGATGGCACAATGAGGAGCCCTGATGCCTGAACGACGCACGTACCCGACGGCCATCACGGTCAATGGTGCCGAGAACCAGGAGCTTTCTCAGCTGGCAGGCGCAGTCGCGCGACCACTAGCCCATCGCTGCAGCTTTCATTCAGATCACGGAGACATTCGATGACGGACAACCATGAACCGCGGGGAGGCACTCAGGTCTCGGCCGTACTGAGAACACTGTTCAGTACCCAGAAGATCTCGGTGACGGAGACGGACAAACACATTGCCAAGGTCGCGGACGCGTGGCAGGTGGTCGGGAGCAACGCGCAGATCGCTGAACTGCACGCCACGCTGAATGGAGTGCAAGAGGGACGCGCCGTCGAGATCTTCGGCCGCGCCGCCTCAGCCGGCGAGCAGCTGGGGTTGGCGTTGACGCTCCGCCTCGACGCGCGCCGCTGGATGGAGAAAGCACACGACCAAGAGATCCATCTTCCTGTTCGTGCTCTCGCCGAGATGCAGGGCTACTACACTCTCGCGGCCGCCGCTGGACTCGCCAACGTCATCCTCCGGATGGGACTCCTGAACGACGACATCCGGACTCGGATCGAAGCGCGCTGGAGCAACAACAAGGGCTTTCATCCGTTCTCAGCCGACCGCAACGACTGGATCCAGTTCAGCGAGAAAGCATTCGCGACCGTCAAGGACTCCATCGACGCCGCCGACGTTCCGGAGCTTCGAGCGTCGGCAGAAGCGCTTCTCCGTCTACGCAAGGACGCGCGGTGGATCGACCTGGATGCCCGGCGTGCCGAGGACTATCACCAGTGGCGTCCTCAGAGCGTCGCTGGAGGCGTTGCTGCGGAAAGCTTCTGGAGAGCACTCGCGGATGGCACACGTACCGCGACGTTCCCGCCCGCGGACTACGTCCTTCCGGACCTCACAGAGGTGTGCGCGGAAAGTGATGCAGCCCTGGAACTGCTCGCCGACACGGCCAACGAGGTTCTGGGTCGTTTCCCCGCTGCCCTACGAGAAGTGAAGCTTGATATCTATGAAGCGGGCACACAACTCAGCGTCTAGCGACTCGAGAGCGTCGGTGGGTGGGGAGGCCGCGCCTCATTCGTCTCGTCAAGCCCGTCGCCGAACGTTCCCCGACGTCATCGCGCGTGGAAGTTCGCCAGCGTTTCGGTGTGATGGCGCATCGACAGCTTTTTGACGTATCCGAGGCCCGGATAGTGCTGGTCTGTGTGCAACCGTCGAAACTCGTCGATGGCCGTGCTGTTGAAGGCCGCGCCCCGAACTGACCATCGCTCTTCGACGGACGCCGCGGCGGTATATGGTCCTTGACCACGATGACCTACTTGTCCGACGCGCCGGAATCGCCTGCCCCACCGGAAGGGCCGCTGGTCGGTGGCTTCACTGCAGGACTGGGCTTGCTGCCGTTGGTTGGCTTGGCTCCTTCACCCGCACGGCGGGGGGAACTGCCCTTGGAGAACGGCTCGGACTGGCGTCCCTTGTCGGTCATCGCTACTTCTCCTCTTTCTGCGCAGGTGCATCGATCCACTCCACAAGGCAATCATCGGTGATGGGCACCCACACTCCGAGCGAATCGCTGAGCGGTTCCAGGAACTCTCCCTGCGTGCTCATGCGCCACTGGTGCGCGACGAAGATATCGCGCTCGAACGGGTACGTGCTGACGTAGCCCTGCTCATCGAACCATCCGCCGACATACACACCTGTCGTCGTCTTCACGCGAACGAATCGCGGCGTCTCGGCGCCGTACCCCGCGAGGTCCCACGCGCGGGGCGTCCCCTGGTTGCGGTTGATGCGACGCAGCTTCCGAACGACGTTGCCGCCGACGTCGAGCTCTTTGACGACGCGAACCCAGCTCATGGCGGCCGCCACACCACCCGGGATCACCACGAGCAGGAGGACCACGACGAGCCCGATCCACCACGCGGGGGTGTCCCGCCACCCATCGTCGATCCAGTTCTCGAAGGAGCCGAGCGTCACCATCCCCGTCACCTCGCTGGCCAGGCCAAACGCGGCAAGGCCAAGGCCGACGTAAACGATGACGAAGATCGCGCTGACGTACAGCGCCTCCAGGATCCGAGCGCCCGCGCCATGATCCGGAGCTCGCCAACCCACGAACCACGTCCGCACGGTGACGAAGCTGATACCCGGCACGAGCATCGCGATGAAAATCAGCACTTGCGGGAGAGACTCGGGAACGTTCACAGCGTCAGGCTATCCGCCCTCGCGGACGCCAGTCCGGGGAGCGCGCCCTCCCCGGACGTCGACGAGCGCGGACCCGGGCCATCGCAACAGGCACGCACCTTCGGAGCGAATGTGGGTGCCGCAGGGTATGGTGTGGAGTATCCACCTGCTAACGGGCTTTCGCAGTCGTTGGCACGACGGTTTAGCGTCCCCGACCACAGACGCACTAGCGGAGGTAAGAATGGCTTCTGCGATCCTCGAAGCTCCGGCTCGGATCACATTGAACGACTTCATGACCGGGTTGCTGGCGGGTCTCGCCGCACACCGGGTGAAAGTCGTGTCCATTCGAGAGACCGAGTTCTACGCCGCCGTGGTGAAGACCTTCGAGGAACTCGAGCGAACGGTCGCAGGGACCAACGTCCGCCTCAGGTTCTGGTTGACACAGGACGACACGCACGGAGATGCACCTGAAGTGCGCGAAGGCATCACCAAGGCCGTACAGCGCGACCTCATCAGCTTGGACAACCCCACCTATCAACAGATGCGGTTGAAGATCGCCGAAGACGATGCCGAAGGCTATCTCGCGCGCGTCCCCGGCGGACCCGAGCTGTACATGAAACTCGCCGAGGTGTTCATGCGCGAGTACCGGGCATACAGCTAGAGCCCGCAGCGTGCAGGGGGACGAGACACCAGCGACGGCGCTGGAGAGGTACGAAGGCTGCATCAACGAGTTCACTGAACAGCTCCTTCGCGGTTATCTCAACGCGCTCGACGGGCCGAACGGCAGCCGTCAACCGAAGGAGTTCAACGACCCGGTCTGGGGCACCATCGCCCTCGAACCTCACGAAGTCGTGATCCTCGACAGTCCGCTGCTGCAGCGTCTGCGGCGGGTCAGACAGCTCGGTGTCGTGCACTTCGTGTACCCCGGCGCGAATCACAGCCGATTCGAACACAGCCTCGGCGTCTGCCACCAGGTCGGCCAGCTGGCAGGGTCCATCAACGCACACCACAACGACGTCGTCCTGCCGCCTGAGTGGCAGGACACTCTTCGCCTGGCAGGACTCTGCCATGACATCGGGCACGGTCTGATGTCCCACGTCGTCGAGAACGCGCTCGTCGATGACGACGAGACCTCCACGGTGCTGCTCGAGTTCAAGAAGTCGGTCAACAGGTCGTCTCCACCGCAACTGTCGGAGATGGCCGCGTACTACATGATGCGTAGCCCCGCCGTCCGCGAGCTGTTCACGAAAGCTTATGAACGCTCACCCCTGAAGAAGTTTCCGGATACGCAGCTCGACAACATCTCCCGGATGATTGTCGGCTTGAAGGTGGACGACCAGTTCCCCCTCATCCACGAGCTCATCAGCGGACCTTTCGACGCCGACAAACTCGACTACATGCCACGCGACGCGACCATGTGCGGAGTGCCGGTCGTCACCGACGTCGTGAGGCTGATCCAGAAGATTCGGTCGCTTCCCGTGAGTTCCGACAAGCTCCCCGAGGACATCCACGGCGTGAAGACCCTCCCCACCGGCCACGTCATCACGGGCGTCGCTCGATCTGGGGCGAGCGCGTTAGATGAGGTGTCCCTCAGCCGAAGCCTCATGTTCGACAAGATCTACCGCCACCACAAGGTGCGCTCTGCAGAAGCGATGATTGCGTCCGTCATCGAGAGCGTGGGTCCCCTCCTGGCGGAGTGGGCGCCGATGCTCCCCCTGCGACTCAACGACGAGGCGTTCCTGGACCTCGACCGAACTGTCCTCGCCGAGCGGAACCGCGCCGCCGGCGAGCCGGTGACTGATGACGACCTGGATTCCGCGGCTGAGATTCTTGACCGACTTCGCCACCGGCAGCTGTTCGCGCGCGCTTTCGCTTTCGCCCAGACCATGCCGTTCGATGCCTATCGGAACGACGCGTCCGCGCGCCAAGCGAATGAGGCGTTTATCCGCGAGCTGTCCGACCAGCCGGCGCACCGGGACGCTTTCATCGAAGAAGTCGTCGCTCAGGTGCACGTCATCGCTCAGAAGCTCGACCGCACCGCTCATGTGACCGAGCTCCCCGGAGAGCTCCGCAAGTACATCCGGGTGGATCCACCCACCAGTTCCGGTCGCGGGTCAGAGTCAGATCAGAGCCGCGCGTTCCTCATCGAAGATAAGCGAGTCTTCAAGTTCGAGAAGGTGCGGGCAGAATCACGCGGCCTGACCGACGCCTACATCAACACCAAAGATGTCGGTTTCGTGTTCGCCCCGCGCGGGATCATGGATATGGTTCATGTCGCTGCCGAAGTCAGCGCCCGAAAGCTCTACAAGGTCCGCGTGCCCCAGGAAATGCGTGCCTACGCCAAACTAGGCGGCGACGAGATGCACGATATCCGTCGTCGTCTGGAAGCAGCCGGTTACTACAACGATCTGCCTCGGGATCTCCGTCCAGAGCCCGAATACCTGGACCTCGCGGAAACGCACTCCGATATCCGGACCGTGATGGCCCAGCTGCAGGGGTACATGGGACCGTCGCAGCAGGACACGTCGTCGCTGCTGAACGAGCAGCGGATCCGCGACTGGTTGGTCCAGTTCCCCGACCATCTCGCTCCGCTGGCGTTGAAGGTGGCCGGCGGAGTGAAGATGCTCTCCCGCGACGACGCCAACAGTGCGTTGACGGAATTCGTGAACGCGCATGAAGAGTTCAAGGACGCGCACGTGGTGCCGCTGGGAGAGCCGAAGGACGGGTCTTCGGTGCACACATACCATCTGGGCGATTCGGCTTCCGAGCTCGGCCTGACACTGTCGTCCATGTCGGACGCGCTCCTGACCAGCAAACCCATCATCCTCGTCGACGACCTCATCGGGCTCGGAGCCTCGGCCATCAGCATCTTCGAATCGCTCCTCGAAGCAGCGCCTACACAGAACCTTGATGAGCAGCGTGCGGGAGCGCTCCGAGAAGACGCGCAGCATGCGCTACGGGCACGACCCGTCGCTGTCGTCGCGTCCGTGGGTTTCACCGAAGGAGTCGCTAACCTGCGTGAGCGGATGCGCGAGCTGGGGTTCAAGAACGCCATCGTCGACGTGATGCTCGACGCGAGCACGCTTCCCACCGTCGACTCGGTCCTGGATAGCGCAGGCACCTCTTCGAGCCTGAAGGACGAGTTCCTCGAAGAATGCCGGCGGATCGGTGACGCAGTGCTCAACGATGGCGAGGAACGCCACGATGCCCAGTGGCGGGCCGAGAGGGCCCTGGGCTACGGCAACCACAAGACTCTCGTCGTCAGCTCGTACAACACCCCCACGATCTGCCTCACGGCATTGTGGGCGAAGGGCGCGGTCGACGGTGTCGAATGGCGTCCACTGCTCCCGCGCCGCAAGAAGAAGTAGCGGCCGTCAGCGTTCTTCTCAGCTGAAGCTGCTCGTCGACCGGACGAGACTACAGACGTCGAGTTACCTCGTGCACCTCAGTCTCACCGTCGTACGACCATGTCATCGTCAGCAGCCCACCACCGGGTTGCGTAGGCCCGCCGCTGATTGGACGCAAGGTATGCCGCGCGGTCAAGCGGAGAGGCGCCGAGCTATATGTCATGCCGACCTCGTTCGAGGTTGCCAAGCGCTGGGACGGGGAAGCGAAGATGTCCACTCACTACGCCTAACCCTGGGGTTCGTCTTTCGCGGGATGGTGACTGCGGCCGCGTACATGGTCACCATGGCCATCGAGACCGCGCATGAAGAGGGCGTGACCCTCCCTGAACTGCCCGATGGCTACGAGCATGGCACCACCCGTGCCTATGCCCACTGTCGTCCGAAGTGCGCCGACTGCCGGGCTGCCAACACCGCCGCGGCGGCTGCACGTCGCGCCAAGCGACTGGCCGAGGGCATGCCTGGCGCCGCGCACGGGACACCCAGTGGCTACACGTTCTGGAACTGCCGGTGCAGGCGCTGCAACAAGGTCGCGCGGGCGCGGTCGAAGACCCGTCCGCGCACGCCGCGAGTGAAGCCGGACCTCGCCGTCATGCCGGACGAGGATCACGGCACCCGCCGCGGCTATGGCTACTGGGACTGCGCGTGCGCCCCATGCCGTTTGGCGGGGACCCGGATGCGGGCGGACGCGCGCGCCAGAAAGCGCGCTGAGCACGACGGTCCTGTCGAGGTCCGCCGCTACAGCTACCAGATCCATCCGGAACCTGAGGCGATGGACAGCCTTCGGCGCGTGTTCGGATCGTGCCGCTTCGTATACAACTCGTACATCGCCCTCGCCCGCGAGCAGCACGCCACCGGCGGCAAGCACCCGTCCGGCTACGACGCGGCGAAGACGCTCGTCACCGAAGCCCGGCGGAACCCCGACACCGCGTGGCTCGCAGAGGTGTCGCACACCGCGCTCACCGCCGCCGTTCACGACGCCGCGGACGCCTACCAGCGCTTCTTCGACTCCGCAGCCAGCAAGATCAAGGGGCGAAGAGTCGGATACCCCAAGTTCAAGTCACGCCGCACCGCACGCAAGTCCGCCCGGTTCTCCGAGAATGCCTTCGCGATCCGTGGCGGATGGCAGAACACCGGGCGGGGTGGCGGTCGCCTCCACCTTGCGAACATCAGCCAGGACATCGCCGTCAACTGGCATCGTCCCCTGCCCGGTTACTCCAGTGCTGTGACCGTGCGCGAAGACCCCGACGGCAAGTTCTGGGTGTCGTTCATCGTCCGCGTTCCGGTCGAACGCCCGAAGCAGCCGACCCGCGGACCTCGCGCAGCCGGCATTGACGTCGGCCTGAACGACTACGCCGCCATCACCTACTCCGACGGCACCCGCGAGAAGATCGCTAACCCACGTCACTACCGCCAGGCCGAAGACGGTCTTCGACGTGCGGACAAGAACCTCTCCCGGAAGACTCCCGGGAGTAACAACTACGTGAAGGCGAAGCGGGTGCGAGCTCGTGCACATCGTCGCGTAGCGAACCTTCGTGAGAACCATGCCCGTCAGCTCGCCTCGAAGCTCAGCCGTGAGAACCAAACGGTCGTCATCGAGACACTGAACATCGCCGGCATGGCACGCACGAACATGGCCAAAAGCATCAACGATGCCGGCTGGGGCCAGTTCCTCCGGTTCCTTGAGGAGGCATGCACCCGCAAGGGCGTCACCCTCGTCAAGGCACCGCGGTTCTACGCCTCGACACAGGTCTGCTCGATCTGCGGGATGAACGGTGGCAAGAAGCCACTGAACGTCCGCACCTGGCAGTGCCCCTGTGGCGTCACCCTGGACCGCGACTTCAATGCCGCGACCAACATCCTTGCCGCGGGGCCCGCGGTCTACGCCTGTGGACGAGACACAAGACTTCAGCTCGCTGAAGCAGTCCCGGATGAAGCAGGAAGCCACCGATCCGAGGGTCTTCCTCGCAGGCGGAAGCGTGCCCTTTCCGGGCGCGTGCAGGCAAGTTCAGATCCGCGGAAACTCAACGGTTTCCGGGGTGTCGTGGAAAACGGAGGTGCTTAGCGTGGAAAGCGCTGAAAACCCCCTTCTGCGAGCCCTACTCCCGACTGGGATCGCGGATTTCCTGAACCCCCCCACAGCGAGTGAGAGAGCCGGTCAGGCATTGTTCTTGACCGGCTCTTTCGACGTTCATGCGAGCTCATCGTGTCTTGTCGGGCGCGCCACCGACATGGATCCGGTGTGCAACAAGGTTGGTAAGGAACTCGTCGAAGCACCCAAGAAGGGGCCAGCGACGCCGACCGCGGGAGACACCAATCCTGGGAGAGTCAACACACGAGGCGGGAAGCTGACCCACGCGAGAATTCGGCGTGGCCGTGCGGGACCGTTCTCTGACCGGGGGGTAAATCGCCATCCGTGTGTGATGACAGATTGGATTGTCTCGATGAAGAAGCGCACTGCATCCTTACTGGCAGGTCTGCTGGCAGTTGGCATCGTGGCCGGAGGAACTGTGTCCGCGAGCGCCCACGACCTGGGCTACGGCTGGGCCGCAAGCTCCAAGGTGGAAGGAGCGGCTGCGGGCGGAGGCAAGCACTGGTACGGCGTGCACGAGAACCTGAACGGGTCGAACCGTGGCAACGACAGCAGCTACTACCACGCCTCCAAGAAGCATCGGTCGAGCGTGAAGAACAGCACGGGTTCCATCGTTCGGTCTTCAGACCAGAACGGCGGAATCTGGGCCCGCGCATGGCAGCCCGGAACCGCGTCCGGCAACGAGGCGTACTGGTTCACGTACTGAGCTGACGCAGCCCGCCACGGTCTCTCAGCCCACCGCCACGACCGTGTCGTGTTCGCCGAACTCACAAGGATCGGACCGACGACATCCACGTCGGTCCGATCTGAACAGTCAGGTCGTCGCGTGAGACTCCTCGCGACTGCGATGTAGTGCGGGGGCCGTTCGGCGGCCACCTCAGAGCCGAAACCACGACCGGCGCCCAGTAAAGAGGTATGTGATGAGAATGAAGTCCCGCTCGCTTCGGCTCGTGATGACGGCGAGCGTGCTGATGGCGCTCATGACAGGGTGCGGGGCGGGAGAGGCACCCGACTCATCGAGTTCAACCGAGGCGGACAGCGCCGCAGGGATGCCGGTTTTTCAAGGAAGCTTCGCCGCCGAGTACCAAGAGGCGTGGAAGAAGAGCAACACAGACGACGTGAGGGCGATCCTCGAGGATGAGCAGATCACGGACCAGGAATGGTCGCAGGTACTGAAAAAGCTTGAGACGTGCCTCGACGACAACGGCATCTCCCTGACGGAGTACAAGGCCAACGGGAGCTACGAGGTGAACGCCGGTGGCATGGATGGCGAGATCGCCAATCAGAGAATGGGCGGGTGTGAAGAGGAAAGCGGCGAGGCCTGGGTCGGGTACCTCTATCGTTCCCAGACGTCCAACCCGGAGAACGTTCCCGCGACCCAGCTGCTCACCGAGTGCCTGATCCGCAACAAGGCTGTTCCCGCGTCCTACACGGAGGAGCAGTACCTCGAGGACGCCCCGAACCTGGCGTTCCCCTTCACCGATGAACACGGCTTCGCGATCTTCGAAGCGTGCAACGCGGACTTCTCCTTCAACAAATGAGAGGTTCCGTCTCCTCGAGCTTGACGATCGTCGGGTGCACGCTCGTCGTGGGCGCGGCGCTCGGCATCGGCCTGGCCTATTCGCTTCTGACCGCGAACACCCCGGGCACATTGAAGGGTGAGGACGAACTCTCCACCATCGCCGTGACGATGCAGGAGTTCGATGATCCGCGAAGCGTCGAACTCACGGCGGAGATCTTGCCGCCGATGAGTATCGCGGTGAACCGCCCCGGAACCGTGACGTCGTGGGCGTGTACCCGGGGGACGACCTTGAGCTCGGCAACGTCGTCTGTGGCGGTCGATGGCGTCAACCTGCTCAGCCTCTCGACCTCTGTACCCCTGTGGCGGGATCTCGTTCCCGGAGACAAAGGACAGGACGTGCGGGCGCTCGAAGAGGAACTCGTTCGTCTGGGGCAACCTGCCAACGTCGACTCCGCACTCTCGCGCGACGAGATGAGAACGCTGACCACGCTCGCGAAGACCGTCGGCGTCGAGCTCGACGGGGCTCTGACACGAGACCTCGTCGTCTGGCTCCCCTCTCCCGCCGTGACGGTGGAGAAATGCGACGCGCAGTTGAGTGGCTCCGTGGCGCCGGGCGGCTCACTCGCCACGGTCGACTCCGGGGTCGTCATCTCTGCGGTGTCGCTCCCCGAAGGCCGGCTTCCCGGCGCACGGTATCTGGATCTCCTCCCGGAGCCGGTAGCGCTGGGCGATGCGGGCGAACTGCCGCCCGAGGTGACCAGCGACGCCGTCCGCAACACCGATGCTTTCCGGGAAGCGGCAAGCGCATCCCCGGAGGCAACGTCGCTGACCCTCAAAGGCACGGTGGTTCTGCAGACACCTGTTCAGGTCGCGGCCATCCCCGCAACTGCTGTCATGACGGATTCCACGGGCTCCTCCTGCGTGTTCGTCGACAACGATCCGTTGGTCGTCACGGTGGTCGGGTCGGAATTCGGCAACTCCTTCGTCGTCTTCTCGGCAGACGAATCGCCCGCCTCGGTCGATGCGCAACCCGGCAAACGGCCGACATGCGGGTAGAGGTGTCGGACCTGGGACACGCGTACTCGCGTGATGCGTGGCTGTTCCGGGGGCTGTCGTACACGTTCACGCCGGGGCACATCTACGCGCTGACCGGTGCATCCGGGTCGGGGAAGAGCACGCTGATGGCGATCCTCGCGGGGTGGACCGCGCCAGCGGCCGGCCACGTGAGCATGGACGGCGTGGACTCGACCAGTTGGGTCTTCCAGAACCCCTACGGCGTGGCGAAACGAACCGCGATCGACCACGTCGCGTTCCCGTTCATCGCTTCCGGCATGCGCGCCGATGAGGCGGATGAGAGCGCCCTCGAGCTCCTCGGGCGATTCAACTTGCACGATGTCCGCGACAGACAGTTTCGCCACCTCTCGGGTGGCGAGGCGCAACGACTGATGCTGGCGCGGGCGGCCGCCTCCTCACCGGACCTTCTCCTCGTCGATGAACCGACCGCGCAGCTGGATCGCGCAACCGCCCATGTCGTAAACGCTGTCCTCTCGAACGTCGCGTCCTCCCGCACCATCGTCATCGTCGCAACACACGATGAGGAGACGCGGGATGCCTGCGACATCAACCTTGACCTCGCCCAGTACTCGCCGAGGGCCTTCGCCGAATGAGAGCACACGCGCTGCTTCGGGAGATCATCCGCAACCTCACCTCAGGCACGTCCCGCCTCGGGGCGCTGTTCTTTATCTCAACTCTGGCCCTGACCGTCGCCGTTCTCTCCGACGTCCTCACCATCTCGCGGACGGTGGACGACGCGATCGAGTATCGCGGCTCCGGCGCGGCCGTGATGACTCTGGCGCTCCCCGGACGTATCAACGGAGCATCCTGCGATGCGCTCGCCGACACCCCGAACGTTCTCGCCGCCGGCGCGATGCGCCCGGAAGGCAAGGTGACAGCCGGAACCCTACCTGGCGAGCCGCTCGACCTGTATACGACGACCCCTGCGTTCGCACGGGTACTTGGAGCGGAGGACGGCGGCTCTGGAGTCTATGTCAGCACGGATGTCGCCTCGAATCTCGGGTCGACTGCTCTGCCTCTGACGGCGGGCGCTCCCACGCCTGTCCGCGGCACCTACCCGTACCCGCCGGACGGTCGCCGCGCGGGCTTCGGCTGGGCGGTGCTGTCGCCGACCAGCGCAAGCGACGGGGCATTCGACGAGTGCTGGGTGCTGTCCTGGCCGCAACGGTCTGACCTCCGACAGCTGCTTCTCACCTCCGTCACGCCTGCGGCAGCTGGCGCCGCGGCCAGCGAGCAACCCATCGTCTCTCAGCTGAACACGAAGTACGGTCTCACGTTCGCTGGGTCCACCGAGTACGAGTCTCGGATCACCCGGTACGCGCCTTACCTTGCAGCGCTGGTCGGCTTCGTCTTGTCGGCCATGGCCGTCTGGTTCCGTCGCGTAGAGATCGCATCCAATCTGCACGCTGGCGCGAGCCGTGGAACTCTCTACCTTCAGCACCTCATCGAGAGCGTGGCCTGGTCGCTGCCCGCTGTCGCGGCGGCATGGATGGCGGGATTCCTTACGGCGACGATCACCGCGCCCACTGAGCTGCCCAGCCTGGCGCTCCGATCCGCGGAGATCGCGCTTTCCTTCTCCGTGGGCACGCTTACGGGAACGGCGTTCGGCTTCTTCCTGGTTCGTGAAGGGCGGCTCGGCCACTATGTGAAGGGCCGTTAGCCAGCGCGAACTCTTCATGCGGAACGCAACAAATGGTCCACTGCGCCGACCGGCTGACCTGAGAGGAGGCGGGGATGGACACACGCACCGTGGGCTTCATCGCCGCCGGGACCGCGCACCCCCTCATCCACGCGAGCCGCGACCTGTTCGACGAGGCCAATCGGGCGGGGCTGGGCGGACAGGACATGATCGCGGTGATCGCCGCCTTCGATGCGCGCGCGGGTGATGCAGCGGGCGACGCACCCGCGAACGCAACACTGAGAGCGTCGCGGACTCGGGCACACGCTCACGAGCGCAGGGCCGCGTTCGGAAGGACCGCCCCGGCTCGCACGGCCCCGGCGATCGCGCCCAGACAGGCGATCGCGACACCGCCGCCCAAGGCGAGGAGCGCGAGTCGCACGTCGAACACCGGCGTCCACTGCCGCGCCAGCGTGACGGCCAGGATCGCCGACATCCCCAGGACCACCCCCACCAGCCCGCCGAGCACGCCGAGCAGCATCGACTCCGCCACCAGCATCGCACTCACGTGCAGCCGTCTGGCCCCCAGCGCTCGCCGCAGTCCGATCTCCGCGCGCCGCTCCGCGACCGAGCTCACCGTCGCCAGCACGATCGACAGCACGCCGCCGACCAGTGCCACGGCCGTGAGCACCGCCAGACTCATGCCGACGCTGGCCTCCACCTTCTCGCGGGTCGCACTCGGCGCCGGCGGCTGCGACACGTCGAAGCGCTCCGGCCGGAACGCATCCAACGCCACCGGGGCCTCCGCCGCGACCTGGCCGGCAGCACCCGCGCGCGTCACGAGGTAGCCCGACACCGAGCCGACGGGGGGTGCCGCGTCGGCCGCCGCGAGGATCATCGCCTTGCCCAGCAGATCCGTGCGCCGTGGCGACGACGACACGACCCCGGCCACCACGAACGTCTCCCCGTCGATGCTCACGGTGGGCGCCCGCTCGACCGGGCCGAGGCCCAGGTTCGCCGCGAGGTGCGTGCCCACCAGCACCTCGCCGGGACCGAGGGCGTCCGCCCCCTCCGCCCAGTCGACCTCGAGCCGCAGCGGGGGGGAAGGGGGGACAGGGCTCCGTAAAAACCCCCCTCCTCCCCCCATCCCCGGATGACCCCCCCCCCCCCCATTTGTTTCCCGGTCTTTTCCCG
>NZ_JBSHIM010000009.1:179539-207586 GCF_053618975.1 Microbacterium sp. NPDC055599 | reverse complement strand
GTTTGTCGGCGCGATCATCGCTGCGGTGTTGTTCCGCGGGCTAAACACCGACAAAGAGAAGAAGATCACCGCAGCCGAGTGACACCGTGAAACCGGAGCGCCGCATCCCCTCGGGGGTGCGGCGCTTCTGCGTGTCAGGGGTCAGGGGGGCGACCGTCCGGAGAATAATCAGCGAGCGATCAGGTGGGCTCTCTGACGCCGTGGCATCCTGCGGAGGCCGAGCGGGGGCCGGTCGAACGCGACCGGCGAAGATCGACCCGAGATAGGGGGACCCTCGCATGGGAACCGAAGGAATCAGCAGACGGACTTTCGCCAAGAGCGCGGCCTGGGTGGCCATGGCGGCGCTCGCCTCCACCGCCGCACCGGTCTCCGCGGCCGCGGACTCCGTCCCGGATGGAGTGACCGTGTCGTTCGTCGGCTTCGACTCGCCTCCGGCGGGGAGCGATCGCGATACCGGCGATCCGACATGGCCGGAGAACTACCTGCTGGAGGCGCGCTTCCGTCTGCAGCTGGCGCCCGGGGTCTCGCTTCCTGCGGGATCCCGCCTGTTCATCGGCGCGGACGCCGGGATCTTCCCGTCGGGCTTCGCCTTCTTCCGCGGTCCGGCCGTCGGAGCGAGCACCTCGGACGGCCTCTGGGTGCGAGACCCCGACGAGTACTACACGGAGAACTACAACCCGAACACCGGCTCGCGGAAGTTCGCGTACGCGGTCTACCGCCTCGCGCGCGACCTCGCAGCGCCGGCGGACCTGACGTTCTCGGTGGCGGGGGTGAGCAACGCCGCCGTCCCGACGGGATGGAACGCGCAGACGGTGCTCGTGGCCGACCTGGTGTCGGCCAGCTCGTTCAGCGCCGGTGCCGCGCATCACCGGGCGCTCTCATCGCCCTTCCGGATCATGGACGTGCCCCCGGACCCGAAGGCCGACACGAACGGAACCGGAGTGCCCGGGCTCTACGCGTACCCCCGCGCGACGGCCGCGGGCCGAGTCGCCGAGTTCAGCACGCTGCTGCGGGTGATGCCGACGATGACCGCGAACATCTTCTGGAGCCACCAGTTCGGGATCTCTGGAACGTCGGGCGGCTACACCGGCGTGCAGACCTACGGGAACACGAACGGAAGGCAGTGGCTGTTCTCCCTCTGGGGGGCGACCGACGCCGAGGTCAATCCGAGCCTGCACGGGGTGATGGCCGGCGACACCGACGGTGCGCCCGGCCGATCCGTCCGGGTGTTCCGTCCGTGGACCACCGGTCGGACGTATGTCTTCCGCGTCGCGGAGATCCCCGGACGCCCCGGCTGGTGGAACTCGACGGTGACCGACACGGCCGACGGCACGAGCTTCTCGATCGGCAACCTGTTCGTGCCGCAGCAGGGTGCGCTCATCTCACCCCAGGCGTCGTGGGTCGAGTACTGGAACTGGAACGATTCCACAGCCCAGTGTCTCGATCAGGAGAACAGCGACGCCGTGTACGCACCGCTGAGGCTCGATGGCCTGCTCGTGCCGTACGTGGTGGGCAAGTCCAATCCGCCGTGCTCGGGCGGCTCGGTGACGATCAACCCCGACGGGTCCGCTCGCCTACGCGCCTACCCCGGCACCTGACGGCACCGACACCGGAGCGCCGCATCCCCTCGGGGTGCGGCGCTTCTGTGTGTCAGGGGTCAGGGGCGGGTGAGGCGGCGGCCGAGGCGGCGGCGCAGCGCGGCGGACACCACGGCGACCACGGTGCCGACCGCGACGCCGATGAGGGTCTCGAGCACGCGGTCGGTCAACAGCGCGTCGACCGGGGTCGGGGCCGCGAGGTGCACCATCAGCAGCGCGAGCGGGGTGACGAACACCATCGCGATGCCGTAGTTGCGGCCGATGAACAGCTCCGCGACTCCCTGCAGCACCACGACCAGGGCGATCACGGCGATCGGCGGAAGGTCGAGCGCCAGCACCCCGGCGGCGACGAGCACCCCGAGCAGTGTGCCGATCAGGCGCTGGATGCCGCGGATGATCCGGGCGTTGAGCTGTGCGCCGCTCACGGCCGCGACCGCACCGACCGCCGCCCAGTACCAGTGCGTGCCGCCGAGCAGAAGCCCCGCGATCCCGGCGCCCACGATGGCGATGGCGACCGAGACCGCCATCTCGACCGCGACGGGACCCACGGTGGGGCGCACCTTCGGCGCTCCCTCTCCCGTGGTCCGTGTGGCGACGGCGACGAGCGCGGTGAGGGCCAGGCCGAACAGCACGCTCGACCCGCCCACCAGCAGCACGGAGCCGAACGAGCCGGCGGTGGCGGGGATGGTCGCGCACGCCCCGGTCGCGAACACCGTGAACAGCGGCCCTGGTGGGTGCCACTGCATCGTGTACGCCAGCAGGGTGACGGCGGCGGCGACGAGCGCGACCACGACCACGCTGACGACCGTCGGGGCGGCCAGGACCGACAGCGCCGTGCCGATCAGCATCGCCGCGAGCAGCACCCCGCCCGCGCTGGCCTGCATGCGGATGCGGTCGCGGAACCCGTCGTGGCGGCCGTAGAGCGCGGCGAAGGCGCCGAAGCTCGCGTAGATGCTGAGGTCGAGCCGGCCGAGCGCCCAGAGCACGAGCAGCGGGACGGCGACGCTCACGGCGGCTCGGATCGCGACGCGATGGTCGCCGCGGTGCGGGCCGACGCGCAGGACCCCCGTCCACACCCGCCCCTGCGATTCCGCCACCGATCCAGCCTACGTCCGCGCCCGCGGCCCCCGCGCCGTGGGAGGCTGGACGGGTGACCGCCGCCCCGCCTCCTCACCGCACGCTGCTCGTCGGTTTCGGCAAGCTCGGCGCGCGGCTGGCCCCACGGCTGGTGGCGGACGGGGGAGAGGTCGTCGCCCTCCGCCGCAGCGACGGGCCCCTGCCCCAGGGGGTGACCGGCGTCGCGGGTGATCTCGCCGCCCCGCTGCCCGAGCCCCTGCCCGCGGTCGATGCCGTGGTGGTCACGCTGCCGCCGGGCACGGGCGCCTCCGCGTACCCGTCCGTGCTCGCGCACCTCGCCGCGGCCCTGCCCTCCCGGCCCGCGCGCACGGTCTTCGTCTCGTCCACCGGGGTGTTCGACGGTGCGGGCAGCCCGACCCCGCTCACCGAGCGCGACGCCCCGGAGCCGGTCACCGACCGCGGTCGCGGGCTGCGGGAGGGTGAGCGCGCTGCGGTCGACCTCTTCGGCGCCGTGGTCGTGCGGCCCGCGGGCATCTACGGTCCGGGGCGCGACTTCCTGGTGCGCCGCGTGCGTGAGGGGGCACCCGTGAACCCCCGGCGCCGTACGAACCGCATCCATGAGACCGACCTCGTGCGCACGCTCGACCTGCTGCTGCGGATGCCCGAGCCGCCGTCGCTCGTGCACGCGGTGGACGCGGCTCCCGCCCCGCTGGGCGCCGTCGTGGCGTTCCTCGCCGCGCGCCTCGGGCTGCCGGTGCCTCCCGACGACGGCGGCAGCGTGAGCGGTTTCGTCTACGACGGCGCTCTGCTTCGTTCGCTGCTCGGCCACCTGGACTACCCGTCGTTCGAGGACGGCTACGCCGACATGCTCGAGCGGGGCGCCTGACCGCGCAGACCTGATCCCGCCCGCGCGACGCGAACTAGCCTGGGGTGATGACGAGCTCGAGCGCCCGTGCGGCGGTGGACGTGGTCGACTGGCGGCGGCGGGTGTTCGCCCTGTACGAGGCCGTCCGCCGCGCGGACTCCCCGGAGGAGGCGCACGAGCTGTGGCGCATCGAACGCGATGAGCTGATGCTGCACCACCCGGCCACCCCGCTGCTGCCGGAGGATCGGGTGCTGTTCGAGGGGCTGCCGATCGCGCCGTACGACCCGCAGTGGCGGTTCGCACTGCCGATCCTGGAGGCGGAGCCGGCGGCGTTCGAGTTCGCGACGGGTACCGACGGCCTGGTGCCGTTCGAGCGCGTCGGTGTGGTCGAGGTCCCCGACGCCGGAACCCTCGACGTGTGGCGGCTGCGCTCGTACGGCGGCGGGCTGTTCGTGCCGGTGCGCGATGCATCAGCCGGGCATCCGGGCGGCACGTACGGCGGTGGGCGCTACCTGCTCGACACGATCAAGGGTGCCGACCTGGGCGGGGATGCCGCGAGCGGCACGATCGTGCTCGACTTCAACTTCGCGTACAACCCCTCGTGCGCGTACGACCCGGCGTGGGCCTGCCCGCTCGCACCTCCGGGGAACGTGCTGCCCGTGGCCGTTCCGGTGGGGGAGCGGTACGACGGGGCATAGACCGCGCCCGCGTCAGCCGAGGAACAGCGGCACGAACGAGCCGATCAGCCCGAGCACCCCGACCGCGGTGAACACGATCCCGAGCGTGCGCACGACGCGCCGGGCGTGCGGCGGTTCGCCCACCCGTGCCCTGGCGGGGTTGTGGCTGCTGACGACGCCCGTGGTGAAGCCGTCGTCCGCGGTCGAGGATTCGCCGTGGCGCAGTGGTCGCTCGTGGAAGTCGCCGCCCGCGAACCACCGGGCGATCGTGGCGCCGTCGCGTTCGATGATCGCGATGTCGACCGGGAGCCACGGGCCCTCGGCCAGCCGCATGAGCAGGGCGATCAGCAGCAGCGGCACCCCCACGCCGAGCCCGATCCAGGACAGCACCTCGCCGACGAGGGCGAGGGTGTCGACGGGCGGCATGATCCCATCGTAGGGACGCCGGACCGCGGGAGCGTGCGCGCCGCGGTCAGCTCACGTTGTCCCTGAGCCACGGCAGCGGGTCGATCGCGACCGTGTTGATGTGCACCTCGAAGTGCAGGCACGAGCCGAACACGTAGCCGGTCGAGCCGACGTCGCCGAGGTACTGGCCGGCCTCGACGCAGTCACCGACCTCGACGGCGCGCGTGCCGTTCTTCATGTGCGAGTACACGGTGCTGACCGCCTGGCCGTTCACGATGCTCTCGACCTGGATCGTGACGCCGTAGCCCTGATAGCTCTCCGTGGAGCGCGAGACGCAGCCCTTCATGGCGGCGTTGATGGGGGTGCCGATGCCGGCGGCGAAGTCCTGACCCAGATGCGACCGGCCCGGTCGGGCGGCCCCGAAGCCATCGGTGAACGAGTACGAGCCGTCGGCCATCGGCATCACCACCCGGTCGGCGATCGGGATGTCCATCGCGCTGCTGAGCGGCATGCCCGCGGCGATGGCGGCTGCGGCCGCGCGGGCGTGGGTCTCCTTGATCTCCTCCGGCGTGGTCGCCGCGAAGGAGCCGCGCGCGGAGATGGTGGCGCGGATGGCATCGGTGGCCGTGTACGACTGGGCGGCGTCCTTCAGCGCTGCCGCACCGGCGACGGTCGCCACGGCGTGGTCGCCCCCGGGGGCGAGCACCGGGAGGGCGGCCCCGGTGACCATGACGCCGACGGCGAGGACGGCACCGAGCGCCTTGATCTTCGATGCGCCCCGGCCCCGCGGGCGGTCCGTCCGCCGCGGACGCCGCGAGACCCGCGGGGTGCGGGCGGTGCGGGATCCGGTCGGTGCGGGGGTGGTCGGCTCGGCGGCGGTGTCAGGCTCGGCGGTCGTGTCAGGCTCGGCGGTCGTGTCAGGCTCGGCGGCGGTGGTCGGCTCGGCGGCGGCGGTGGTCGGCTCGGCGGCGGCGGCGGTCGGCTCGGCGGCGATGGCAGGCTCGGTGGTAGCGGTCGGCTCGGCGGCGATGGCAGGCTCGCTGGCGACGGAAGTCTCTGCGGGGGAGGCGGGCGCGTCGGCTGCGGCGAGGGTCGGCTCTGCTGTGGCGGCGACCGGAGTCGCTGCTGCGGCGCGGGTGGGGTCTGCGGCAGCAACGGTCTGCGCGGCGGCGGTGGCAACGGTCGGTGCACCCTGCGGCTCGGGACGGAGGGCCCGGGAGCGGATGGCGGCCCGAGTGGCGGGCGAGGACGGGGTCGGCGTCACCGTCGCCGCGGGGGTCGGCTCCTCCGACGGGGTCGGAGCGGACGTGCGACGTCGGTCGCGGCGCAGCAGGGGCCGGGAGTCGATCGCGGATGCTGCGGGGTCGAGCGGGGCGTTCTCGAGCGAACGTCCGGAGGGTAGAGCAGTCGTGACGGGGTCCTTCCGCGAGCAGATGATCTCGGGTCACGGCCCCTTCGGGAGGACCGTTACCGTCCTGTAACCTACGTTGCCGTTCGGGGAGGCGTCAAATCCTCCGTGCCGGCATTCCTGCTGCGCAGGCTCCCGATGTCGTTGCGCCGCCTGGGCCCGTGGACGAGGGCGGAGTCGTCGCGGAGCATCAGAGTGGCATCGACGAGATCGCACCAGAGGGTGACACCGTGCCGGTGCCGATCGTGCGAAGGGTATTGGAGGGGCTGACGGGAATCGAACCCGCGCTGTCTGCTTGGGAAGCAGAAGTTCTACCATTGAACTACAGCCCCGAACCCGCCCGAGAGCAGGTGAGGGCAAGCCTACCCGTCTCCGGGGCGATGGCCAAAGCGTGAACCGCGGCGTCAGGCCGTGGCGTCCGCCGTCGCGGGGGTGTCGCGCTGCTGCCCCGCGTACATCGTGCCCCACCGCGTGAGCGCGTCGACGAGCGGGGTCGCGGTCGCACCCAGCTCGCTCAGCCGGTACTCCACCTTGGGCGGCACCTCGCGGTAGACCGTGCGGGTGATCAGGCCGTCCGCCTCCAGCTCGCGCAGCTGCCGGGTGAGCACGCGCGACGTGGGGTCCTGCAACAGGCGCCCGAGCTCACCAAAGCGCAGCACGCCGTGCTCGGCGAGCAGCGACAGGATGCTCGGCTTCCATGCGCCGCCGAGCACGGCGATCGAGACCTCCGCGTCGCAGGTCTCGGTCCACTCGCGGACGATCCTGGCCGTCTTCTCGCGCATCGCGCCTCCACAGTATCCAAACGGTAAGTACGTGACGACAATGTCGGTACTTGTGGCCCCTGCCTGTACTTTACAGACTGAGACCGTGACCACCAGCCCCGTCGTCGTCCCCGTCCGCTCCTCTCTCCGGCTCTGGATGGCGATGGTGCCGCTCCTACTCGGCGTGCTCATCGGCGCTCTGGCGATCAGCAGCGTGTCCACGGCGCTGCCCGCGATCCGCGACGACCTCGCGCTGACCGACACCGAGGGTCTCTGGCTCGTCGACGTCTACGCGCTGTCGCTCGCGGCGACGCTGATCCTGGCGGCGCGGATCGGCGACGCGTTCGGGCGCAAGACCATCGTCGTGATCGGGCTCGTCGGCTTCGCGGTGCTCAACGGCATCGGCGGCGTCGCCACCAGTGGCCTGCTGCTCATCGTGATCCGGGCTCTGCTCGGCGTCGCGGAGGCCTTCGTGGTCGCGGGTGTGGTGGCCACGATCGGTGCGACCTTCCAGGCGAGGGAGCGCGTGCTCGCGTACGGGCTCTGGACCGCCACCTTCGGCACCGGCAGCGCCCTCGGTCCCGTGCTCGGCGGGCTCCTCGCGGAGGGGCCCGGCTGGCGGTGGCTGCTGCTGGGCAGTGTGCCGCTCGCGGTGGCCGCCGCCCTGCTCGCCCTGTGGCTCGTGCCGGACTCGCGCAGCACGCAGCCGCCGTCGTGGGACGTGCCGAGCATCCTGTCGTCGATCGTCGCGCTCGGCGCCCTCGTTTTCGCGCTGCACGAGGTGCTGGCCGCTCCCGTGTCGGCCCTCGTGGCCGCGGTCGTGTCGGTCGCCAGCCTCGTGTTCTTCGTACGGCGGCAGCGTCGGCTGCCCCTCCCGCTGCTCGACCTGGCCCTTTTCCGGGTGCCGGGATTCAGCCCGGCGATCGTGCGCATCATCGTCAGCAGCGGGGCGTCGTCGGCGTCGGTGCTCCTGGTGAGCCTGCACCTGCAGGATGCGCGCGGACAGAGTGCCGCCGAGGCGGGCATCGCGCTGCCGCAGGCCGCGGCGATCGCGATCGGCGGGGTGCTGGCGCCGCTCGCGCTGCGCTGGCTGTCGGCGAACGCACTCACCGTGCTGGTGCTGCTGCTGCAGGCGCTCGGGCTCGTGTGGCTCGCGTTCGACCCCGGCATCGTGGCGCTGCCCCTCGTGCTGGTCGGGCTCGGGTTCGGCATCGCGGGGACCCTCGCCGCCGCGACGCTGTTCGAGGTCACGACCGAGGATCAGGCGGGACAGGTCGGGGCGGTGCAAGAGGTGGGCTTCGCCCTGGGCGGCGGACTCGGCATCGCGGTGTTCGGCACGATCGCGGCCGTGCTCGTGACGGGCGGCTTCCCGGTGGCGGTGGTCGCGGCGGCGGTGACCGTGACGGCGGCCGCGCTGCTCCCGCTGCTCTCGCGTCGCAGCGCCCCGGCCCTGTGACGCGGATGCCGCAGGTCGCGTGAGGCGCGACCCGTGCGGTGACTAGGCTGAGGCCGTGCTTCTCAGCGATCGCGACATCAGGGCAGAACTCGCGTCGGGCCGTGTCGGCCTGGCTCCGCACGAGCCGGAGATGATCCAGCCGTCCAGCATCGACGTGCGCCTGGACCGCTACTTCCGCCTCTTCGACAACCACAAGTACCCGTTCATCGACCCGTCGGTGGATCAGCCCGAGCTCACCCGGCTCATCGAGGTCGATCCTGACGAGCCGTTCATCCTCCACCCCGGCGAGTTCGCGCTCGGGGCGACGTTCGAGCAGGTGACGCTGCCGGACGACATCGCCGCGCGTCTCGAGGGCAAGTCCTCGCTCGGGCGCCTCGGCCTGATCACGCACTCCACGGCCGGGTTCATCGACCCCGGGTTCACGGGTCATGTGACGCTGGAGCTGGCGAACGTCGCGACCCTGCCGATCAAGCTGTGGCCGGGGATGAAGATCGGGCAGCTGTGCTTCTTCCGGCTCACCTCGCCCGCCGAGAACCCCTACGGCTCCGGCCCCTACGGCAACCGGTACCAGGGGCAGCGCGGGCCCACCGCGTCGCGGTCGTTCCAGAACTTCCACCGCACCGACGTGGGCGTGACCGATGTGGGAGCGATCGGAGGCTGACATGAGCGACGGCGACGGGCGGACCCCGGAGGAGCCCGGAACCCCGGGTGGACCTGTGGCCCCGGACGGCCCGGTGACGCCCGAGCCCCTGCTGCCGCATGAGCCCGCGGCCCCGGATGAGCCCGCGGCCCCGGATGAGCCCGTGGCCCCGGATGACCCGGGTGCCGCCGGTGCGGCCGTCCCGACGGAGTCCGCGGCGATCCGCCCGGCCGATGACGTGATCCCCCCGGCCCCGCCGGAGACCCCGATCCCGGACGGCCTGCTCGACCCGCCGCCCGCCGACATCCCGCCCGCGGACGCCGTGCTGCCGCCGCCTCCGCCGCCCACGCGCCGCTCGGAGCGCGAGCGCCCGACGCCCGCGATCCTCGAGGGGGAGCCGCCCGCTGCGGCGGCCGACGACTGGTCGCAGCCGTCGCTCGCTCCGGAGGTGCCGGAGGGCGGCAGCTACCGCGTGCTCGCCGGCCTCATCTTCGTGTTCCTGTTCCTGCTGCTCGTCGCCGCCGTGGTCGCGCTCGTGGTCCTGGTGAATGCCGGGTTCCCGACCCTCGCCGACGCGGCGCCCGCGCTGATTCCGCTGCGGGTCTGACGCCGCAGCTCGGGGCTCGCCGGCGTCCGGCGCGAGCGGATCGGTCTCCCGGTCTGCGTGCGTCGCCCGCGATGTCGGTCGAGGGCCTGGAATCAGGCGCGGGCGGCGGACTCCGCGGTCGGATGTGAGGCGTGCGACGGCTCGGGGGTGGGGTGTGCGGCGTGAGCTGACCCGGGGGTGGGGTGTGCGGCGTGCGTGGACTGCGCCGTGGGGCCCGGGGCGTGCGCGGGCTCTGCGTCATTTGTCACGTGCGACCGCGTCGGCGGCGTCGCTGCCGTGGCGGTGCCGAGGGCATCGACCGCGGGCAGCCCGCCCGTGACGAGAGCGACGACCGCGTCGAGGGTGGGGTCGGCCGAGAGCACCTTCGTGTGACCGAGGCCCACCGTGCGCAGCATCCGCGAGCGGCCGGGGTGCGCGGCGTGCAGGCGCAGGGCGTCACGGTCGGGCAGGCGGCGGTCGCCGCGGTCGTGCACCACGAGCAGTGCGGTGCCGTCGGGCAACGGGTGTCGTCCGGCGTCGAAGCGCTCGGCCGCCGCGGCCTCGTCGATCGCGAGGCGCCGGTGGAACCGCTCGCGGAGGTTCTGCGCGGTGGGCTCGTCGAGGCGCAGGTCGCTGGCGAACTGGGCGAGGAAGGCCTCGGGCGCCGCGGCGCCGGCGAGCACGGCGACCGCGGGCACCGGCACGGTCGTGCGGGCGGCGGTGAGGGCGCCCAGCGCGCCGAAGGAGTGACCGATCAGCGCCTCGAACGGGCCGTGCTCGGCCTGCAGTCGCTCGGCGACCGTCACCCAGTCGCGCACGTCGGTCGCGCGGCCGCCGGACGATCCGTGTGCCGGCCCGTCGAAGGCGAGCACGCGGAACCCCTCGGCCACCAGCTCGCGCACGAGCGGCGCGAACTGCGACGCCCGGCCGCGCCAGCCGTGCAGGAGCAGCACGGTGCGCGGCCCGCGACCCCACTCGTACGTGGTGACCTCGATGCCGCGCACCGTGACGGTGCCGCGGCGGGCGTCGCTGTGGGTCGGCGCATCGGCGGGGCGCACGCGCATGCGGGGCCCGGTGGTGAAGAACAGGCGGAGCGCCACGGCGCCCGCCAGCCGTGGCGAGACGCGGGCGAGCAGGGGGACGGTGCGGGCGAGCAGGACGGGCAGGGACGGCATCGTGACTCCTTCGCCGGAACAATACGAACGATCATACGTATACTAGGCGAACGATCGTTCGTATACTAGGGGGATGTCCGAGAGCCCGATCCTGGACGGCCGACGGGTACGGGGTGATGCCTCCCGCCGCGTCGTGCTCCACAGCGCCACGAACCTGGCGTCGGTCGAGGGTCTCGACGGCCTGACGATCGGTCGGCTCGCCGCGGCGTCCGGATCGAGCAAGAGCAGCATCGCCACGCTCTTCCGCAGCAAGGAGGGGTTGCAGCTCGCCACGATCGAAGCCGCCAGGGAGATCTTCCTCGCACGGATCGTCGAGCCCGCCCGTGCCGAGCCCCGCGGCGTTCGACGCCTCGCGGCGCTGCTGCGCCACTCGCTGCTCTATTCGAAGGACCGCGTGTTCACCGGAGGCTGCTTCTTCGCCGCGACCTCCGCCGACGTCGACTCCAAGACCGGGCCGGTGACCGACGCCGTGCGCGCGGCCCTGACTGACTGGCACGGGTACATCGAGGCCCAGCTGCGTCACGCCATCGCGGTCGGAGAGATCGCGGTCGACGACGTGGACGTGCTGGCGTTCGAACTCGTCGCGCTGAACGAGGAAGCCAACTCGCGCTCGCTGCTCCTCGACGACGAACGGCCCTATGCCCTCGCCGCGGCGGCGATGCGCGGACGCCTCCGTGCTGTCGGCGCCCCCGACGACGCCGTGGCGCTCCTCGACCTCGAGATGTAGAGCCCCGGCGCGCGACAGGGCGCCTTCCCAGACGGGAGGGCGCCCTGTGGTGCGGCGGTCAGGCGGCGCGACCGCGGCGGAATCCGGCGTCGTAGCCGCGCTCGAACGCGTGACGTGCGCGGCGCTCGCCCGGGTGGCCGTGACCGCACGGCCCCTCCGGCATCGCGTGGCCGTCGTGGCCGTGGCTGTGGCCGTGGCGGACGTCGTAGCCGTCGTCGTGCCCGTAGAAGTCGTCGCGCTCGCCGTGGCCGTGGTGGCCGAACGGGGCGCGGAAACCGTGACCGTGCCGGTGGCCCCGCGGGCCGCGGTGCGTGCGGGGGAGGGGCGTGCCCTCCTCCCACCCGAACGCGCGGGCGATGGCCTCGAGCGATGCGAGCGTCGTGGCGAGGTCGTCCGTGGGGACGGCGTCGACGACCTTGGCGCGGATGCCGTCGACCAGGGCGCCGAGGCGCTCCTTCGCGGCGCGGCCGTCGTCGGTGAGGGACCAGCCCTCGCCGTCGGTGACGACCCACCCGCGGTCGATCAGGCGGCGCAGCTTGTGCGCACGAAGCGGGCGTTCGCGTTCGACCGAGCCGTCGACGACGTTGAGCAGGCGCCAGTCGCGCCGGGTGATGCCCTCGTCGTCGAACGCGGCGGCGAACTCGGCCGCCATGAGGCGGTCGACGGCCTTGAGCCAGAAGCCGAACGGGCGCGGCGGCTGGGGAGTCTCTGTGGTGTCTGTGGTGGTGTTCATGGGGTTGTCCTCTGTTCAGGGGCGGCTGGTGGGCCGCGGTGGTGGCCGGTGGATGTCAGGTGACATATCCATGTGATCCGGCATGTACATGTAGTGTGACATGCAGATCTAAAGCATGTCAAGTCGCATGTAAAATCGAGGCATGGCCACCCGTTCCCGCGACTCCGAACCGCACGACCCCGCCGAGGCGATCGCCCAGGCGCTGTCTCGTCTCCGCGGGCGCCGTCCCGGTCAGCGCGAGCACGGACCGCGCGGACGCGGCGGACCCCACGGCTGGCCCGGCGGAGGTCACGACGGCCCGCACGCCGACGGTGCCCACGAGCACTTCGGCCATCACCGCGGGCACCCCGGGATGCCGCCGTGGATGGCCGACCCCTCCGGACGCCTCGGCGGCCCCGCCCGCATGCGGATGCTCGAGGCACTGGCCTCGGCGCCCGAACCGCTGAGCGTGAGCGCGCTCGGCCAGGCGATCGGCGTGGATCAGCCCCGCGCGTCGCGCCTCGTGCAGCAGGGCGTGCAGGGCGGCTTCGTGCGTCGTGAGGCCGACCCGGACGACGCGCGCCGCACCCGGATCGCGCTGACCGACGAGGGCCGCCGGCTCGCGCGCGGTCTGCGCGGGGAGAGGAGGGAGCTGCTCACCCAGGCGCTCGCGCCCTTCACCGACGACGAGCGCACCGAACTCGCGCGTCTGCTCACCAAGCTCGCCGACAACTGGCCGCGCTGACGCCGCGACGATTCCTGCTCCGCCGGTCTCGCTCCGCCGGTCTCGCTCCGCCGGTCTCGCGCCTCCGACCCCGCTCCGCCGGTCTCGTTCCGCGGGTCTCGCTCCGCGACTCAGGCGCGCGCGAAGTCGAGCGAGGGCTCGTCGTCCACCGAGAGGGACAGCACGACCGCCTCGATCGCGTCGTGCGCCTCGATCCGCCGCTCCACCTCGCGCAGCCGACGCGCCACGTCGTGCTCGCGCGCGTCGCCCGACAGGTCGACCTCGGCCACGAGGAACAGCCGGTTCGGCCCCACGTACTCGATGTGCAGGTAGGTCACCCGTTCGATGTCGTCCAGCCCCAGCAGAGCCGTGCCGACCCGCGAGCGCAGGGTGGGGGAGACGCTCGTGCCGACGAGGAATGCGATGTTGCGTCCGATCAGGATCACCGCGACCACCCCGAGCAGCACGCCCACCAGGATCGAGCCGATCGCGTCCCAGGCGGCCACGCCGGTGAGCTGGTGCAGCAGGATCGAGCCGCCCGCGAGGACCAGGCCGACGAGGGCTGCTGAGTCCTCGAAGAACACGGCGCGGAGGGTCGTGTCGCTCGTCTCCAGCACGAAGTCCCACGTGGAGCTGCCGCGCTCGCGCGCCAGGCGGCGGGAGCGGATCATCGCCTGCGTGAACGAGGCCCCCTCGAGCACGAACGCGATGCCGAGGACGACGTAGGCGACGACCGGGCTCTCCACCGGCCCGGTGTCGGACAGCTCCTGGATGCCGTGCATGATCGACACGATCGAGCCCGCGGTGAAGATGCCGAACGCGGCGATCAGCGACCACACGAAGGCGTTGCGCCCGTAGCCGAGCGGATGCCGCGCGTCTTTGGTCTTCGCGCCGCGCCGGTCGGCGATCAGCAGGAACACCTCGTTGCCCGCGTCCGCCCAGGAGTGCGCGGCCTCGGCGACCATCGACGCGGACGAGGTGATGACCGCGGCCACCGTCTTCGCGATCGCGACGAGCACGTTGGCGAGGAAGGCGAGCAGCACGGTCACCCCGGTCACGCTACTCCTGCCCCGCGGGGCGGTCGCGTCCTAGCGTGGAGCCTTCACCGGCAGCAGCAGGAGGAACCCGGCGATCAGCACGATCACGATGCCGAGGATGCCGAACGCGGTCTGCGCGGTCAGGGCGATCAGCACGGTCCAGGCGGCGGAGGCCATCCAGCTCGCCGCCCGTCCCGTCGTCGCGTAGAGGCCGAAGATCTCGCCCTCGCGGCCGGCCGGGGTGACGCGGGCCAGGAAGGACCGCGCGGCGGCCTGCGCCGGTCCGACGAACGCGCACAGGATGAGTCCGCCCACCCAGAACACGATCGCGCCGGCGTCGCGCAGCAGGAACACCGCGAGCCCCGCGACGATCATGGCCGCGATCGAGCCGAGGATGATGCGCTTCGGGCCGAGGCGGTCGTCGAGTCGTCCGGCCAGGATCGTCGACACCCCCGCGACGAGGTTCGCCGCGATGCCGAACACGATGATGTCCTGCGTGCCGAACCGGAACACGGCCGTGCCGATGATCGCGCCGAACGCGAAGACGCCGCCCAGGCCGTCGCGGAACACCGCGCTGGCGAGCAGGTACCAGAAGGTCGAGCGGGTCTCCGGGTCGCGGTACAGCCCCACGACGTCCTGCACCAGCAGCACGTACGACCGGAAGAAGCCGACCTTCCGCTCCGGGCGGCCGAGCGACGGTTCCGGCACGTTGAGGAAGATCGGGATGGCGAACACGATCGCCCAGACCGCGCAGCCGACCGCGATCAGCCGGTACGCGAGTCCGTTGTCGGTCGGCATCCCGAACCAGTCGAAGGTGTCGAGCACGACCACGATCACGAGCGCGATGATGCCGCCGAGGTACCCGAAGCCCCAGCCGAGGCCCGAGATGCGTCCGACGTTCTTGGGGTTCGCGATGCCGATCAGCATGGCGTTGGAGTTGACCGCTGCGATCTCGCCGAACACCGACCCGGCGGAGATCAGCGCCACGCCCACCCAGAACAGGGCGGGGACCGGCTCGACGAACCACAGCCCGAACATGCAGAGGATCAGTGCGCCCGTGCCGATGCCCAGCCACAGCTTCTGGCGTCCGGCGGCATCCGCCCGCTGACCGAGCACCGGGGCGAGCAGGAGGATGCCGAAGGCGGCGACCGTGAGGCCGAGACCGAGGCCGGACGCGAGGTCGGCCTCCGCGGCGATCCGTACCGGGTCGTTCTCGTCGAGCGCGGCGACCTCGGGCGGCAGGAACGAGGGGCTGACGAGGTAGAGCGCCGTGAACACGAACGTGAGGATCACCGTGTTGAACGGCTGGGTCGCCCAGTCCCACAGGGCCCACGAGTACACCTGCTTCTTCGGGGCGGGGGTCTCGCCGCGCAGGTCGAGGCCGACCACGGCGACGGCTCCGCTGTTCGCGGTCGCTGCGGGCTCCGGTGCGCCGCTGCGGGATTCGGGTTCGCTCATGCTCGCAGTCTGGCGGGGCCCGGTGAACGCCCGGTGACGGCGCGCCGTGTCCCGCGCGGCACCCCGGCTCGACCCACTCCGCCCGGGTCAGAGGGCGGGGCCGCGGCGGATGCGCACCGGGCCGCGCGCGGAGGCGATGTCGACCGGCTCGCCCTTCTGGGTCACCACGACCTCGTCCCGGTCGGCGAGCGCGGCGGTCACGCGGCGCACCTCGTCCATCCGGTTGCGCCAGGCCTCCCCGCCGACGGCTCTGGCGACGTCGCTCGGGCAGATCGACGACCCCTCCCTCTTGCGGGTGAGGGTGCGGATGGCGGCCGCGATGCGCTCCGCGGACTCCTCGGGCGTCGGCTGCTCCCACCACGGGGCGCCGCGTTCGCCGAGGGCGGTCTTCGCATCGTGCACGCGGCGCCGCGCCTCGGGCTCTGCCGCCTTGACGGCGCGCCGCGCGGCCATCAGCTCGTCGACCAGCTCCTGGCGCAGCTTGTCGGGGATCGCCGGGTCGGTCGCCCGCCACCGGCGTCCGTTCACGACGATGTGGTGGCCATCGGGCGTGCGCTCCGGTGCCGTGGCCGCGTCCGGCTCGTCGGGCTGCTCCATGTCGGCAGCGTGCCGCGGCGGGCCCTCCAACGGCAGACCCTTGACGCGCGGCCATCCGCGTCGGGTGCGGTCGAAGCGCGACGGACACCGGGTGCGTAGGGTCGAGGGATGGCGGCGAGTGCGGGGCGAGGAGGCGGCACGGTCGTGCTGTTCGAGGGGGCGAGCGACCGGCTCGCGTTCCTCGCCGCGGCGCAGCGCCTCGGCGAGACGCTCGACGACCTCGACCTGGTCGACCTCGACGGCATCACGAACCTCCGTTCCCGGCTCGCGGCCCTCCGCGCGGTCGAGCCTGCCGTGCGGGTGCTCGGCCTCTACGACGCGGCGGAGGGCGCGTACGTGACCCGGGTCCTGCGCGACGACGGCGCGATCGACGCCACGGGCGTGCCCGCCGATGCAGGGTTCTTCGGCTGTGAGCGCGACCTCGAAGACGAGGTGATCCGTGCCGCCGGGGTTCCGCTGGTGGAGCAGGCGCTGGCGGCGCGGGGCGAGCTCGGGCGGTTCCGCGTGTTCCAGGGGCAGCCGGCGCAGCGGGGCAGGGTCGTGGAGGAACAGCTGCATCGCTTCGCCGGGACGGCCGCGGGCCGCAAGGCGCGGTTCGCCGCGGACATCGTCGGCCTGCTCCCGCTCGACCGGATGCCGCCCGCGCTGTCGGCCCTGCTCGACGCGGTCCGCCCCGCCGCCTGACCCGGGCTCGACGCGGTGCATGCCGCGTGACCCCCGACCCGGGCGACTCGCGCTCACTCCGTGCGGAGCGGGCGGAGCGTGCGGGCGTAGTCCTCCTTGAGCACCGCGAGGTGGAGCCAGGCCTCGATCCGGGTCACTCCGGGCAGCGCGCGCAGGCGCTCCAGGCTCGCGTACAGGGCGCCGGCCGAGGGCTCAACGAGTGTCGCGACCGCGTCGAAGCGGCCGAGCGTGCGGGCGGCGAAGTCGACACCGCGACCGCGGCGCAGCTCCTCGATCACGGCCTCGTCGTCGTCGCCGAGGGTCATGCCCACGCCCATCGACAGCTGCCGGTGCGCGAGGCCGCGCGCCTCGACCGCGCTGATCTTGATGACGCCCGCGTCGATGAGTCGCTGCACCCGGGTCGCGACGGCGCTGGGGGAGAGGCGCACCTCCTCGCCGAGCGCGCGGAAGCTCATGCGGCCATCGGCCTGCAGGTGCTCCACGAGGGCTTCGTCGATCGCGTCGAGCGTGACCCCGCCGTGGTACTCCGACACGAAGAACCCCTTGATCACGGTGGAGTAGATGATGGTGTTGATGTCGAGCACGCCCGCGCTGCCGCGGATGCGGGCGAGCAGGTCGTGCAGTTCCGACATCGACCCCACGCGCACCTCGGTCACGATGTCGTGCGCGCCGCCGACGGCCGACACGAGCACGGTCTCGCTCATGTCGCGCAGGTGCTCGGCCACGACCTCGACGGCGCCGTCAGTGCGGATCGACACGTGCGCGAGGACGTGCTGGCCGAGGAAGACCGGGTCCACCGCGGCGACCACGCGCACCGTGCGGTCGGCCAGCAGCGTGCGCAGTCGTGCGGCCACCGCGGCCCTGGACTGCCCGAGCCGCTCGGCCAGGGCGCGGATACTCGCGCGCCCGTCCTCCTGGAGCGCGCGGATGAGTTCGGCGTCGAAATCCATGGCTGCGTCCCGATCCGTCAGTTTTCCCCGGTCTGCACGACGATGCGCGCAGAACCTCAGCGTAACCCCGTGTGCGACCGGCGGGAAGGCCCGCTTTGCGTGCACAAGGGACCAGAAGTCCAGTGAATCCCCGTTCTCGCTGGAGTTCTGCCCTTGCCGTCGGGTCGTTACGTCCCTAGCATCGTTCGCTATCCGACACCATCCGCGAAGGAGCGGGTCCATGACCACCACCCCCACCCCCCGAAGCGGCGTCCACAGCCGCGCACGCCGCGCCGGCATCGCCGCCTTCGTCGGCACCACGATCGAGTGGTACGACTTCTACGTCTACGCCACGGCCGCCGCCCTCGTCTTCGGCCCGCTGTTCTTCCCGAGCGACGACCCCCTCGCCGAGACCGCCGCGGCGTTCGCGACGTTCGCCGTCGCCTTCCTCGTCCGTCCCCTCGGCGGCATCGTCTTCGGTCACATCGGCGACAAGCTCGGCCGCCGGGTCTCGCTCGTCATCACCCTGCTGCTGATGGGCGCCGCGACCGTGCTCGTCGGCTGCCTCCCCACCTACGAGAACATCGGCATCCTCGCGCCGATCCTCCTGATCCTGCTGCGCGCCATCCAGGGCCTCGCGGTCGGTGGCGAGTGGGGTGGCGCCGTGCTCATGAGCGTCGAGCACGCCCCGGAGAAGTCGAAGACGTTCTACGGCGGCTTCACCCAGCTCGGCAACCCCGCCGGTGCGCTGCTCGCCTCGGGCATCTTCGCGATCATGGCCCGCGGTGGCGACACGTTCATCATCGACGGCGGCTGGCGCATCCCGTTCCTGCTGTCGATCGTGCTGATCGCCGTCGGCCTGTGGGTCCGCTACCGCGTGGAGGAGTCGCCGGTCTTCGAGGAGAAGATCGAGGGCCGCAAGCAGTCCATGCCCCTCGCCTTCGCGCTGCGCGTCAACTGGAAGCCGATCCTGCTCGGCATCGGCATCCTGCCCATCTCCACGGGCGGCTACTACCTGGCCACGACCTTCGCCACCGCCTACGCGACCGGCGAGCCCATCGCGATCAGCGAGCAGGTGATCCTCGACGCCATGACGATCGCCTCGTTCGTGGAGTTCGTGGTCACGCTGCCGGTCGCCTGGCTCGGCGACAAGTGGGGCCGCAAGAACGTGATGTACATCGGCCTGATCACCTCGGTGCTGACCTTCGCGCCGTTCCTGCTGGTGATGCCGGGACGGGTCGAGCCGCTCATCTTCCTGCTCGCCTCGCTGGTGCGCATCGCGATGAGCGCGACCTACGCCCCGATCGCCGCGATCCTCGCGCAGATGTTCCGCCCGCAGGCGCGGTACACCTCGATCGCCCTCTCCTACGGCGTGGGCGCCGCGATCTGGGCCGGCTTCTCGCCCTGGTTCGCGACGCAGCTGATCGCCTGGACCGGCAGCGTCTGGTCGGTGATCGCGATGTTCCTCGGCATGGCCGTGATCGCCGGGATCTGCACGCGCCTCGCGCCGCAGCACTCCGACGAGGCACCGGTCACGGCCTCGTTCACCGCCCGGACCGACACCACGGCGAACCGCCTGCCCTGATCGGCTCCGCCTCCCCACCCGCACGACCCCACCGCGAACAGGCTCCTCATGCGCAAGCTCACCCCCTTCGACCGCTCGGCCCAGGCCGCCCCCGCCCTCGTCACCGCCCGCGCCATCCACACCGCGGACGCGGCGGACACCACCGCGACCGCGATGCTCACCGACCGGGGGCGCATCGTCGCCCTCGGCACGGTCGCGGAGTGCGAGGACGTGGCGGCCAGGGCCGGGCTGACCCCGGAGCGCGTCGAGCTCGGCGACGCGGTCGTGGTGCCCGGGTTCGTCGACGCGCACGCGCACCCGCTCATGTTCGGGCAGATGATGACGTGGGTGGACTGCGGGCCGGAGAAGGCGGGCAGCATCCCCGAGATCGTCGCCCTGCTGAAGGCCGCGGCGGCCGGGCTCCCCGCGGGTCGCCCGGTGCGCGGCTACGGCTACGAGCAGCGCAACCTCGCCGAGAAGCGCCACCCCACCCGGTTCGAGCTCGACGAGGTCGCGTCCGACCGGGAGGTGTACCTCATGAACGCCTCGGGTCACGGCGGCGTCGTGAACTCGTACACGCTCGACATCAACGGCGTGGACCGCGACACCCCGAACCCGGACGGCGGCGAGTTCTTCCGCGACGCCGACGGCGAGCTCACCGGGGAGCTGTCCGACGCGGCGTGCAACATCCTGACGGGCGTGCACGGGGTGAAGATCGGCCACCACGGCCCGAACTTCCACCTGGCCGATGAGCCGGAGGAGCACCTGCGGCAGCTCGACGCCGCGACCCAGCGGTTCCTCGCGGGCGGTGTCACCTCGATCGGCGACTGCCAGGTCACGCGCCGCGAGTTCGACATGTACCTGCGGCTCGCGGAGGCCGGGCGGCTGGAGCTGCGCGTGTCGATGTACCTGCTGTCGCATCTGCTCGACGAGGCGCTCGAGATGGGGCTCGTCGGACAGTTCGGCAACGCGCACCTGAGCTTCGCCGGCATCAAGTTCTACGCGGACGGCACCCTCGGCGGCTGGACCGCGTACTTCCCCGACGGCTACGTGGGCGACCCGTGCCGCACGGGCCAGCTGTACCACGAGCCCGCCGACTACGCCGAGCTGATCCGCAAGGCGCACGCCGCGGGGCTCCAGACGGCGACGCACGCGCAGTCGCCCACCGCGATCGAGATGGTCGTGTCGGCGATCGAGGCCGCGCTCGCCGAACGTCCAGATGCGGACGCCCGGCACCGCATCGAGCACTGCGGCCTGCCCACGCCCGAGCAGATCGCGCGCATGGCGACCGCGGGCATCCGTCCCGTCAACCAGACCCAGCACTACTTCAACTGGGGCGAGGGCGTGGAGGAGGCCATCGGCACCCCGGGCGAGCGGTTCAACCCGCTCGGCGAGTTCGAGCGGGCGGGCGTGCCCATGACGATCTCCTCCGACGCCCCGGTCGCCGAGCCGATCCCGCTGGAGGCCATCCAGACGGCGGTCACCCGCGTCACCCGCCGCGGCCACCGACTCGGGCCCGACGACCTGCGCATCTCCGCGCTCGCCGCTCTGCGCGCCCACACGATCGAGGGGGCCGTGTCGATCGGGCGGGAAGACGACCTGGGCTCGCTGGAAGTGGGCAAGCTCGCCGACTTCGCGGTGCTCTCGGACGACCCGCTGGCCGTGCCCGCCGAGGAGATCGCGGCCATCGAGGTGCGCGAGACCTGGGTCGACGGCGTGCGCCGCCACGTCGCCGCCCGCACCACGGCCGGCGTCTGAACGAGGATACGAGCATGAGCGCCGACGCGAACCCCACCGCCCCGTACGCCGACACGGCGGGCCGTGCGGTGCTGGAGACCATCCGCGGCTACGGGGTGACGGCGGTGTTCGGCATCCCCGGCACGCACAACCTGGAGCTGTACCGGCCCCTGGCCGACCTCGGCATCCGCGCCGTCACCAACCGGCACGAGCAGGGCTCCGGCTACGGCGCCGACGGCTGGGCGCAGCAGACCGGGCTCCCCGGCGTCGTGATCACCACGTCGGGTCCCGGGCTGCAGAACGCCCTGAGCGCGATCGGCACCGCGTTCTGCGAGTCGCGTCCGCTGATCGTGCTGTCGCCCGGGGTGCCGCTCGGCGCGGAGTTCGCCGACGTGGGCACCCTGCACGAGACGAAGGACGCCACGGCGATGGTCGGCGCGATCGCGGAGTGGTCGCGCCGGGTGGCCACGGCGGCCGAGGGGGTGGAGGCCGTGCACGACGCCTTCCACCTCTTCCGCACCGGTCGCCCGCGCCCCGTGCACATCGAGATCCCGCTCGACGTGCTGGAGGCCCCGGCCGACGTGCCCGCCGCCGCCCGGGCGCCCCGTCCGATGCCCGAGCGCGTGGCCGGTGACCCGGTCGCGCTCGCCGAGGCCGGCCGGCTGCTCTCTGCCGCCGAACGTCCGGTGATCGTCGCCGGCGGGGGAGCCGTGGACGCGGTGCATCAGGTGACCGCGATCGCCGAGCGCCTGGGCGCCCCCGTGTTCACCACCCTGAACGGCAAGGGCGTGCTCGACGAGGGCCACCCGCTGTCGCTCGGCTCGAACCTGCGCCTCGCCGCCGCCCGCGCCGTCGCCGAGGCCGCGGACGTGCTGCTCGTGGTCGGCTCGAAGCTCGGGGAGGCGGAGCTGTGGGCCCCGCGCCTCGAGGCCCGCGGAGCCGTGATCCGCATCGACATCTCCCCGGCGCAGCGCGACAAGAACCTCACCGCGACCGTCGGGATCACCGGCGACGCGGCCGCGGTGACCGATGCCCTGCTGCCGCTGCTGCCCGACACGGCCCCGACACCGCGCGACCTGTCGGCCGAGCGGGCCACGATCGAGGACGAGTCCCGCGCCACGGCCCCCGAGACGGTGGCGCTCGCGGAGGTGATCGCCGCGGCACTGCCCGACGACGCGATCGTGGCGGGCGACTCGTCGCAGATCGTGTACATGGCGCTGGGCAGCGTGCTGCGACAGGAGCATCCGCACTCCCTGCTCTACACGCCCACCTATGCCACGCTCGGCTACGGACTGCCGGCCGCGATCGGCGCCGCGGTCGCGCAGACCGAGCGCCCCGTGGTCACGGTGATCGGCGACGGCGCGCTCATGTTCTGCGTGAACGAGCTCGTCACCGCGGTCGAGCAGCGCCTCGACCTCACGGTCGTGTGCGTCGACAACGGCGGCTACGCCGAGATCCGCCAGAACGAGGTCGACCGCGGCATGACGCCGATCGGCGTGGATCTGGTGCAGCCCGACTGGGCCGCGCTCGCCACCGCGTTCGGCGCGACCGGGCATCGTGTCGAGAGACGCGACGACATCGCCCCGAGCATCCGCGCCGCCATCGCCGCGGGCGGCGTGCAGCTCGTGCACCTGCCGCAGCACGCCCTCTGAACCCTCGACACCCCGAACGAACAGGAACGAGAAATGACCGACACCATCGGCCCCGTCGACGCCTCCGTGAACCCGCGGTACTCCGGCATCGCCACCTTCGCCCGCCTGCCCCGAATCGAAGACGTGCCGCGCGCCGACATCGCCGTGGTGGGGATCCCGTTCGACTCCGGTGTGAGCTACCGCCCCGGCACGCGGTTCGGTCCGTCGCACGTGCGGGAGTCGTCGCGTCTGCTGCGCCCGTACAACCCGGCGCAGGACGTGTCGCCCTTCCAGCTCGCGCAGGTCGTCGACGCGGGCGACATCCCCGTGAACCCCTTCGACCTCACCGAGGCCGTGACCGAGGTCGAGCGCGCGGCGACGGCGCTCGGCGAGCAGGTGCAGCGCATCGTGACGATCGGCGGCGACCACACCGTGGCCCTGCCGCTGCTGCGCGCCGTGGCCGCGAAGCACGGGCCGGTCGCCGTGCTGCACTTCGACGCGCACCTCGACACGTGGGACACCTACTTCGGTGCGCCCATCACGCACGGCACGCCCTTCCGCCGTGCGAGCGAGGAGGGGCTGATCGACCTCACCGCCAGCTGCCACGTGGGCACGCGCGGCCCCCTCTACTCCAAGCAGGACCTGGAGGACGACGAGCGCCTGGGGTTCTCGATCGTGTCGAGCGAGTACATCGAGGAGCACGGCGTGGAAGCCGCGATCGACCGGATCCTCACGCGCATCGGCGACAAGCCGCTGTACGTGTCGATCGACATCGACGTGCTCGACCCCGCGCACGCCCCCGGCACCGGGACCCCCGAGGCGGGAGGACTCACGAGCCGTGAGCTGCTGCGCATCCTCCGCGCGCTGCGCGACCGCGACATCGTGGGCGCCGACGTCGTGGAGGTGTCGCCCGCCTACGACCACGCGCAGATGACCGGGATCGCCGCGAGCCACGTGGTGTACGAGCTCGTGACGCTGCTGGCCGCCCGCCTGGCCTCCTGACACGACGGGTCAGTACAGCGCCGCGAGCAGGTCGGCGAACAGCTCCTCGGCGTCGCACTCCACGCGGCGCCGCGCGAACCAGTCGCACACGTTCACGCAGTCGCGGTGCAGCAGGTCGAGCCCCTGCGGGTTCGCGATCACGTCCACGATCTGCGGCAGGTCGATCACCCGCACCCGCCCCTGGTGCACGAGCAGGTTGTACGCGGACAGGTCGCCGTGCGCGAAACCCGCCGCGGCGAACACCCGCATGAGGTCGACCACCTGCGCGTAGTGCTCCTGCAGGGTGTCGCGGTCGGCGCGCACCTGCGCGAGGCGCGGGGCTGCGGTGCCGTCGTCATCGCCGAGGAACTCCATGAGCACCTCGGTCCCGCTCACCTGCACGGGGTAGGGCACCGGGGCGCCGAGCTGCCACAGGCGGCACAGCGCCTCGAACTCCGCGAACGACCACTGCGCCGCAGCCACCGCGCGCCCGTGCTCCGACTTGCGGGCCAGGGCCCTGGTGTCGCGGGTGTTCCGGGTGCTGCGGCCCTCCGTGTACACGGCGGAGCGGTGGAAGCTCCGGTTCTCCTCGCCGCGGTAGCGCTTCGCCGCCAGCAGCGTGCGCTGCGCGGGGTCGTCGGGAACGGCGCGTTCGAGCAGGAACACGTCGGCCTCCTTGCCCGTCTTGAGGATGCCGAGCTCGGTGTCGAGCGCGCCCGCCGAGGTCACGACCCACGCGGGCCGCGGCTCGGGGCCGCGCTCGGTCGGGGTGGCGGACGGCCAGGTGGTCCAGCGCTGCCCGTCACCGGGTTCGACGTCGGCGAAGGACAGGGAGGTCTCGAGGGAATCGAAGGGGGAGGCGTCGAAGGACGCGGCTTCCGGGGAAGCGGAGGGATCGGTCACGGTGTGGCTCCGGGAAGGGAGGCCGCACGGCGATCAGGAGCGGGCGGCCTCGAGGGGAAGGTGGTCGGCGAAGGGCGCGACGACGACGGTGTTCATCTCATCGCCTCCTTCCGCTCGGGCTTCCCGGGCGACTCCCGGTGCGACGACGAGCCTACGGGGGTGCGCGGGCGCGTGTCCAGGGTCGGACGATCGGTCGGACGCGGCGGACGACCGGTCGGGCGCGGACGCACGGGCGCCGGAAGGGTGGAAGCATGACCACGACTGCCCCCGTCCCCACCGCGGCGCCCACCCGGGCCGACCGCATCCGCTACGGCGGACTCATCGCGCTCATGATCATGGGCTTCCTGCTCGTGACCGCCGAGTTCCTCCCCAACGGCGTCCTCACCGAGATGGCCGAGGGCCTCGGGGTCACCCCGGGTCAGGCGGGGCAGACGGTCACGGTCACGGCGCTGGTCGGACTCGTCGTCGCGCCCACGATCGGGCTGATCTTCCCGCGCCTCGACCGCCGGTCGCTGCTGGTGTGGATGGCGCTCGCCGCGGCCGTGTCGAACCTCGTGGTCGCGATCGCGCCGAACCTGCTGCTCGTGCTCGCCGCCCGGTTCCTGCTGGGTGCGGCGATCAGCGCCTACTGGACCATGTCGATCACGGTCGCCGCACGGCTCGCGGGGCCGGAGCACCTGGGCCGCGGGGTCATGTTCACCTCGGCCGGGGTGTCGCTGGCCACGGTCGCCGGGGTGCCGATCGGCGTGATGCTCAGCGAGGTCGTCGACTGGCGGATGGTGTTCGCGCTCGCCGGCGTGCTGATGGTGGTGCTGGCGGTCGCGCTGCGCTGGGCGCTGCCGTCGGTCCCGGCCGAGCGGGCGTCGAGCCTGCGGCTGCTCGTCGACACGGTCCGCCGCCCCGGTATCGGGCTGGGCATGGTCGGGCACGTGCTCGTGGTGCTCGGGCACTTCCTCGCCTACACGTACGTGCGGCTGGCGCTCGAGCGCATCCCCGACGTCGACGCCTCGACCATCGTGGTGCTGCTGGCGCTGTTCGGCGTCGGCGGTCTCCTCGGCAACATCTCGATCGGGCTGGTGATCGACCGGTCGTTCGCGTTCTTCGCCGTGTTCGCGCCGCTCGTGATCGCGGCCGCGGTCATCTCGATGATCCTCTTCTCCGGGTCGATCATCGGCGTCGGCGTGGTCGTGCTCGTCTGGGGCTTCGTCTTCTCGTCGTGGCTGATCGTGATCAACACGTGGGTCGGGCACCGCATGCCGGATCGCCTGGAGGCGGGCGGCAGTCTCGTGGTCGTCGGGTTCCAGGGTGCGATCACCCTCGCCGCGGGTCTGGGCGGACTGCTCGTCGACACGCTGAGCGTGGAGCTCGCCTACGTGATCGGCGCGGTGTCGCTGCTCGCGGGTGCGGTGCTGTTCGGCCTGTCGAACCGGCTCAGCACGCGGGGCTGACGGAGCACAGGGCGGCGCCGCCTCCCGCGGTCCCGGTTCACAACTCCGCGGTTTCCCGGCGATGTGTCGCCTGCCCGTCGCCCGAGCGGTCGCATCGCCGCGGATCTGCGGAGTCGTGGGCGGCCCGCCATCGAGATCGGGCTGAGACGCGATCGGTCACCGGGACGTCGGCGGCGGGGTCGGCGCTCAGACCAGGGCGGGAGTGCGGGCGGCGGAACGCCAGGACGACGGGGTCATACCCGTGCGGCGGCGGAACGCGCGGCTGAAGCCCTCGTCGGACGCGTAGCCGAGCTCGCGCGACACGTCCGACACGGAGCGCCCGGCGTCGAGCAGGCGCTTGGCCGCGTCGATGCGCACCTCCGTGACGTAGTCGGCGGGGGAGCGGCCGACCGCGACGCGGAACCGCTCGGCGAAGGTGGAGCGCGACATGGCTCCGATGGCCGCGAGGCGCTCGACCGTCCAGTCGCGTCCTGGCTCCTGGTGGATGGCGTCGACCACGCGGTCGAGGAACGGGTCGTTCGACAGCGAGGGCCAGCCCGCGGGTGCGCAGCCGTTGGCGGCCCAGGCGCGGATGACCGACATCAGCACGGTCTTCGCCATCATGCGGCAGATCACGGGGTCGCCCTGCCGGGCGGGGGAGGCCGCGGGGTCGACGAGGCCCATGTTCTCGGCGAGCGCGGCGGCCGCGGGCTCGAGCGCGTCGAATCCGGTGACGGTGAGAAACGGCGGCAGGAGGGCGGGCAGCGGTGAGGTCGCGTCGGCGAACTCGAGGTCGACCACCATGAGCGTGGTGTCGCGGTCGGCTTCCAGCACGAACGCGGTGCGGCCGAGGGTGAGGAACGCGTCACCGGCGACCAGGTGGTCGCGGCGCTCGCGGGTCTCGAGGGTGAGGCGGCGGGAGTCGGGGTCGACGCCGAGGCGGCAGCCGTCGCCGAGGGGCGGATGCCCCTGCACGCTGCCCGATGCGAGGTAGACGAGCGTCGTGGGCTCGGCCGGGATCGGGAGCAGCCCTCCGGCGGCGAGCGGGATGCGCCGCGCCACGCCGACCCGCAGCTCCACGGCGTCGAGCACGTGCGAGAGCGCGTCCGGGTCCACGGTCACCATGCCTTCGGCAACGCCATGCGCCCACCCGGTATTCCGGTGGGGCGGGCGGGTGCCGCGATTCGGTGGCCGCGGACCCCGCGGATACTCTGGAGGGGTACCCCACCCGAGGAGTCCCGTGTTCCGCACCCCTGGCCGTCTGTACCGTGTCCTGGCGATCGCGGAGGCGATCACCTGGACGATCCTGATCGCCGCGATCATCGCCAGGGCGGTCGGCGCCCCCGGGGTCGTGGTCACGGTCGGCGGCGGTATCCACGGCTTCGTGTTCCTCGCCTATGCCGCCACCGCCGTGCTGGTGGCGCTCAACCAGCGCTGGCACCCGGGCGTCGGCGTACTGGCGGTGGCGAGCGCCGTGATCCCCTACGCCACCATCCCGATGGAGATCTGGCTGCACCGCTCCGGTCGGCTGCGCGGCGACTGGCGGCTCGACCCCACCGACGACCCCCGCGACCGCCGCTGGTACGACCGGCTGATGCGCTGGTTCCTCCGCCGCCCGTGGGTGCTCGCGGTGCTGCTGGTCGTGGGCATCGTCGCGCTCTACGTGATCCTGCTGCTGGTCGGCCCGCCCGGGGGCAAGTGAGCCGGATCCGGACTGGTTCCGGATCCGATGTCACGTTTCCCGGCGGGGAGCGTCCTTCTCTGCGGAGCCACCCCGGTTCCCGGCGCCTCGGGCGTCGCACAGAGAGGAAACCATCATGACCGAACCCGTCACGTCGCTCGACCGGCTGCACATCGCCTTCATGGAGCGGTTCAACGCCGGCGACATCGAGGGACTGCTCGCGCTCAACGCTCCCGGTGTGGTGCTCGTGCCCGCTCCGGGTCAGCCGGTGTCCGAGCCGGCGGAGGTGCGCGCGGGCCTGGAGCAGTTCGTCGGCCTCGGCGGTCCGATCACCATGACCGTCCGGAACGTGTTCGTGAACGGCACGGTCGGGCTCGTCGTGGCCGACTGGACGCTCGACGGCACCGCTCCCGACGGCTCTCCGGTGTCGCTCGCGGGCGCCACGGCCGATGTCGCGGTGTACGACGAGACCCACGGCTGGCGCATCGCGATCGACAACCCGTTCGGCACCGTCTGACCGGCTGCGTGCGGGGCGCCAGTGCGGCGCCCCCCCCCCACAACCCCCCCCCCCCCCCCCTAAGAAGGGGAGGTCGGCCGAGCAGGGCGC